>JBKJZJ010000064.1:0-9350 GCA_046715355.1 Allosphingosinicella sp. | reverse complement strand
ACGCGAAGCCGGCGGCGGCGGCGATGAGGCCGGCCGCGCCCGGCGGCAGGCCGGCGGCAACGAGGCCGACGAACAGGGCCGCCGACAAGGCGGCGGCCGTCACGTAGAGCTCCGGCTGCATCAGGATCGAAGGCTCGCCGGCCAGCACGTCGCGGACGATGCCGCCGAGGCAGCCGGTGAGCACGCCCATGACGAAAGCCGGCAGCGGCGCGAGGCCGAAGGCGAGGCCCTTGGCGGCGCCGAAGGTGGCGTAGGCGGCGAGGCCGGCGGCGTCGAGCCAGAGCAGGGTCTTGCCCTTCCACAGCCGCGCCGGCAGCAGCCAGACCGCGAAGGCGGCGGCGAAGCAGATCAGCAGGGTCTGGTTCTCGTGCACCCAGAAGACGGGCGCGCCGATCAAGAGGTCGCGCACGGTGCCGCCGCCGACCCCGGTCACCACAGCGAAGAACAGGAAGGTGACGAGCGTCTGCTTCTTGACCGCCGCGAGCAGCGCGCCGGAGAGGGCAAACACGGCGATCCCCGCCATGTCGAGAAAGTCGAGGATCGGGCCCAAAGCGGCGGGGAGCTGGGCGGGCGGCATGAAGTTTGCCTACCACAGCGCGCTCGCTCGCGCGAAAATGAAAGCGGCTCCTGCCGCTCCTCTCCTCCTCCTTCAGCGCGGCAGCGCGTCGAACGCCGGCTTTTGGTCGAAGGCAGCTTTCAGTAGCGGGCCGTAAACCGCGCCGTCGCCATTGTATCGCTGCCCGAAATCGACCCATCGGCGGTCGCGGATTTCGTCCACGAGGCCGTTCGTGCGACAGAAATCGAAGAAGCCCAGGACCTGCCATCGGGGATCGGCGGCGAAGCGCGTGAACAGGGTGGCGGCATCTTTATAGCCGCAGGCCGCATGGTTGAAGCCCATGATCTGCGGCCCGCCAAAGCTCGATGAAAGGCATGCCGGCTCCCGGCCGGCGAGCGTCGAGGCAAAGTCGAACACTTCATATTCGAGCGTCTGGGCGCCGCCGTGAAAGGAGCGCCACGGCGTCCCGGCCGGATTGCGAAAGGCGTGATTCTTGTGCCGCTTGCCGGTTGCGCCATGGCCTCCGAACCGGAAATGCTGATCGAACTTGGCGGCGTTGTTGTGCCCCCATTTATCCCAGAAGACGTGATTCTCGAACCGCAGAACCGGCTTGCCTGGCGTGAAGCCGCGACCGCCGCTCTCGACGTACCAGACCGCAAGCACCGCCATCGGCTCGGTCGCGGTCCGCGCGGCCAGGGCGTCGATCAGGCCGCCCGCTTCGTTATAGGTGCGCGCGAGCCGTCCAAGGACCGTCCCGGCCGGCGGCAGGCTCGTGATCGGACGCGCGGGCGCCACCTTCGCCGCGGCGAGCGTCGAATCGTCCTTGAAGAATGCCAAGTCCTTTGCTCCTTCCGCGGGGTCGAGGACCAGTAGACGCCAAGCTCAGCACAGAATGCGAGCGTAGGTCGAGGGATCTCGGAAAGTCAATCTTTCTGCCCCGAAATGGCTCTCATGTCGACCGCTTCAGACGTGGATCGGCTTGCCGGTCACCGCCATCGCCGCTTCCTTGACCGCCTCCGAATGGGTCGGATGGGCGTGGCAGGTATAGGCGATGTCCTCGCTGGTCGCGCCGAACTCCATCGCCACCGCGGCTTCGGCGATCATCGTCCCCGCGACCGAGGCAATGATCCAGACGCCGAGCACGCGATCCGATTTGCCGTCGGCGACGATCTTGACGAAGCCGTCGCCCTCGCGGTTGGTCTTGGCGCGGCTGTTGCCGAGCATCGGGAACTTGCCGACCCTGACCTCGTGGCCGGCCGCCTTGGCCTCCTCCTCGGTGAGGCCGACGCCGGCGATTTCCGGCATGGTGTAGACCACCGACGGGATCACTTCATGGTTCACGATGCCGATCTGCCCCGCCAGAATCTCGGCGACCGCGATCCCCTCATCCTCTGCCTTGTGGGCGAGCATCGGCCCCGGCGTGACGTCGCCGATCGCGTAGATTCCGGGGACGCTCGTCTTGAACTCGCGATCGACCTCGATCTGGCCGCTTTTGTTGACGGCGAGGCCGGCTTTGTCGAGCGCGAGCCCGTCCGTATTGGGGCGCCGGCCGATCGACACCAGCACGGTGTCGGCCTCGATCGTCTCTGCCGCGCCCCCGGCTGCCGGCTCGACGGTGAGCGTGACGCTCTTCTTGCCCGCTTTGGCTCCGGTGACCTTGGTCGAGGTGCGGATCTCGAAGCCCTGCTTCTTGAAGATCTTCGCGCATTCCTTGCGGACCTCGCCGTCCATTCCGGGGAGGATCTGGTCGAGAAACTCGACCACGGTGACCTTCGCGCCCAGCCGCCGCCAGACCGAGCCGAGCTCGAGCCCGATCACGCCGCCGCCGATCACCACCATATGCTCCGGCACGGCTTTGAGCTCGAGCGCGCTGGTCGAATCGACGATCCGCTGATGGTCGATCTCGACGCCCGCCAGCGGCGTGACGCCGGAGCCGGTGGCGATGACGATATGCTTGGCGCGATAGGCCTTGCCGCCGACCTTGATCGAGTCCTTGCCGGTGAAGCTGGCATGGCCCTTCAGCCATTCGACCTTGTTCTTCTTGAAGAGGAATTCGATGCCCTTGGTGAGGCCGCCGATCGCCTCCAGCCGCGCCCCGTGCATGGCGTCGAGATCGAGTTCCAGGCCCGAGGTCTTCACGCCCCACTTCGCCAGCGCCCCCGAATGCGCCTCCTCGTAAAGCTCGGAGGCGTGGAGCAAAGCCTTGGAGGGAATGCAGCCGACGTTGAGACAGGTGCCGCCCAACGTTTCGCGGCTGTCCGCGCACGCCGTCTTCAGCCCCAGCTGCGCGGCCCGGATCGCCGCCACATAGCCGCCCGGCCCGGCGCCGATCACGATCAGGTCGAAGTCAGTCTCTGCCATCAGTCCTGCCTTTGCTCAGGCAGCGCCTTCACGCGCTCGCCGTCTTTCTCAACAACAATGAATTTGCTGGCGACATCGTCGGCCGCGATCAACGCCAAGATTCTGTGTGCAAGCACATCAGGATCGGAACGGCCAAGGCGGCTGTAGATGATGCCCAGCGGCGCGGCGAGTCCCTCTTTGAAGACGAGCTCCCCGAAATCGCGATCATATGTAACCAGCAGACAATCGCCGATGTCCTTGCGGCTCAGTAGCTTCTTGTCTGAGATTCCGGGGTGCGACCATGCAATCGATACGACCTCGTGACCGGCCTCGCGCAACACGTCGGCGACCTGCGCATGGACATTCTCGTCGAGCAGGATCCGCAAAGTCAGGCGGCGCGCTGCTTCGCGAGCGGCGCCTCGTCGACGATCATGTCGTGGGCGAACGCTATGGACGCCCTGACCGATTTCTCATCGAGGTGTGGATAGGCCTCAAGCACCTCGGCTACGCTTGCTCCGTCGGCTAGAAATTCCAGAACGAGTTCGACCGAAATCCGTGTCCCTCGGATTACGGGCTTCCCGCCCAGAATAGCTGGGTCCGAATGGATGTGATCGCGCCAATTCATGGTCACAAGTCTATCAGCAAACGCGTCGGGTCTTCCAGCGCTTCCTTCATCCGCACCAGGAAGGTGACCGCCTCGCGGCCGTCGATCAGGCGGTGGTCGTAGGAAAGGGCGAGATACATCATCGGCCGGGCGACGATCTGGCCGTCGCGCACCACCGGACGCTCCTCGATCCGGTGCATGCCGAGCACCGCCGACTGCGGCGGGTTGATGATCGGCGTCGAGAGCAAGGAGCCGAACACGCCGCCGTTGGAGATGGTGAAGGTGCCCCCCTCCATGTCCGCCAGGGTCAGCGTGCCCTCCTTGGCGCGGCTGCCGAAATCGGCGATCGCCTTCTCGATCTCGGCGAAGCCCATGTCCTGCGCGTCGCGGATCACGGGGACGACGAGGCCGTTTGGCGCGGAGACCGCGACCGAGAGGTCGACATAATGATGGTAGACGATCTCCTCGCCCTCGAGCGAGGCGTTGACCGCCGGGACATCACGCGCGGCAAGGATGGCGGCCTTCACGAAGAACCCCATGAAGCCCAGGCGGATCTGGTGCTTCTTCTCGAACAAATCCTTATATTTCGCCCGCGCCTCCATCACCGCCGACATGTCGACGTCGTTGAAGGTGGTGAGCATGGCCGCCGTGTTCTGCGCCTCCTTGAGACGTTTCGCGATCGTCTGGCGCAGGCGGGTCATCCGCACCCGCTCCTCGCGCCGCTCCCGTGTTCCTGCGGAAGCAGGAACCCTGTCCGGCTCTGGAGCCTGGGCTCCTGCTTTCGCAGGAGCACTCGGTTGGGGTAGCTCGGCCTTCTGGCCTTCGGCGGCGGCGAGGACGTCGTCCTTGGTGAGGCGGCCGTCCTTGCCGGTGCCCTTGATCCTGGAGGGGTCGAGATGATGTTCGAGCACGATCCGGCGGACGGCGGGCGAGAGGGTCAGGTGCGGCCCGTCTTCGCCGTCCGCCTCGGTCTCGTCCTTGACCGCGATATTCTCGCCGGCGCCTTTCGGGTTGACCGGGGAGGATTGGGGCAGCTCTTCCCTCGCCGCCGCCGCGCCGCCGGCCTCGATCGTGGCGATCACCGCGCCGACCGCGATCGTGTCGCCGACCTTGGCGCGTTGCTCGCCCATGCTGCCGGCCACCGGGGAGGGCACCTCGACCGCGACCTTGTCGGTTTCGAGGCTGGCGATCGGCTCGTCGAGGGCCACGCTCTCGCCGGGCTGCTTCAGCCACGCCCCGAGCGTCGCCTCGGTTATCGATTCGCCCAGCGTCGGCACTTTGACTTCGGTCGCCATTCTTCGTCCTTCTAGCTGGCTCTACGCTGAGCCGTGGCGGCGCCGACATGGCCGAGCGCGTCGGCGATCAAGGCCGCCTGCTCCGCCGCGTGGCGCTTGGCAAGGCCCGTGGCGGGCGAGGCGGCGGGCGCGCGGCCGGCATAGACGGGCCGCTTCGGCTTGAGCCCGGCCTCGCTCAGGCGGCGCTCGATCCGGGGCTCGACATGGGCCCAATAGCCCTGGTTCATCGGCTCCTCCTGCGCCCAGACCACCTCTTCGAGATTGGTCATGCGCTTGAGCCGCGCGAGGAAGGCCTCGCCGGGAAATGGATAAAGCTGCTCGATGCGGACGATGCTCGTGTTGCGGTCGCGCGCCTTGTCGCGCGCTTCGATCAGCTCGTAGGCGAGCTTGCCGGTGCACAGGACCAGCCGCTTGACGTGCTTGTCGGCGGGCGCGGCGGGATCGGAGACGATGCGGCGGAAGTGGCTGTCGCCGGTGAAGTCGGCGATGGCAGAGACCGCCTGCTTGTGGCGGAGCAGCGACTTGGGCGTCATGATCACCAGCGGCTTCCTGAAGTCGCGGTGCATCTGGCGGCGCAGGATGTGGAAATAATTGGCCGGCGTGGTGCAATTGGCGACCTGCATATTGTCCTCGGCGCAGAGCTGCAGGAAGCGCTCGGGCCGCGCCGAGCTGTGCTCGGGGCCCTGCCCTTCATAGCCGTGCGGCAGCAGCAGCACGAGGCCCGAGGCGCGCAGCCACTTGGCCTCGCCGGCGGCGATGAACTGGTCGATCATCACCTGCGCGCCGTTGGCGAAGTCGCCGAACTGCGCTTCCCACAGCACCAGCGTCTGCGGATCGGCCAGCGACCAGCCATATTCGAAGCCGAGCACGCCGAATTCGGAGAGCGGGCTGTCCCTGACCTCGAACCGGGCCGGGCCGACCTTGGTGAGCGGGATATATTTGGAGCCGTCCGTCTGGTCGACCCAGACCGAATGGCGCTGGCTGAAGGTGCCGCGGCCCGAATCCTGGCCGGACAGGCGCACCGGATGCTCCTCGCGCAGCAAGGTGCCGAAGGCGAGCGCCTCCGCGGTGGCCCAGTCGAAGCCCTCGCCAGTCTCGAACATTGCGCGGCGGGCGTCGACGATCCGGGTCAGCGTCTTGTGGACGGCGACGTTTCCCGGGATCGTGGTCAGGATTTCGCCGATCTCCCGCACCACCGCCTCGCCGACGCCAGTGGTGACGTTGCGCCGCTCGGTGATCGCCTGCTGCGGCTTGCCGAGGCCCGACCAGGCGCCCTCGAACCAGTCCGCCTTGTTGGGCAGATAGGATTTGGCGGCTTCGAACTCGGTTTCGAGCAAGGCGGTGAAGGCGGCGACTTCGCCGTCGAGCCAGCCCGGCTTGATCACCGCCTCTTTCTCCAGCCGCGCGGCATAGAGCGCCGAGATCGGGCTATGCTTGCGGATCTCCTGGTACATGAGCGGCTGGGTGAAGCTCGGCTCGTCGCCCTCATTGTGGCCGAAGCGGCGGTAGCACCACATGTCGATGACGATGTCGCGGTTGAAGGCCTGCCGATACTCGATGGCGAGCTTGCAGGCGAAGGTGACCGCCTCCGGATCGTCGCCGTTGACGTGCAGGATCGGCGCCTGAACGAGCTTGGCCACGTCCGAGGGATAAGGCGAGGAGCGGGCGAATTGCGGCGAGGTGGTGAACCCCACCTGATTGTTGATGATGAAGTGCAGGCAGCCGCCGGTCGAGTAGCCGGGGATGCCGGAAAAGCCGAGGCATTCGGCGACGATCCCCTGGCCCGCGAAGGCCGCGTCGCCGTGGAGCAGGACGGGAAGCACGCTGTCGCCCTCGACGTCGCCGCGCGCGATCTGCTGCGCCTTGGCCTTGCCGAGCACGACCGGATCGACCGCTTCGAGATGGCTTGGATTGGGCACCAGGCTGAGGTGGACGCGGATCCCGTCGAACTCGCGGTCGGACGAGGTGCCGAGATGGTATTTGACGTCGCCGGAGCCGCCGACATCCTCGGGGTTCGCGGCGCCGCCGGCGAATTCGGAGAAGATCGCCCGGTAGGGCTTGCCCATCACGTTGGCGAGCACGTTCAGGCGGCCGCGATGGGACATGCCGAAGACCATCGATTGGACGCCATATTGGCCGCCATATTTGATCACCGCCTCGAGCGCCGGCACCATCGCTTCGCCGCCGTCGAGCCCGAAGCGCTTGGTGCCGACATATTTGCGGGCGAGGAAGGTCTCCCATTGCTCGGCCTGGACGACCTTGGTCAGGATCGATTGCTTGCCTTCGGGGGTGAAGACGATTCCGGCGTCCTTGCCTTCCATCCGGTCCTGGAGGAAACGGCGCTCGTCGAGGTCGTTGATGTGCATATATTCGAGGCCGACGCGCCCGCAATAATTGCGGCGGAGGATCTCGACGACCTCGCGGACGGTCGCCTTTTCGAGGCCGAGCGCGCCGCCGAGCCAGACCGGCCGGTCGAGCGAGCCCTCGCCGGTGAAGCCGTGATATTCGGGCGTGAGGTCTTCCGGCAGCTCGCGCTGGGTGAGGCCGAGCGGATCGAGGTCGGCGGCGAGATGGCCGCGCACCCGATAGGTGCGGATCAGCATCATCGCGCAGATCGAATCGTTCGCGGCCTGCTCGATCCCGGTTTCGGACGCGCCCGACGCGGCGGCGGCGTCCTTCGCCCGCGCCGCGACCCTCTCGATCGCCATGCCGGTGGGATCGAGACCGGCGTTGAGATCGTCGAGCTCGATGACCGGCCAATTGTCGCGGGCCCAGCTCGGGCGCTCGCCTTGATTATCCACGTGCCTTCGCCTTTCGCGCGGACGCCCTAGACCAAGTCTCAGCCCTTCAAAAGGGTGGCTAGCGTCTCGCCCAGCTCAGATGGGCTTGGGCTCACCTTCATTCCAGCCGCCTCCATCGCCGCGATCTTGTCCTCCGCGCCGCCCTGGCCGCCCGAGACGATCGCGCCGGCGTGGCCCATGCGGCGCCCGGGGGGCGCGGTGCGGCCGGCGATGAAGCCGACCACCGGCTTGGAACGGCCCTTCTTCGCCTCGTCGGCGAGGAACTGGGCGGCATCCTCCTCCGCCGAGCCGCCGATCTCGCCGATCATGATGATCGAGCGCGTCTCGTCGTCCGCGAGGAACAGCTCGAGCACGTCGATGAAGTTGGTGCCGTTGACCGGGTCGCCGCCGATCCCGACCGCGGTGGTCTGGCCCAGGCCCGCATTCGAGGTCTGGAACACCGCCTCGTAGGTGAGCGTCCCCGATCGGCTGACGATGCCGACGCTCCCTTTGCGGAAGATCGAGCCCGGCATGATCCCGATCTTGCATTCGCCGGGCGTCAGCACGCCCGGGCAATTGGGGCCGATCAGCCGCGACCTGGAGCCCGACAAAGCGCGCTTCACCCGCACCATGTCCAGCACCGGAATGCCCTCGGTGATGGCGACGATCAGCGGCACCTCCGCGTCGATCGCCTCGAGGATGGAATCGGCGGCGAAGGGCGGCGGCACATAGACCACGCTGGCGTCCGCGCTCGTGGCTTCCACGGCGTCGGCGACCGTGTCGAACACGGGCAGGCCGATATGGGTCTGCCCGCCTTTGCCGGGCGTCACGCCGCCGACCATCTTCGTGCCGTAGGCGAGCGCCTGTTCGGTGTGGAAGGTGCCGGTCTCGCCGGTCATCCCTTGCGTGATGACCCTGGTGGACGCGTTTACGAGGATGCTCACTGTTCTCTCAATCCCTACCTGAACGACACGTCATAGGCCCTGACGATGATCCAGCCCTGCTCGGCCTCGCTGATCGACAGCACGCCCTGAGGCGCCTGCAGCATGACGACCTTGTGGCCGAGCATGTTCATCTCGAGCGGGCGGACGCCGAGCTGCCGGGCGAATGCCCTGGCGAGCCGATCGAAATTCGCGCCCCTTATCGCGACGCCGCAGCGCCGCTCGGCCGCGACGATGGAGTCGTGGCCGGCGCCGCTGGTGCGCGCGATGTAGACACTGCGGCCGCCGGCGTCGCGGAGGAGGAAGATGCCCTCATGTCCATAAGTGTTGAGCAGCCGGAGCGCCGGCGGAAAGCTGCTCCATTCGACCGGCTGGAATCCCGCCGGCGCCACTTCGTTGCGGACGCAGACGGCGTTGTAGATTTCGAGGATCTCGGCATCGGCCGAGCGGGGCGCATCCTGCGCCGCGGCCGCGAGCGCGAGCAAGGCGGTGATCAGGATCGTCATAGCGAATTCCCTACAGGGGCGATGATGATGGTGGCGCGAGGGTCGCTGCCGGCCCGGTGCATGAGCATGACGTGATAGCGGCCGTCCAGCCGCCAGTTCGCCCCATTGTCCGTGACGATTTCGGGCGGCTGGCCCAAAGCGGCCGTCGTCGCGGCGACCAGGTCCGCCGAGCGGACCGAGGCGGCGAGCGCGGCCACCACCATGCAGCCCGTGCCGCGCCCCTGGCTCGCCTCGGGCGGCGCCAGGAACAGGATCGCGTGGTCGCGCCCGAAGATCGGCAAAGGCGGCGCGCCCGGCGCGGCATTGGGCGCCGTCGCCCGCTCCCAGC
>JBKJZJ010000063.1:0-5627 GCA_046715355.1 Allosphingosinicella sp. | reverse complement strand
GGTTCCCAGCGAGCGCTGGGTGGTGAAATGCTTGCGCGCTGCGATGAACTGGCCGTCGGGGCTCCAGGTCGGGTTGTTCAATAGCTCGAACGTCTCGCGGGTGATCGCGCGCGCGCCCGAGCCGTTGGCGTTCATCACCCAGATATTGTCGCCGCCGCCGCGGTCCGAGGTGAAGGCGATCAGCCGGCCGTCGGGCGAGAAGCGCGGCTGCATGTCCCAGGCGAGGCCCGAGCTGATCCGGGTCGGGCGGCCGCCGGAGATCGGCAGGGTGTAGATGTCGCCCAAAAGGTCGAAGGCGATCGTCCCCCCGTCCGGGCTGACCTCGACGTTCATCCAGGTGCCCTCGCTGACGTTGATCGGCACCTGGCGGATGCGCGCGCCGGGCGGCGCGTTGACGTCCCACGTCGGCGCCTCGCCGCCGCCGGCGCCCCGGCGCGGCCGATCCTGCGCGAACGCGGTGGTGGAGACGAGCAGAAGCGAAAGCGCGGCGAAGCTGCGGATCATGTGCGGAAAAACCCCTCGGAGCAGTCAGGTCGGGAAAGCGCGGACGGTGCCCCATCCAGGCAAGGCAGGCAAGGCGGCCCGTCGCGCGGACAGGACGCCGGTCGAAAGGACAAGCGGGTTGGTCGATGAACCTGGGTCTAGCAGCGCACGCCCTGCTGGACGGGATCGGCGCGATTGCCGCGGTCGGAATCGGTGCAATGGCGGGTGTGCCCGGGCGGATAGCGCCGCTCGGGCGTCTGGCCGTTGCAACGGACGCCGCGGCCGCCGGGATCCGAGCCCTGCCCGCCATCACTATCCGAGCAGCCCGAGCCGATGCCGCCATAGCGGCCCTGGCCCGAAGGCGCGTTTTCGCCCCGTCCCGCCGGCCCACGCCCTTCGAACTGGGCGTCGCGATTGGGGCCGGTGTCGCGGTCGGTATAGCGATTGCGCACGCCGACGCCGTAGCCCGGCCGGTCGCGGACGTTGCCGGTGTCGGAATCGGTGACCCCGGTGTAGTTCTGGGCCTGCGCCCGCCCGGACACCAGCACCAGCGAGCCGCCGACCGCGACCCCACCCAATACCTGCCCCATGAACGAACGCCGACTCGGTTTACGCGTGGGTTCCATAGGTCCCTCCGCCACTGTTAGCCGGCCCACATTCCGCCAGTTCGGCGCGACTTGCAAGAGAGCCGGGAACTCCCGCGCGCCTCCCGCATTATGCTGCAATGCACAAAAAAGTTGAACGCGGCGGCCATGGCGGGCAGACTGGGGCGATGGAAGCCAGCCGCATCTTTCTCGAGGCGATCGCGCTCAAGACCAGCGTCGAAGCCGTCTACAATCGCATGAAGCTTCGGCTCGCGCCGCACATCCTCTACACGCGCCACGACGAATTGTTCGTCGACGCGGTCACGCTCGAGCGCGACGGCCGGCCGCCGCGCGAGGTCAAGCTCGGCACCTTCAAGCTCGCCGGGCTGAGGGAGGTCGCCCTCGCTGACCAAGCCTTCCAGCCCGCGCCGGTTTTCGATCCTCAGCAGAGCAAATATGCGGGCGTGACCCTGTTCGCGGTCGCGGCCTGAGGCAGCGACGGCGCCTCTAGTCCTCGAACGCCGCCCTCAATTCCTCCAGCCATGCCGCGGCATTGCCGTCGCTCGGAGCGCGCCAGTCGCCGCGCGGGCTGAGCGCGCCGCCGCCGGAGACCTTGGGCGAATTGGGGATGGCCGAGCGTTTGAACTGCGAGAGCTGGAAGAAGCGGAAGCAGAAGACCTCCAGCCATTTGCGGATCGTCGCCAGGTCGTATTGGCGCTTGAGCGCTTCGGGATAGTGGAACGGCCACAGGCCCGCGGCCGCTTCCTTCCACGCCTCGTGCGCCAGGAAGGCGACCTTGGAGGGAGGCTGGCCGTGGCGCAGGATGTGGAAGAGGAAGAAATCGTGGAGCTCGTAGGGGCCGATCCGGTCCTCGGTCGACTGCATGCCGCTCTCGCCGTCCGCCGGGATCAGCTCGGGCGAGATCTTGGTGTCGAGGATCGCCTGGAGGACGCGGTCGGTCGGCTCGTCGAACTGGCCCGATTTGATCGCCCAGCGGATGAGGTACTGGATCAACGTCTTGGGGACGCCGGCATTGACGCCGTAATGGCTCATCTGGTCGCCGACGCCGTAGGTCGACCAGCCCAAGGCGATTTCGGAAAGGTCGCCGGTGCCGATCACGAAGCCGGCGCGCTGGTTGGCGAGGCGGAAAAGGTAGTCGGTGCGAAGCCCCGCCTGCACATTTTCGAAGGTGATGTCATATTGCGGCTCGCCCTTGGCGAACGGGTGCCCCATGTCGGCGAGCATCTGGGTCGCTGCCGGGCGGATGTCGATCTCCTCGCCGATGATGCCCAATGCGTTCATCAGCGACCAGGCATTGCCCTTGGTCTCGGCGCCGGTGGCGAAGCCGGGCATGGTGAAGCCCAATATGGTCGAGCGCGGCAGGCCGAGCTCGTCGCAGGCCTTGGCGGCGACGATCAGGGCATGGGTCGAATCGAGCCCGCCCGAGACGCCGATGACGAGATGGCCGCCCGAGGTCGCCTGGAAGCGGCGGACCAGGCCCTGGACCTGGATGTTGAACGCCTCGTAGCAATCCTGATCGAGCTGCTCGGGCCGGTTCGGAACATAAGGGAAGCGGCGCAATGTCCGCTCGAAGCCGATCTCGGCGAAGCCGGGCTTGTGCTCGAAGCCGATGCGGCGGAAGCGAAGCTCGGGATGGCCGGCGGCGCGGGCATTGTCGTTGAAAGTGCCGTTGCGCATCCGCTCGAGCCTCAGGCGCTGGACGTCGATATCGGCCACCGCCAGCTCGGACTTGCGGTCGAAGCGCCCGGTCTCGGCGAGCAGCTCGCCGAGCTCGTAGATCGAGCCCTGCCCGTCCCAGGCTAGGTCGGTGGTGCTCTCGCCGGGCCCGGCGGCGGAAAAGACGTAACCGGCGATGCAGCGGCTGGCTTGGCTCGCGCAGAGCAATTTGCGCTCGTCGGCCTTGCCGATAGTGATGTTGGAGGCCGAAAGGTTGGTGAGGATCAAAGCGCCCGCCAGGGCGCCCAGCGTCGAAGGCGGCTGCGGCGCCCAATAATCCTCGCAAATCTCGAGATGGAAGATGAAGTCGGCGAGATCCTCGGCGGCGAAGATGAGGTCGGTGCCGAACGCTACATTCTGGCCCGCCACCTCCGTCTTCAGCGCCTCGATGCCGACTCCCGAGGCGAACCAGCGCTTCTCATAATATTCGCGGTAATTGGGCAGGAAGCTCTTCGGCACCGCGCCCAGGATCTGGCCGCGCGCGATGGCCAGCGCGCAATTGTAGAGCCGGCCGTTGCGGCGGAGCGGCGCGCCGACTACGAGCACGGTCCCCAAATCCGCGCTCTCCTTCGCCAGCCGGCCGATCCCGGTCTCGACCGAGTCCAGAAAGGCGTCCTGCAGGAAGAGGTCGTCGACCGCGTAGGAGGAGATGTTCAATTCGGGGAAGACGGCGAGATCGACGCCGCGCGCAGCGGCCTCGCGCGCCAGCTTCAGCGTCTCCTCGACGTTGAAGGCGACGTCGCCGGTCGAAGCGCACGGGCTGGCGGCGGCGACGCGGACGAAGCCGTGGCGGTGGATGGCGCCGAACGGCGGCCGCGCCGGAGCTGGCGCCTCCGCTTCCGTCTTCGCCTTCTTGCCGGCCTTCGCCATCTACAGCATCTCCGTCATCATCGCGACCGCCACCTCGAGCGCCGCCACCCGCACTGCGCCGCGCCCGATGCCGCCGAAATGCTCCTCGCGATGCGCGGTTATACGCCCGTTCCGCGCGCAGGCGAAATGAACCAGCCCCGGCTCCTCGCCCGTATCGGCGAATCCGGTGATGGCAAGCGCGATATTGGCGCGGCCGCGGGACAAGGCGCCCTCGGCCATGGCGATCGCGACCGCTTTGGAGACCGCGCCCTCCTCCTCGATCAAAGAGGCGGGCACGCCCAGCATCTCGGTCTTGGCCTCCTCGCTATAGGTGACGAAGCCGCGGTCGAAGACATGGGCGACGCCCTGGACGTCGGTCAACAGGCTGGCGAGCATGCCGCCGGTGCAGCTCTCGGCGGTGGCGAGGACGAGGCCGCGCTCGCACGCCTTGGCGAGCAGCAGCCGCGTCGCCTCCTCGACCGCGTTCGGCAGCACCGGCGAGAGCGTCTCGGTGTCGTTCAAGTTTCTGTCCCCGGCCGTGGCAAGAGAGCGGAACCGGCGCGCCGTCCCGTATGTTCCAAGAGGCGCAATCAACAGGTTCGGGCGGCGTCTCGCAATGCCGGCCGCCCGGGAGCAAGGGAAACGAATTCATCATGGCATGGACCCGCAAGACCTCGATCATCGCCGCCGCCGGCGCCGCCGTCGTTGGCCTCGGCGCCGCCCTCTTCGCCCGCCGCTGGTGGCGCGGCGACAATGAGGAGCGCCCCGCCCCCGCCACCGCGCGCGGCAAGACCGCCCCCGGGCCGGTCGGCCAGTCGGGCGCCGCCCGCTCCGCCGGGCCCGACGCGATGCGCGACCCGCCCGCCGACTGGGAGCGGACCGACCAGGCCTCGGACGAAAGCTTCCCCGCGAGCGACCCGCCCGCGGTCAATCCGCACGTGGACTGAGGGGTCCAGCCGATTAATCGGATCGGGCGTCGGTCGCATCTTTCGAAGTTCCGCGCAAATAACAGGACCACCTGAGTTTTTGAGTTCCAGTCATCGTGAAATAAGAACGGCCTGTCTCAAATATATCATTGCTGTATCCAAATTATAGATGCGTAAACATATAAGCATTAGCAATTATTCCAAGCCAATTTATATTATGGCACCGCAACGATAAATTGCGGTTGTTCTGCAAATTCCGGCGCGGCGATCCGCGAGTAAATGCGTAAGCGATCCGGGATGTATGCAGCTCCTTGGCGCCCAGCCCAAGGAGAATGACATGGCGATCTTCACAGTCGGCCCCAATTCGACCTTCCCCTCCATCGCAGCCGCCATGGCGGCCGCCGGACCCGGCGACACCATCCAGCTCGAAGCGGGCTATTCGAACGAGACCGCGACGGTCACGCACAGCGGCATGACCATCACCGGCGGCGCGGCCTCGCTCGGCATCGTCCTCCAGCTCGGCAGCGGCATCGCCACGGTCACGCTCGGCGGAACCGCCCCGATCAACCTGCTCGACGCCAGCGACGGCAACGGCATCGTCGGCAATGACGGCGCCAATCTGGTCACCGTCACCGCGGGGGCCGATTCGGCTAGTGGCGGGCTCGGCGACGACCGGCTGTTCGTCGACTATCGGCTCGCGACCGGAGCGGTGACCGGCGATTCGACGTCCAACATCGCCGAAGCGGGCGGGGGCGGCCGGCTGGTGACGATCAATGGCGGCTTCGAGCATTTCACCATCTGGACCGGGTCTGGCGCCGACACGATCACCACCGGGGCGGGCGACGACGACATCCGCACCGGGGAGGGGGCCGGGACAGTGACCGCCGGCGAAGGCGCCAATTATATCGTCGGCGGCAGCGGCGCGGACACGATCACCGCCGGCAGCGGCGGCAATTACGTCGACGGCGGCCATGGCACCAACACCATCACCACCGGCGGCGGCGTAGATACCATCCTCTCAGGCAATGGCGCCGACACGATCGTCGCC
>JBKJZJ010000062.1:0-3415 GCA_046715355.1 Allosphingosinicella sp. | reverse complement strand
TCGATCGCGTCGACGGCGCCGAAGCGCTTCAGCATGTCGAGGTTGTGCCCCGTCCCGCAGCCGACCTCCAGGATGCGCGCGCCCAGCGGAGGCCTGATCCGGCGCGCGATCAAGGCCGCCAGAATGTCGCGCCGCGCCACATACCACCAGTGCACCTGATCGATCCGCGCCATCTGGTCGTAGACTTCGCGCTCCATCAGCCGAACACCCAGTGGCGATTGAGCGAGAAGGTGACGAGCGGCGTCACGAACACCATCGGGATCACCGGCCACCAGGTCGGCCCCCCGAGCGGCCCGGTCAGCACGCCGACGAACAGGCTGTTGAGACCAAGGCTGACCAGGGAGACGACCAGGAAGCGGAAGGTGCGCTGGCCGGGATTGTCGCGGCTGCCATGGCCGCGAAAGCTGATCCGGCTGTGCATGATGTAGCCAAAGGCGGCGGCGACGGCATAGCCGAACAAATTGGCGAGCAAAGGCGCGAAGCCCAGATACGTCGCCGGCACATAATAAGCGGCGACGCCGAGCAGGGTCACGAACCCCCCGACCATGCCGAACCGGATGAACTGTCCCGCGAGCGATTTCAGCGCGCCTGCCTGATTCATGATTTGCGCGCCGCCTTCCCTTTCGCCCGCTTGCCCTTTGGCGGGCAGCGACTAATGCCGATCGCCGGGGTTGAAAAGAAAAGAAACGTTTATGCCGGCTCAAGCGGAGACGCCTTTCGGATTCGTGGACCGGCACTGGCGCTGGTGGGTCCTGCTGTTCTGGCTCGGCTATGCGGCCTGGCTGACCTTCAATCCCGACCGCTGGCCGATAATCCAGCATTTCGCGCTCGGCGATACCGACGACAATATGCGGATGATGCAGGTCCGCGGCCTGCTCGAGGGCCAGGGCTGGTACGATCTCCAGCAGCACCGCATGGCCGGCTCCAATATCCACTGGTCCCGCCTGGTCGATCTGCCGATCGCCGGATTGAAGCTGCTGTTCACGCCCTTTTTCGGGGGCCGGACCGCCGAGACGATCGCGATCACCGTCGCCCCCCTTCTGCCGATGCTGGTGGCGATGTGGGCTGTGGCGCTGATGGCGCGGCGGCTGATCTCGCCTTACGCCCCCTTGCTCGCCATCACCCTGCTCGCCTGCGGGGGCTCGGTGGTCGGCATGTGGGTGCCGCTCAGGATCGATCATCATGGCTGGCAGCGCGCCTTCCTCGCCTGGACCACCGCCGCGCTGACCGATCCGAAACCCTTGCGCGCCGGGATCACGCACGGCGTGGCGACGTCGCTGTCGCTGATCATCGGGCTGGAGATGCTGCTCTATCTCGTCGCGGCCGGCGTGATCGCGGTGCTGGTCTGGATCCGCGACGGCGAGCCCAGGCGGCTCTTTGCCTACGGCGTCACGCTGGCGGGAGGCTGCGCCTTCGGCTTCCTCGTCTTCGCGTCGGAGGCGAACCGCCTGCCGATGTGCGATGCGCTCTCCCCGGTCTGGCTCTCCGCGATCGTCGCGGCCGGCGCAATCGCCGCGATCCTCGCCTGGAGCGCGCCGAAAAGCTGGCAGAAGCGGCTGGGCGCCGCATTCCTGGGCGGGGCGGTCATCGCCGGCGCCTTCGCCTGGACCTGGCCGCACTGCCTGGGGCGGCTCGAGCAGAGCTCGCCGGAGCTGGAGCGGCTGTGGCTTTCCAAGGTGCGCGAGGCGATGCCGGTCTGGCGGCACGGCTGGGACGCGGCGGCGGTCACGCTCACCTTGCCCGTTGCCGGCGTGATCGGCGGGGTGGCGATGCTTCACGTCACTTGGCGGGAAAAAAATCAGGGGGCCTTCACCGGCTGGGCGGCGCTCACCCTGCTTACCCTGATGGCCGGCGCCCTGCTCTTCTGGCAGACGCGGGCCGGGCCGGCGGCGCAGCTGCTCGGCGCGACCGGCGCCGCCGCCTTCGCCTGGATCATCCTCTCCTTGGTGATGGGCCTCAGACACATGCTCCTGCGCGTCGGCGGCGTCGCGCTCATCGTTCTGCTCATCGTCGCCCTCGCCCGGGGATGGCTGTTCGCCGGCAAGCCCGAGCCGCCGAACGCCTGGCGCCGTGCGATCAACGAAGCCAGCCGGCTCTGCCCGAGCCTGTGGGGGCTCAGGCCGATCGCCGGCCAGCCGCGCGGCATGGTGATGACCTTCGTCGATCTCGGCCCGCGGCTGATCACGGTGACCCACCACGATGCGATCACCGGCCCCTATCACCGCAACGCCACCCAGATCGTCGACGTGATGCGCGCCTGGCGCGGCGACGCCGCCAATGCGCGCGCGACGGCGGAGCGCTACCGGGTCGATTATCTGCTGATCTGCCCGATGATGTCGGAATCGACCATCTACCGCGCGGAGGCGCCGAACGGCTTCTATATGCAGTTGATGCGGAACCGGGTGCCCGCCTGGCTGGCGCCGGTGCAATTGCCGCGCAATTCGCCCTATCGGATGTGGCGGGTGGTGCGGACGCCGCCCGCCCAGCCTCCCGCTCAGCCGGCCGCCGCACCCGCGGTCCGCGGAGAGGTCAGGTAAAGGTCCGCTTCAGGCCATCGACGACGAACTGGACCGCGAGCGCGGCGAGGATCACGCCGAGCAGGCGGGTGATCATCGCCTCCATGCGATGGCCGAGCAGGCGCATCAGCGGGCCGGCGAGCAGCAGGCAGAGCAGGGTCAGCAGCAGGGTCGCCGCCAGCGCCCCCCACACCACCAGCCATTCCGCCCAGCCCTCGCTGCGCGACATCATCAGCATGATCGAGGCGATCGAGCCGGGCCCGGCGATCATCGGGATCGCCATCGGGAAGACGGAAATGTCATCGCTCTCGCTCGCGCTCACCTCCTCGGCGCGGTTCTCGCGGCGCTCGGTCCTCTTCTCGAACACCATGTCGATCGCGATCAGGAAGAGGAGGAGGCCGCCGGCGATGCGGAACGAGGACAGGCTGATGCCGAGCGCCTGCAGCAGATCGCGTCCGAGCAGGCCGAAGAAGACGAGGATGCCGGCCGCGATCGCCACCGAGCGGAAGGCCATCGCCCGGCGATAGGCCGGCGTCGCGCCCGAGGTGACGCTGGCGAAGATCGGCGCGCAACCGGGCGGATCGATCACCACCAGGAAGGTGACCAGGGCCGAGACGAACAGCTCGCTCACCGGCCGGCCGCCACGACGTCGCGGATCACGGTCTCGTGGCCGCGCCTGTTCCAGATCGTCACCTCGACGATCCGGCCGCCGCCCGGCTGCACGCTCCAACGATAATGAAGGCTGTTGTCGGGGGATTCCCCGCGACCGGTCCCGGGATTTACATGAGCCAGCGGCGGATGGGGCCGCCCGCGGCAGGCCGCCCGGCGCGGGCGCACCGAGTCCCCGGCGGATCGCGGCCGCTCCAGCGTGTCGCCATGATCGAGCAGCCATTTCCAGG
>JBKJZJ010000061.1:0-3247 GCA_046715355.1 Allosphingosinicella sp. | reverse complement strand
CCGGACCTGTTCAACATCCTCCTCCAGATCATGGATCACGGCAAGCTGACCGACCATCACGGCAAATCGGTCGATTTCCGCAACGTCATCCTGATCATGACCACCAATGCCGGCGCGTCCGACATGGCGAGCGAGGGCATCGGCTTCGGCAACGTCTCAAGGGAGGATGCCAGCGAGGAAGCGGTGAAGCGGATGTTCACGCCGGAATTCCGCAACCGCCTCGATGCGATCGTCCCCTTCGGCTATCTGCCGACCGAGGTCGTCGCCCGGGTCGTCGACAAGTTCATCCTGCAGCTTGAGCTCCAGCTCGCCGACCGCAACGTCCATATCGAGCTGGACGACGGCGCCCGCGCCTGGCTGACCGAGCGCGGCTATGACAAGCTCTACGGCGCCCGGCCGATGGGCCGCCTCGTCCAGGAGAAGATCAAGCAGCCGCTGGCGGAGGAATTGCTGTTCGGCAAGCTCATCCACGGCGGCGAGGTCAAGGTCCGCATCAAGGACAATGCGCCGGTCTTCGAGATCACCTCGGCGCCGCCCAAGGCGTCGAAGAGCCGGAAGAAGGGGCCGAAGCTCGCCAAGGAAGCCGACCAGCCGGAAGAGAAGGCGTAAACGTCATTCCCGCGAATGCGGGAAACCAGTCAGCCGCGTCATATGGAATAAGGTCGGTCTGGACTCCCGCTTTCGCGGGAGTGACGATATGGTTTGGCGCAACCCAAGGGAGCGCCAGTCATGACCGATCTCACCTTTTACACCCACCCTCAGTCGCGCGGCCGGGTGGTTCGCTGGATGCTGGAGGAGGTCGGCGCGCCTTATGAGACGGTCGTGCTCGGCTATAACCAGAGCATGAAGGACGCCGATTATCTCGCGATCAATCCGATGGGCAAGGTGCCGGCGATCAGGCATGGCGACACGATCGTCACCGAGACCGCGGCGATCTGCGCCTATCTCGCCGACGCCTTTCCGGATGCCGGCCTTGCCCCGCCGCCCGCGCACCGCAAGCGCGGCGTCTATTATCGCTGGCTGTTCTTCGCCGCGGGCCCGGTCGAGGCGGCGGTGACCAACAAGGCGCTCAAGGTCGAGGTCAGCGACGAGCAGCGCGCCTTCGTCGGCTATGGCAGCTTCGACGCGGCGATCGATGCGCTGGAGGTCGCGATCACTCCCGGCCCCTATATTTGCGGCGAGCAGTTCACCGCCGCCGACCTCTATGTCGGCTCGCAGATCGGCTTCGGCATGATGTTCGGCTCGATCGAGAAGCGCCCACTTTTCGAGGATTATTTCGGCCGCCTGCAGGCGCGCCCGGCCGCCATCCGCGCCCGCGAGATCGACGACGCTTTGGTGGCCCAGGCACCGCAGCCGCAGGACGCCTGAGATGAGCGAGGAGATCGAACGCGCGGCGAGCGCGCTTTACGACCGCTTCACGCATGAAGGCATGGACCGGCGCGTCTTCATGGCCCGCCTGACGCGGCTCGCGGGGAGCGCGGCGGCGGCGGGCGCGTTGCTGGGCGGGATCGCCGCCCGCGCCGAAGCCGCGCCCATCGTCCCAGCCGACGACGCCCGCATCCGCACCCAGGAGCTCGTCTGGGAGGCGCGTCCCGGCCGCCGCTACACCGGCTATAATGCCGCGCCCGCTCGGGGCGCCAACTTGCCCGTGGTGCTGGTCATCCACGAGAATCGCGGCCTCAACGACCATATACGCGATGTCGCGCGGCGGCTGGCCGTGGCCGGCTATTCCGCGGTGGCGCCCGATTTCCTGAGCCCGGCCGGGGGCACGCCCGCCGGGGACGAGGATCGGGCGCGGACGATGATCGGCGCGCTCGACATGGCCGAGACGGTCGCCGACGGCGCCGCCACGATCGGCTGGCTGGCCTCGGCCGCGGGCGGGTCGCGCAAGGTCGGAACAATCGGCTTCTGCTGGGGCGGCGCCATGGTCCACCGCCTCGCCATCGCCGCCGGCGACGCGCTCAGGGCCGGCGTCTCCTTCTACGGCCCCGCCCCCGCGCCGGCCGAGGCGGCAAGGGTGCGCGCGGCGATGCTTATCATTCTCGCCGGCCAGGACGAACGGGTCAATGCCACCGGCCGGCCCTGGGCCGCGGCGCTGCGCGAAGCCGGCAAGTCTGTTGAGCTGAGGGAAGTTCCAGGCGTCGACCATGCCTTCCACAACGACACGTCGGCGGCGCGCTACAATCGCGCGGCGGCCGATGCCGCCTGGGCGGCGACCCTCGCTTTCTTCCAGCGGCACCTGCGCTGAGGAAAGAAACGCCCGCCCCGCGGCGCGCGGGGCGGGCGCGGCGGGTAAGCGCCGGCGGCTAACGACGGCGGCCGGGCCTTATCGAGGTGGAACGGCGAACGATCGCGCCGTTGGCGCGCTGGCGAACCGCGACGCGGCGGCCGGCGACGAGATCGCCGTCGCTGTTGCGCAGGCCCTGCCGGCGGACGAAGCCGTTCGGCGTGCGCCGGCCGGCGGCGCTGTAATCGTAGGTCTCGCCGTTGAAGCGGGTGACGCTGCCCTCGGCGCGATACCCGTTGGCGGTGCGCTCGCGCGAATAGTCGCGCGTCCTGGTGGCGCCGTCGGAGCGGCGGGTGACTTCGCTGTCGCGCGATACGGTGCCGGCCTCGCGATCGCGGGTGACCGTCCGGCTGCCTTCGTAGCGCGGCGTATCGATGGTCATCGTCCGGGTCCTGGGCTCGGCGAGAGCGGCGGCGGGAAGGCACAGGCCGGCCGCGATCAGGGTCAAGGCAAGGTTACGCATGGGCACGATCCTCATTTCAAGGGCGAGAGGACGGGCCTCTCGCTTCCCCTAACGGGGCCGCGGCGCGAACCCTTCGCCGCGGCGCGCGCTCAGCGGCGGCGGGGTCTGGCCGGAACCGGCCGCCGGACAATCGGGCCCTGGGGCCGCGGGCGGATCACGCCGCGGCGGCCGGCCATCGGCTCGCCGGCGCGGTCACGGACGCGGTCGCGCTGCCGGAGCCGATAGTGCGAATCGTCCGTACGAACCCGGCGGGCATCGGCACGCGTGTCGATCGGGCCATAGATGGGGCGTGCCGGGGCGGCGACGATATTGTTCTCAGGACGGCGGATCGGGACCGAATCGCGCGCCACGGGGCCGATCTCGCGGGCCCTGCCGGCGACGGGCACGCCCCGATCGCGCAGAATGGCGCGGCGGGCCTCGAACCTCTGCCTCAGCCGCTCGCGGCGGGCCTCGCGAAGCGCCGCGCGCTGCGCCGGCGTCGCCGAGCGCCATATCCG
>JBKJZJ010000060.1:0-3995 GCA_046715355.1 Allosphingosinicella sp. | reverse complement strand
GGCGACGGCGCGGCCGGGTGCGGACGCCAGCCTGGGCGGGTTCGGCGGCTTCTTCGACCCGAAGGCTGCGGGTTACAAAGACCCGTTGCTGGTCGCGGCCAATGACGGCGTCGGCACCAAGCTCAAGCTCGCCATCGACAGCGGCCGCCATGCCGGGGTCGGCATCGACCTGGTCGCGATGTGCGCCAACGACCTGATCGTGCAGGGCGCCGAGCCGCTCTTCTTCCTCGATTATTTCGCCTGCGCGAGGCTGGACGCGGGCGTCGCCGAACGGGTGATCGCCTCGATTGCGGAGGGCTGCAAGCAAGCGGGCTGCGCGCTGATCGGCGGCGAGACCGCCGAGATGCCCGGAATGTATGCCGAGGGCGACTACGACCTCGCCGGCTTTTGCGTCGGCGCGGTCGAGCGGGGCGAGGCGCTGACCGGCGAGAGGGTCGCCGCCGGTGACGTCATTCTCGGTGTGGCGTCGTCTGGCCTCCACTCGAACGGCTTTTCGCTGGTCCGCCGGCTCGCCCCCGACAAGGGCTGGAAGCTCGGCCGGCCGGCCTTGTTCGATCCCGACAGGCTGCTGATCGATCTCTTGCTCGAGCCGACGCGTATCTACGTGAAAGCGCTGCTGCCCGTGATCCGCGCCTGCAAGATCCGGGCGCTCGCCCACATCACCGGCGGCGGCCTGCTGGAGAATGTTCCGCGCATCCTGCCCGCGGGGCTCCACGCCCGCATCGATGCCCGCGCCTGGCCGCAGCCGCGGCTGATGGCCTTCCTTCAGGCGCAGGGGAATATCGAGCCCGGCGAGCTCGCCCGCACCTTCAATTGCGGCATCGGCATGGCCTTGGTCGTGACGCGAGACAATGTGAAGAGCATCACCCAATCGTTGGAAAATGCTGGAGAACAAGTTTTCGAGATCGGCAAAGTCGAACCGGGCGAGCGCGGCTGCACGGTGGCGGGCCCGGCGGAAAGCTGGTCGTCGCGAGAAGCCTGGAGCGCAACCCATCATGGCTGAGCCGGTCCGCGTCGCGGTGCTGATTTCGGGCCGCGGCTCCAATATGCTGGCGTTGTCCGAGCATAAGCGCCGCGACCCGACCCGCGCCTACAGGATCGTGCTGGTCGCCTCGAACGTGCCCGAGGCGCGCGGCCTCGTCCTCGCCAAGAGGCTGGGCATCCCGACCTGGACTGCGAGCCATGACGGCATGAAGCGCGCCGATTATGACGCCATGATCGACGAGACGCTGGGCGCCCATGACGTCGAGATCGTCGCGCTCGCCGGCTATATGCGGCTGCTCTCCGCCGAGTTCGTGACGAAGTGGGAGGGGCGGATCCTCAACATCCACCCGAGCCTGCTGCCGCTGCACAAGGGGCTCGACACGCATCGCCGCGCCTTGCTGGCCGGCGACGAATATGCCGGCTGCTCGGTCCATCTCGTCACCGCCGACCTCGATTCGGGCCCGGTCCTCGCTTCGGCGCGGGTCAAGATCCTGCCCCGCGACGATGCCGAAAGCCTCGCCGCGCGCGTGCTCGAGGAGGAGCATCTCCTCTACCCGCTCGCGCTGGAGGAATATTGCCGGGCCTTGCGGGGGTCGGAAGGCGCAGGCGCCACCCAATAATCGTCATCCCGGACTTGATCCGGGATCCATGAACACGGACTGCGAGAAAAGGCGACTGCGTGTTCATGGATGCTGAATCAAGTTCAGCATGACGGAGTGAGTTGCTGCGTCGGAGCCTATTCGCCGGCGCTAGCGCCAGCGCACCGTGCCGTCCGCCGCGATCGTGATCCCCGAATCGGGAAAATCCTGCGCGGTCAAGGCGGCGATGCGGCGGGCGGCGCCGCCGGCGGGGTCGTGATAGGGGCCGCCGGGCCGGTCCTGCCGCGCCGAGACGATCCGTGCCGCGAGCAAGCGGCCGTCCCGGGCCACTTCCAGCGCGGCGATCGGGGCCAGCGTGCTCGAGCCCCTGAGACTGAACCGGCCGTAGGTCCAGAAATTGCCGAGGCTGTAGGCGATGAAGCGGCCGCGATAGACCTCGATCGCGCGCGGGATGTGCGGCCCGTGGCAGAAGACGATGTCGGCGCCGGCGTCGACCGCGGCATGGGCGAAGGCGTAGGGATTGCCCCTGTTCTCGCCGAGGAAAATCTCGCCCGCCCGGGTGATCGCGCTGCGCCCCTCGCCTTCCGCGCCGATATGGCAGGAGACGATGACCACGTCGGCCCGGCGCCCGGCCTCTTGGACCATAATGGCGAGGCGGCCCAGGTCGGTGACCTGCATGAGCCCGGGATTGTGGCCGAACGCGACCAAAGCGAAGCGGGTGCCGTCCGGCAGGGTCTGGACCCCGATCCTGGTGGCCGGCGTGTCGGCGCCGCTGACCGCGAGGCCGGCCCCGGTCAGGTGGCGATAGGTCTCGGCACGGCCGGGCTCGCCGAAATCGCGGCTATGGTTGTTGGCGTTGGAGACCAGGGTGAAGCCGGCGCGGCGCAGATATTGGGCGTGAAAGGGCGGGCTGCGGAAGGTGAAGCAGACCGCAGGATTGCCGCAGGCCTTGGCATTGTCGGAGCGGGTGTGGATGGTGCCCTCGAAATTGCCGAAGACGACGTCGCCGCCGCGGAACAGGCCTGCGATCTCCGGGCCGAGCAGCTCGGCGGGATCGGCGTTGGGCGTCACCCGCGAGTCCATGACCGGCGTCGGCCAGTCGCTGCCCATCATGATGTCGCCGACGCCGATCACCCGGTAGCTGCTGCGCGGGCGGCGGCGGCCGCGGGGCGTCGCCTGCGCGCTCATGCCGGCTGCGGCGCCGGTGTAAACCTCTTCCTGCCCCGCGGCCGGCCGGGCGGGCGAGCCCCATGATTCGGGCGCTGCGGCGGTTTCGACGGGCAAGGTCACCGCAGGCGCGGCAGGCGCGAATCCGAGCCGGCCGGTGCCGATCGCGAGCGCGGCCGTAGCCACCCCCACGCCCAGCGTGATCGCCGCCAAGCTCTTGAATTTCAACGCTCTACCCTCCCGAACGGCCGAGTCGCGACCGCCAAACCCAGTTCCATAGCAGGCAAAGGCCGACGCTCCGAATCGCTCGCGCGCCAATTCGGGACCGCAACGTTCGTCCCATCCGCATCACGGCTCGCCGTACTTTCGTTGCATCCTCGGAACCAAGCCGCCAAGGGTCCGGACGGATCACGGGATAGCGTATCTCTTCCCACGATAAGACGTGAAACGCCGCACCGCGCGACATTTGTCGTTCGCGCGCTTCGCCGGCGTTTGGCGCATTTGTTGGAGTATTGAATGTCTGTTTTTGGAAAGCCCTTTGCGGTGGCGCTTGGAGCCGTCGCGCTTTCCGGCACCGCGATGGTGCCCTTTGCTTACGCGCTCGCCGGAGCTTCCGGCCAAGCGCAGATCGCCCCCCAGCCCGCCCCTGTCGCCACGCCAGCCGCGCTCCCGCAGCCCGAAGTCGCGATGCAGCCCGCGATCGATGAGGATGCGGCGGCCCCGGTTCCGGCCGCGCCCTCCCCGCCCGCGAGCCAGGTGGTCGACGCCGAATTGACCTGCCTCGCCAAGGTCGTCGTCCACGAGGCCGGCAACCAGTCGCGCGAGGGCCAGATGGCGGTCGCCCAGGTGGTTATTAACCGCGTCAACGATCCGCGCGGCCGCTTCGGCCGCACGATCTGCGGCGTGATCATGCAGCGCGGCCAGTTCTTCAACGTCCACGCCTACAATCCGCCGCGCAACGCGCGCTGGCGGACCGCCGTGGAGATCGCGCGCCAGGCGCGGGACGGCGACCATCCGCCGGTGATCGGCAACGCGCTCTTCTTCCACGCGGCTTATGCCCCGCCCTTCCGCGGCCGCACCCGCGTCGGCCGGATCGGCGATCACGTCTTCTACCGCTAGAACCGATTGAGTCATCCCGGCGCAGGCCGGGACCCATGAACACCGTGGCACGAAGGCGGGCGAAGACGCTTCCGCCCTCGCTTCAACCGACCGTGTTCATGGGTCCCGGCCTGCGCCGGGATGACT
>JBKJZJ010000059.1:0-23166 GCA_046715355.1 Allosphingosinicella sp. | reverse complement strand
GCACAGCCAGGAGAGGCTCAACGAGGTAGCCAGAGAAATGAACCAGCGGCCAAGAAAAACTCTGGACTACGAAACCCCCGCTGAGCGATTTAATGCCTGTGTTGCGACGACCGGCTGAATCGGCAGTCGTAACGGGACGCCGATCCGCGCGGGGCGCCTACTCCCCCTCGCACTCCCCGCAGGTCCCGCGCACCTCGATCACCGGCCGGTCCGCCTTGAAGCCCGCGGCCTTGGCCGCGTCGCGGACGCCCCCGGTAATGCGGTCGTCGTCGAGATGCTTGGCCTGGCCGCAATTGTCGCAGATCAGGAAGATGCAATCGTGCAGGCAATCGGGATGGTCGTTGGCGACATAGGCGTTGGCGCTCTCGACGCGGCGGGCGAGATTGGCGCCGACGAAGAGGTCGAGGATGCGGTAGACGCTGTTGGCGGCGACGCGGCGGCCCTGGTCCTGCGAGACCTTCTCGGCGATGTCGTAGGCGCTGGCCGGCCGCTCGAAGCTCGCCAACGCGCCGAACACGGCGGAGCGCATCTGCGTCCACTGCTCGCCCGAGCGCTCCATGCTTGCCTTGGCGGCGTCGGCGAGGTCGGCGCCCTGATGGGAATGATGAACGTGAGCCATGAGCGGAATGTAAGCCTTCCGGAGACTCGGGACAAGTCGGCGCGGTCCTTCGATACGGGTCTTCGCCAAGCTCAGCCCCTACTCAGGATGAGCGGGGTCTTTTCCGTTCCGCTCATCCTGAGTAGCCGGTAGGCTTGCCGAACCGGCGTATCGAAGGAGGGGGTCAGACCACCGCGCGGCGGTTGAGGTCGTGGCCCAGCGCGAGGATGAGCACGCCGAACACCGAGTAGAACACCTCCTGGGGGCCGTGCGGAAGGGTCAGCGAGCCGGCCATGGTGCCGAGGCCGAGCGCGCCGATCGCCGCGGGAAGCATGAAGCCATGCTCGAAAATGCCGCGGCCGAGCCCGACCACGCCGAGCAGGAGCGCGAAGACCAGCCCGATTTCGTGGATATGCGGATCGAGGAGCAGGCCGCCGGCGCTGGCCAGCACCATGACCAGCACCGCGCTCGCCACGCAATGGACGAGGCAAAGCCCCGAAAGGCCGATGGCCACCCGGTCTATGAACCCGTTCCTGATCACCGTCGGTGACACGCGCGACTCCCTGTTCAGGCCGGATATAGGCCAGTCCGGACGGAGAGACAATATATCATGCGCATAAAAAGTTCCGGTCGCAGCGTGATTGCCGTACCACCTGCCGCGGCGCCGCCTATTGTTGCGCCGACGGGGAGGATGCGATGGAAGATCGGTCATTCGGCGCCGGGGCATGAGGAAGCCCGCGCAACGCTTTCACGGCAAGTATCGCGGCAAGGTGCTCGATAATATCGACCCCTTGTTCCAGGGCAGGATCCTGGCCGAGGTCCCCGCGATTCCGGGATCGTTGCTCAATTTTGCCCTGCCATGCACGCCCTACGCCGGACCGGACGTGGGTTTCTATGCGATCCCGCCGATCGGCGCCAACGTGTGGATCGAGTTCGAAGGCGGCGACCCCAATTATCCGATCTGGGCCGGATGCTTCTGGGGACCGGAGGACATCCTCCACCTGCCCGACCCGCCGCCACCCGAAACCAAGGTCTTCAAGACCGAATTCGTCACCATGATCCTCAACGACCTGCCCGAGATCGGCGGCTTCACGCTCAAGTGCATGCCGGCCGCGGTCGATGTCCCGCTGACCATGACCTTCGATTCGACGGGGATCACGATCGTCTGCCCCGAATCGACGATCAAGATGACGCCGGGCAGCATCACCCTGTCGATCCCCGAAGCCGGGCTCGACATGGTCCCCGCGAGCATCACGATCACGGTGCCCAAATCGCTGGTGGAGATGACGCCGGAATCGATTTCGATCGCGGTGCCGGCGTCCTCGATCGACATGGTGGCCGAAGCGATCGAGATCGCGGCGCCGGCCGTTCGCGTGAACGGCGAGACTGAAAACGGTCCCGGCTGATCGTGATGCGGGAAGCGCGGGGGTTGCCCGCGGGAATGGGCGGCCGTTGCGCCTCTTGTTGGCAAGGGCGCGCCGCTCGGCCATAGGCGCTTGCCATGTTCGCCCGACCCGCCGAGCCCCGCCCCCGTCCCCGCGCAATCGCCGGCTGGCTGCTGGTCGTCGCCGTCCTGGTGTTCGCGATGGTCGTGGTCGGCGGCATCACCAGGCTCACCGAATCGGGCCTGTCGATGGTCCGCTGGGAGCCGATTTCGGGGACGATCCCGCCCCTGAACGAAGCCGCCTGGCAGGAGGAGTTCACCCACTACAAGGCGAGCCCGCAATATCAGCGGATCAATAGCGGCATGTCGCTGGCCCAGTTCAAGGAGATCTTCTTCTGGGAATATGTGCACCGGCTGCTCGGGCGGCTGATCGGGCTCGCCTTCGCCCTGCCCTTGCTGTTCTTCTGGTGGCGGCGCGCGATTCCGCCGACTTACGGCTGGAAGCTCGGCGCCCTCCTGGGCCTGGGCGCGCTGCAGGGCGCGATCGGCTGGTGGATGGTCGCCTCGGGGCTGGTCGACCGGCCCCAGGTCAGCCATATCCGGCTGGCGATCCACCTGCTGATGGCGCTCGTCATCTTCGCGGGCCTGCTCTGGACGATGTGGGACCTGCGCGCGCTGGCCCGAAATCCGGCGGCGCGGCCGGCGCGCATCTCCCTGCTCGGAATCTGGGCGCTCTCCCTGCTCTTCCTCCAGTTCATGTTCGGCGCCTATGCGGCGGGGCTCGGCGCCGGCCGCTATTTCGAGACCTGGCCATGGATGAACGGGGAATTCTATCCCGCCGGCTACGAATGGATGCGGCCGGCACTGCGCAACTTCGTCGACAATCCGATCACGGTGATGTTCGTCCACCGCTGGCTCGCCTTCGTCGTCGCGGCGGTGGCTTTGTGGCTCGCGGCCAGGGCCTGGCTGGCGCGGCGGCGCTGGGAGGCGGCGATGCTGGCCGGCGCATTGGTCATCCAGATCCAGCTCGGCATCCTCACCGTGCTTTCGGGCGTGCTGATCGACATCGCGGTGGCGCATCAGGGCATGGCGGTGCTGCTGCTCGCCGCCACGCTCACCGCCGCGCACCGGCTGGGCGAGCGCAAGGCGTGACCGGGATCGTCAGCGTCTATGCGGTCTTCGCCGACGCGGCGGAGGCCGAGCGCATCGCCCGCGCGGTCGTCGAGGAGCGGCTCGCCGCCTGCGCCAACATCCTGGGCCCCTGCCGGTCCATCTACCGCTGGCAGGGCAGGGTCGAGGAATCGGAGGAGGTGGCCACGATCTTCAAGACCAGCGCGGACCGGGCCGAGGCCCTCGTCGCGCGGATCGCCGCGCTGCATAGCTACGAGGTGCCGGCCATCGCCATATGGCCGATCGCCGACGCGCTCGCTGCTTATGTGGCGTGGGTTACGGCGGAAACGAGCGCGTGATGCTCAGTCCGTGGGGCTCGGCCATATCACGAGGGACAGGCCGGGGATATCGCTGAAGTCCCTGCCGTTGATGGTAATCAATATCAGATCGTGCACGAGCGCCGTGGCGGCGATCATGCGGTCCCCGGCCTTCCGGCGTGAAGGTCCAATCGCCGCGACAATCCCGCTATAGGCGTCCGCCGCAGCCGTATCGAAGGGGATGACCGCAAGCATTTCTAGCAGGGCGTCCAAGGCACGACGACGCTTCTCGGCCAGTCTTGGCTTGGAATAGACGCCGCCTTCCAGCTCGACCCGGCTGATCACGGAGAGGACAGGGCGCGCTTCAAGCTCCGCCAACGACTGCAAAATTGTCGGCTCCCGGTCGCGCAAATGGATGGCGACATTCGTGTCGATCAGAAACGCCATCGGCGTCAGAGGCCGGGCCGATCGGGAAATTCAAACGGCTCCCTTTTCTCGATCTCATCGGGAGGGCCGATCGCGCGCAACGCTGCAACCAGGTCGAGCACCTTCCGCTTCTCCTCCGCCGGATCATATTGGGGCCGGATCGTCACAACGTCGCCGTTCCGTTCGACGACGACGTCCAGGCCCGCCGCAAATCCGATCTCCTTAGGCAGCCGCACGGCGACGCTGTTGCCGCTCTTGAACGTTTTGCTATTCACCGCATTCACGATACGTCTCCTTTCGTATATACGCGTATATACGGTTTTCAGCTGCAGATCAAGACAGCCAAATCACCTAGGTAATATAATACCTCTCAGCAAACGCCCGCTTTTCCTTGACTTTCGGCCCCACCTCCGCCATTCGGCCGGCATCGCGCCGCTCCCCCAGGGCGGCGCTCACCATTTCAAGAGGTCGATAGCCCATGAAGGCGCTGATGAAGACCACGCGGTCCGTGAAGCCGCGCGAGGTCGAGAAGAAATGGCATCTGATCGATGCCGACGGGCTGGTGGTCGGGCGTCTCGCCTCGATCGTCGCCAACATCCTGCGCGGCAAGCACAAGCCGAGCTTTACCCCGCATGTCGATTGCGGCGACCATGTCGTCATCGTCAACGCGGACAAGGTCCGGTTCACCGGCAAGAAGCTGACCGACAAGATCTATTACAAGCATACCGGCTATGCCGGCGGCATCAAGGAAACCACGCCGGCCAAGATCCTCGACGGCCGCTTCCCCGAGCGCGTGCTCGAAAAGGCGATCGAGCGGATGATCCCGCGCGGGCCCTTGGGCCGCGACCAGATGCGCGCGCTTCACCTCTATGCCGGCACCGAGCATCCGCACGGCGGCCAGGCTCCCGAACCTCTCGACGTCGCGGCGATGAACCGCAAGAACAAGGTGGGTCAATAATGTCCGACAATCGTCAATCGCTGGCCGATCTCGCCAAGCTGACCGAGACCGAGGCGGCGCCCGAAGCTCCCGCCGCCGAAACGCCGGCCGCCGAAGCCGAGGAGCAGACTCCAGCCGCCGAGGAAGCGGCGCCGATCGCGCCCGCAGCAGCTCCCGCCGCCCGCGAAGGCCGGGATGACGGCCGCGAAGGCCGCGGGCGCCGCGACGAGACGCCGGACGATCATGGCGTCTCCACCCAGGGCCCGCAGATCAAGGCGATCCTGCGCGAGCAGCAGCTCGACAAGCAGGGCCGCGCATATGCGACCGGCCGCCGCAAGGACGCCGTCGCCCGCGTCTGGCTGAAGCCCGGCACCGGCAAGATCGTCGTCAACGGCCGCGACCAGGAGGTCTATTTCGCCCGCCCGACATTGCGGCTGATCATCAACCAGGTGTTCGACATCGCCGACCGCAAGGGCCAGTATGACGTGATCGCCACGGTGATCGGCGGCGGCCTTTCGGGCCAGGCCGGCGCGGTCCGCCACGGCATTTCGACCGCGCTCACCCGCTACGAGCCGGGCCTCAGGACGATCGTCAAGCGCGAGGGCTTCCTGACCCGCGACCCGCGCGTCGTCGAGCGCAAGAAATACGGCAAGGCCAAGGCCCGCCGCAGCTTCCAGTTCTCGAAGCGCTAAGCGCGAACAAGCCAGTCAAGCAGAAGGCGGTCCGGAGCGTTTCCGGGCCGCCTTTTTTGTTGAAGGGCGGCACCCGGGGGGAGTCTTGGGTGATCAAAGGCTGTACGGCATCACCGAGATAGGCTATTATCCCCTTTCGATAGGGAGATGCCCTGAAAGGGGATAATTTTGCCCCGCTTTACGGAACTCGACGGCGATCAGGTCCGCCAAATGATCAATGTCGAACAGGCTTATGCGGCATTCCGGACCGCGCAGGCGGAGCGTCGCATGCGCTTTCACGGATCCATGACCTGGAAAACGGTGGGCGGCCACGTCTATCTGTACAAGAAGTCCGCGGGCCAATGGAAAAGTCTTGGCCCGCGTAACCCGGATACCGAGCTCATCATCGAGCGGTTTCGCTCCGGGCGGACCGCGGTCAAGGAGCGCATAGCCGCGCTTGACGCCGCGATACGCCGGATGGCTCCCGTAAACAAAGCGATGCGGCTTGGCCGTGTTCCCTGGCTGCCGGCCCGGCTGTTGCGGAAACTGGAGAGCCGGCAATTACTGGGCCACGCGATGAGCGTCGTGGGAACGCACGCACTTTATGCTTATGAGCGGATGGCGGGCGGACATTTCGATAGCTCGCAAGTGGCCACGCAGGACATCGATTTCCTCTTCGATGCCCGCAGTCAATTGCGGCTCGCGGCGCGCGGCACGGGCGAGGAAGGCCTTCAGGGCCTCCTGAGGAGCGTCGATCATTCCTTCGAACCGGTGACTCCGGGCGGCTATCGAGTCGTCAACAATGCCGGCTTCATGGTGGACTTGATCCGGCCGATGCCGAAGAGTCCCACGCTCGGCGGCGGCCGCAGCCGAGTCGGCAACGCTCCAACGGACATGACGGCCGCCGAAATCGAAGGCTTGGCCTGGCTCCAAAACTGCCCGCAGATTCATCAGACCGCGGTCGATGAGCGTGGCTATCCCGTGCGGCTGGCGGTGCCCGATCCCCGCGCCTTCGCGTTGCACAAGCTATGGGTCTCGGAACGGCCGGACCGCGACCGTATGAAGGCTCGCCGCGATTTGGGGCAGGCGAGCGCCATCGCCGGTCTCGTACAGCGTTATCTTCCGCACCTTCGATTCGACGATGAAGCGCTTGGCGCGCTGCCGGCGATTCTGCGGGACCGGGTGCCCGAACTCCTCGAACGTGCTCGGCTCGACGCCATCCGCGCGGAGGAATGGTAGCCGGATGTCGGCCATCGCCTACACCCGCGCCGTCAGCCCGCGCCTCGCCGAGTGCGAGACGACGCAGGAGGGGCGCGTCGATGTCGCCCGGGCGATCGAGCTGCATGCGGCCTATGAGCGGGCGCTGGCTGAAGCCGGGCTAGAGGTGCGGCGGCTGGCGGCGCTCGACGGCTTTCCGGATTCGGTCTTCGTGGAGGACACGGCTCTGCTGCTCGGCGAGCATGCGGTAATCCTGCGGCCGGGGGCGGCGTCGCGGGCGGGGGAAACCGAGTCCACCGCCCAGGGTCTCGCCGCTGCCTTCACCCTCCACCGGCTGGAGGCAGGCCATGTCGACGGCGGCGATGTGCTCCGGATCGGGCGGACGCTCCATGTCGGCCTTTCCTCGCGAACCGACCAAGCCGGTCTCGATGCGCTGGCGCAGATCGTCGCGCCTTTGGGCTTCGAAATCGTCCCCGTGCCGGTCGCCGGCGGCCTCCATCTCAAGAGCGCCGCCACCGCGATCGCCGGTCTGCTGGTCCACAATCCGGACTGGGTCTCGGCCTCCCATTTCGCCGGCGTCGAACCGTTCGCCGTGGCGCCGGGCGAACCCTATGGCGGCAATGTGCTGCTCGCCGGCGACACCCTCCTCGCCGCCGCCGACAGCCCGCGCACCGCGCAGGCGCTGGCCGCGCGCGGCTTTCGCGTGGTGGCGCTCGACATTTCCGAGATGCGCAAGGCTGACGCGGCGCTGACCTGCATGAGCCTGATCAGCGACCCATCGACCTGAACGGCAGGACGCGCTCCTCGATCCGGTGGGCCAGAGCGAGGCCGGCAAAGGCGGCGTCGAACCGCTCGAGCGGGAGGAGCGCCGAGCTATCATATGCGCCGGCTCTCAGCCTGCCGGCGAAGATGTCCTCAACGAGCAAGGCGGCCGCCAGCGTCGGAACTTCGGGTCCGTCTCCCGCCACCGCGACGAGAGTCCAGCACCGCTCCACCGCTTCGGCGCCGCGCCTTCCTGTGACGGTAACCGTCATTCCTGAGCGATCGCCGTCCAGCCGCGCGGTGAAGCGTTGCAGCGGCAGCAGCCAACCGGCAGCGCCCGAGAGCGAGCGCAGCCAGCCCCAGCGGACCGGCCAGCTCGCCAGCCACAGAGACCACATCTGAAAGGCGAGCCCATTGCCCGCGCGGAAGGCGACGGCCGGCCGGCCGGGCAGCATCTCCGGCAGCAGGTCATGATCAGGGACGTCGACCAGGGCGACGCGGCGGCCACCGAGCGCGAAGGGACCGGCGGTCATCCGCTGCTTGCGCATCTCCTGCCAGCCATGGCCATCCTGCCAGCGCCCGCCCCGCCACAGTCGCACCGGCTTGCCGACATAAGAGAGGATGGCGCGCGCCACCGAGGCGCCGGCGGTGGCGCGCGCCGATGCGCTGAGCGCGATCTCGACCTCATCGACGCGGTCGAGATCCCGCGCCAGATACCGGGCCACGGCGCCGGTCAAGGCGGGCGAGGTGGACGCGCCGGCGATCACGGCCACGCCCGCCGCCCGCGCCTGCTCGTCCAGCGCGCCGATCCCGGTCACGAAGCCGCGCGCGTCGGCGAGATCGAGATAGGGGATGCTGGCGGCGATGCAGGCCAGGGGCACGCGGTAATCGCTCGCCTGGAACGGCCCCGCGGCGTCGATCGCCAGATCCGGCCGGTGGGAGGCGAGCAATGGCGCGAGGTCGCCGGCGCGGTCGGCGGCCAGGCCCTCGGCGCTCGCCAGGCTGGCGGCGAGATGCGCGGCCTTCTCCCCGCTCCGCCCGGCGACCAGCACATGGTGCCCCGCCTGCGCCAGCCGCCGCGACAGCCGCGCGCCGAAGCCGCCATAGCCGCCGATCACCAGCACGCGCTTCACGATTCCGCCAGATCGTCGTCGCGCGGGCCCGCCGTCAGCAGAAAGGCGATCCCGCCGCTCATGCCGAGCAGGCCGAATATGAGAAACCCGGTCGACACCTCCTCGGCGCCGAGCAGGAGCGGCAGCGGCAGCGCTCCGATCAGGAAGGAAGCGGCGAGGACCAGGACGGGCCCCGGCGTCCGGCGGCGGCGGAGCAATGCGTGGATCGGCACCGCGAGAAATACGACGTGCAAAGCGGCCAGGGTGAAGGCGATGAAGAAGCCGAACAGAAAGCCCCCGGGCCCGGCCAGCACGAGGAAAAACAGGCCGGTAACCAGCGCCGGCGTCGCTGCGGCAGCGACGAAGGCCGCGGAAAATCTGTCCAAATCCGAAGTCACGGGATCACGCCTCCTCCACCGTTGCGTCGCGGAACATCGCCGTCTGCCGAACCATCTCGCCGAACCGGGGATGGGTCAGCACGAGCATGAAGGCGAACAGGCCGTGATTGCAGTCGATATGGCTGACCACGAGCCGGCCGGGCTCCAGCCAGCGCGGGATGCGCAGTCGCAAGCCCAGCGCGGCGAGGAAATAATGGTCGCCGACGAAATGCAGCGCCCCGTCCGCCACTTCGACCCGGAGCGCGATGCCGAAGCCGCGGCCGATATGCTCCTCGAGGCCGGTCGGCCCGGCGAAGCGCTTGCAGCTGCGAATGACCTGCGGGAAGCCCCGGCGCCGGCCATAGACTCGCGTCCAGACCTGACCGCCGCCGGCGGGATCCTCGGTGACCGCGACCATCGCCGGCAGATCGGCGTCGCATGACAAAGGCAGCGGGCCGCCGATCAGCCGCGCCGCCCGCGCCAGCAACCGGCCGGCCATGTTCGTCCGGCATTCGACGGTTTCGCCGGCATAAAGAGCGATACGGCCTTGACCGATATGCCTGCGGAAGCGGGCGCGGGTGGATTCGGGAAGCGCCGCCCAGGCCGTCTCGCCGAGCAGCGTGCGGAAGCGCAGATCGCCCATCTCGGCGGGCGGCCGCGCGCGACTCGCGGGGAAGGCGATGATCGTGGCTTCGCCCTCCTCCCGCCATTCCATCTTCGCCTCCCTTATTCTCGCGTTTCTGAAAATACAGAAATCCCTCGGCAAACAAAAATCAGCCGCCCTTCGCCTTCTTGCCGCGGCCGAAGCTCAGGAAATTGACCACCTTGGCGCCCATGTTGATCAGCGACATGATCTTGGCCGGCGGCACGCCCAGCATCTGTTCGTACCAACGGTTGAGCGTCTCGATGAACTTCTGCATCTCGGCGAGCCGCGCCAGCGCGACAGCGCCGACCCTCGGATCGCCCCGGGCGTCCGCCATGCAGGCGCGCAGCGCCGCCGCGGCGGGATCGATCTCGCGCTCCTTGCGGCCCTGGGCGATGCGCGTGACCATTTCGAACAGGTCGGTCTCGGCCTCGAAATGATCGCGCCGGTCGCCGAGCACCGGGACCCGCCTCACCAGCTTCCAGCCGATCAGCTCCTTGAGGCTGTTGGAGACGTTGGAGCGCGCCAGCCCGAGCGTATCGGCGACATATTCCGCCGTGCGCGGGCGTTCCGAAAGGTAGAGCAAGGCATGGATCTGCGCGACCGAGCGATTGACGCCCCATTGATTGCCCATGTCCCCCCAATGGAGGATGAAGCGCTCCACGGCCGGGGCCAGCTTCCGCGACTCGACTGCTATTTCTGTCATGACAGAACTATCGGATAGGATCGAAACCATGTCAAGCGTCGTTGTTCATTCGGTCGCAACGCCCTTCCTGCTATGAGACTCGCCATGCGCCTTCTGCTTCCCGCCCTCGCCTTGCTCCTCTCCGGCTGCCTCGCCAGGACGGCGGTCGACATCGTCACCTTGCCGGTCAAGGCGGTGGGCGCCGGCGTCGACGCGGTCACCACCAGCCAGTCCGAAGCCGACCAGCGCCGCGGCCGCGAGCTGCGCGAGGCGGAGGAACGCGAAGGGCGCGAGGCGCGCCGCCGCGAGCGCGAGGAGCGCCGGGCGCGGCAACGGGCCGCGGAGGAAGAGGAGGAACCGCAGGGCTAGGCTCCGCGCCCCATCGCCGACTCGCCGTCCGGCAAATAAATGTTAAGACCGATCGGCTAGGGACTCGCCGATGGCGGGGCTTAGACGGCAGAGTGATCCGGACTTGGGGGAGGCGGAAAAGCGTCCGCCTCTCGCGCGCCTGTTCGCGCAGGACTTCCGGCGCGTCGACGACGAGCAGGAGGAGAGCGGGGTGCGCGAGCGGGTGCGCTCGCTCGAATATGTTCCGCCCTTCCTGCTCGGCGTCCACCTGGTCTGCGCGGCCGCCTTCCTGCTCGCGCTCGGCGACCCGCTGAACCCGCCGCCGGCGCTCGCCGCCACGCTCGGCGGCCTCATCGCCATGGATCTCGGGCTCTGGGCCTGGCTGCGCCGGCACCCACTCTCCCGCCTCGCCCCGCATGTCGCGATCCGCGGCGCCGCCCTCTACAGCTTCGCCACCTACGCGCTCTGGTGCGCGGCCTTCGCCTTCGGCCAGGCCGGGGCGGACGACCGCACCCTGCTCGATATCGCGGTGGCGGGCGGGGTGCTCGCGCTGCCCATCGCCTTCCTCTCCTTCCCCTCGCTGGTGGCGATCGGCTGCGCGGGCTTCACCGCAAAATTCTTCTTCCTGGCGCACGACACGGGAGGCGCCGCCGCCACCGCCCTGCTGTCGGTGCTGCTGGTCTGGCTGAGCCTCAAGGGCTCGGCCGACCGCATCGTCCAGCTCCAGCGCCGGCTCGTGATCGACTGGCACGGGCAGCGCGCCGCGCGCTTCATCGAGGAATTCGAGCAGGCCGGCCGCGGCTGGTTCTGGGAGACCAGCGCGCGCGGCAACCTCTCCTACGTCTCCGAGCAGCTCGCCGCCGACCTGAAGACGCCGGCCGCCGACCTGATCGGCATGCCCTTTGCCGACCTGATCGGCCTCGACGACCGGCGCGGCACCGAATCCTCCGAGCGCACCTTGGGCTTCCACCTCTCGACGCGCCTGCCCTTCACCGACATCAACGTCCGCGCCAACACCGCCGCCGAAATCTGGTGGTCGCTGTCAGGAACGCCGAGCTTCGATGAATATGGCCGCTTCCTGGGCTTTCGCGGCATCGGCAGCGATCTCACCCAGCAGCGCCGCTCGGAGGAGGAGATCAACCGCCTCGCCAAATATGATTCGCTGACCAGCCTGCCCAACCGCATGCTGATGCGCCGCACATTGGACGAGACGCTGGCGACCGGCGGCTGCGCGCTCTTCCTGATCGACCTCGACCGCTTCAAGAACGTCAACGACACGCTCGGCCATCCGATCGGCGACGCTTTGCTCAAGCAGGTCGCGCAGCGGCTCACCACCGTGATCGGCAAGGAGGGCCAGGTCGGCCGGCTGGGCGGCGACGAGTTCGAGGCGGTGCTGCCCGGCCAGCATGACGAAGGCGGCCTCAGCTCGCTCGCCGGGCGCCTCATCCAGCAGCTGTCGATGCCCTATATGATCGAGGGCCACAACATCTCGATCGGCGCCTCGGTCGGCATCGCCACCGCGCCGCCCGAAGGCTGCTGCGCCGACGCCCTGATCCGCAACGCCGACCTCGCTTTATATTCGGCCAAGGCCGCCGGGCGGGGCACCTTCTGCTTCTTCGCCCCCGAAATGCATTCGGAGGCGCAGGACCGGCAGATCCTCGAGACCGACCTTCGGAAGGCGATCGCGCGCGGCGAGCTCCAGCTTCAATATCAGCCCGTGGTCAACGCCCAGACCGAGGCGCTGTCGGGCTTCGAGGCTTTGGTCCGCTGGCACCATCCGACCCGCGGCGTCATATCCCCGAGCCTGTTCGTGCCGCTCGCCGAGGAAGCGGGCCTGATCCTCTCGATCGGCGAATGGGTGCTCAGGACCGCGTGCCTCGAAGCCGCCAAATGGCCCGAGCATATCCGGGTCGCGGTCAACCTCTCGCCGATCCAGTTCGTCGAGCCGACCCTCCCGGCGACGATCCTGTCCGCCCTCGCCAACGCCGGCATCCAGCCGCGCCAGCTCGAGCTCGAGATCACCGAGGGCGTGTTCCTGGTCGAAAGCGACGCGACCGACGACATGTTCGCCAAGCTGAAATCGCTCGGCGTGCGCCTCGCCCTCGACGATTTCGGCACCGGCTATTCCTCATTGGGCTATTTGAAGAAGGCCCCGTTCGACAAGATCAAGATCGACCAGAGCTTCGTGCGCGGCGCCGCCAAGGACGGCAGCCGCAACGCCGCCATCATCCGCGCTATCGTCACTTTGGCCGAGAGCCTCGGCATGGACACGACCGCCGAGGGCGCCGAGACCCATGACGAGCTGACCATGATCCGCCAGCTCGGCTGCAGCCACATCCAGGGCTATATCTTCGGCCGCCCGATGAACCCCGACGACGCCGGCGCGCTCGCCGAGCAGAACAAGGCGATCACCGCCGACGGCTTCCAGTTCAACCGGCCGCCGCGCCAGGGCATCCTCAAGGTCGCCAGCCTGCAGTTCAACGGCATGTCGATGCCGGTCCGGGTGCGCAACATCTCGACCGGCGGCGCCCTGCTCGAATGCGACCGGACGCTGCCCGCCGAGGCCAAGGTCCAGCTCGACCTGCCCGGCTGCGGCAATCTCGGCGGCGAGGTGCGCTGGTCCGAAGCCAAGCGGATCGGCATCCAGTTCGAGGACGAGTTCGACTTGAGGCGCCTCGCGCCCGGCAAGGCCAAGAGCTTCGGCGCCAAGCTGCCGCCGCAAGGCTATACCAATTTGCGCTATGCGGAGGGCGCCGTCGACAAGAAGGCGCTGACCGGGGCCGACCTCCGCTACAATACCGGCGGTTGACCCGCGCCACGGCGCTGTGGCATCCGCCCGACACGCGCGGGTGTAGCTCAATGGCAGAGCAGAAGCTTCCCAAGCTTACGACGAGGGTTCGATTCCCTTCACCCGCTCCATCTCCAGCGCGCGTCCCGCCTGCCTGAGACTCACCGCCACCGCCGAAATCGAACCCTCGAGCTTTTGTGGCACTCCGCCCTGCCGGGCTACGCGCAGGGTTCGATTCCCTTCACCCGCTCCACGGCTTGCGCAGGCTCGAGAGCACCCACTCCCGTCATTGCGAGCGTAGCGAAGCAATCCATTTGCGGTCTCGGAGGCTGGGCTGGATTGCCGCGTCGCTTCGCTCCTCGCAATGACGGTGTTTTCTAGAACCGCTTGAGCAGCTGCTCGACGCTGACGTGCGCCTTGCCCTTGGTCTTGCCGTTGGAGTGATCCCTGGCCTCCTCCTCCAGCGCCGCGCGGATTTTCTCGATCTGGCTGTCGGTCAGATGCTCGATGCCGATGAATTCCGGCCGCGCCTTGGCGACCGCGCGCAGCAGCTCGTCGAGCTTGGCCTGCATCGCCGCGGCGTCGCGGTTGGTGCTGTTCTGGATCAGGAACACCATCAGGAAGGTGACGATCGTGGTCGCGGTGTTGATCACCAATTGCCAGGTGTCGGAATAGCCGAACAGCGGCCCGGTCACGCCCCAGACCAGGATCACGCTGAAGGCGATGACGAAGGCCACGGGCTGGCCCGCGAATGACGAGATCCGGCCGGCGAAGCCGGTGAAGAAACGGTCCATCACGTTACGCTCTCCCAATCAAGTGGCTTGAAGCGATCCGCCCGGCGCCTGGTTCCTCAGATGCCGTCGGCGACGATCGCGCACCCGGCCGCCTCGAGCCGGCCGGCAAGGTCTGCCGCGCAGGCCTCGAGCGCGCCTTCCTCGGTGCTGCGGATGACGAAATTGGCCCCCACTTTGCCGTCCCGGAAGAAGGGATAGGAGCCGATCTGGCAGCTCCGGTGCGCGCGCTCGGTCTCGCCGAGCAGATCGGCGACCTCGCTTTCGGGGGACCAGCAGCCGATCACGCGGGACAGCAAGGGCCGGCCGCCCTCGAGCTGCCCCGACAGCCCCTCCAGCATCAAGGTCGCGATATGCGGCACCCCGGCCAGGATGAAGATGTTGCCGAGGCGGATGCCGGGGGCGCCCGACAGCCTGTTCTCGATCAGCTCGGCGCCCTCGGGCACGCGCGCCATCCTGAGGCGCGCCTGGGTGACGCCGCCGCGGCTCGCATAATAAGCCTCGAGGATCGAGCGCGCCTTGGGGTGGACGACGACCTCGACGCCGAGCGCCGCGGCGATCGCGTCGACGGTGATGTCGTCATGGGTCGGGCCGATCCCACCGGTGGTGAACAAATAATCGTTGCGCGCCTTGAGCGCATTTACCGCCTCGGCGATCGCCGCCATGTCGTCGGGGCAGATGCGGACCTCGGCGAGCCTGATCCCCTGCAGGTTGAGCCAGGTGCCGATCTGGGCGACGTTCCTGTCCTGGGTGCGGCCGGAGAGGATCTCGTCCCCGATCACCACCAGCCCGGCCGTCCAGATGCGCTCGTCCGCCAAAACCAAGAAACTCCGTTCCGGCTGAGCCTGTCCTTCGATACGGGCCTTCGCCAGGCTCAGTCCCTACTCAGGATGAGCGTTAGGGGAAACGGTCTAGCCTCAACCGCTCATCCTGAGTAGCCGTTGAGCTTGTCGAAACGGCGTATCGAAGGACCGCCCAGTCATGGGTGCAAATTCGCCTGCCGGACGTTATATATGGGTCATGGACACCCAGATCATCGACCTCGAAGCCGACGTCATCGGCCGCCACGGACCGATCAAGCTGCACGGGGCCCAGGGCTTTGCCGGGATGCGCGCCGCGGGGCGTTGCGCGGCCGAGATCCTCGACTCGCTCGTCCCCCATGTCGTGCCCGGCGTGACCACCGAGGAGCTTGACGAGATCGTCTTTTCCGAGATGCGCGCGCGCGTCGCCATTCCAGCCACGCTCGGCTATCGCGGCTATACTAAGAGCTGCTGCACCTCGGTCAACCACGTCATCTGCCACGGCATTCCGGGCGACCGCCTGCTCAAGGACGGCGATATCGTCAATATCGACGTGACCCCCATCGTCGACGGCTGGCACGGCGACACCAGCCGCATGTTCCTGGTCGGCGAGGTCGGTATCAAGGCGAGGAAGCTCGTCCAGGTAACCTATGAAGCGATGATGCGCGGGATCGAGGCGGCCAAGCCCGGCAACCGGCTGGGCGACGTCGCCCACGCCATCCAGAGCCACGCCGAGGCCCACCGTTATTCGGTGGTCCGCGATTTCTGCGGCCACGGCCTGGGCCGCGTCTTCCACGACGCGCCCGAGGTCGTCCATGCCGGCCGCCCGGGCACCGGCCCCGAATTGCTGCCCGGCATGTTCTTCACGATCGAGCCGATGATCAACATCGGCAAGGCCGCCGCCAAGGTGCTCGACGACGGCTGGACCGCGGTCACCCGCGACCGCAGCCTCTCCGCCCAGTTCGAGCACAGCGTCGGCATCACCGACGAGGGCTGCGAGATTTTCACCAGGAGCCCCAAGGGCTTCGACGCGCCGCCGTACCTCTAGGTATGGCGGCGTCCGTGCTTTCCGCTTTGCTGCTTGCCGCGGCCGGGGCCCCCAACGTGACGGTCGAGGCGCTCGGCGAGACTCGATTCCGGCTGACCACCGTCTATGCCGAGAGTGCCGGCTATGAAGTAACCGTGCGGGCCCAGTTGCGGCTGGTCGAAGCGGCCAGGCGCGCCTGCCGGGGCCGGGGCCGTGCCGTTTCCGAGGGGTCGTTGCGGCTCGACCAGGCACCGGGCCGACCCAACCAGGTCGCGCTCAGCGAAATCTACAATTGCATCGCTCCGGTCTCCCGCTGAAGCGGGAAGTCAGTACGCCGAGCCGGTCCGCACGCGGCGATAGGGAACGAATTCGCCAAGGAAGACGACGCCCCGGAACGACTGCGAGCCCTGATCGACCAGGGTCACCGTGTCGATCGAGCAAAGCCGCGTCGACGGCGTCCGCGTCACCAGAGTGTCCCACGAGCTCAGCTGGTCGGCGCCGTTATCGGGCCGGTTGACGTAGAGGATCGCGCCCGTGTCGTAGATGATCGCGGTGCCGGGGATGATCCGCGACGCGCGGACGCGGTGCAGGTCGATGCAGTCGACCGGCTCGCCCGCGACCCGGCCTTGCAGCGCGTTGGCGAGGTCGGCTTCGTTGTCCGCCGGCTTGGCCTGGGCGGCGCCGCCGATGAGCAAGGTACCGGCGATGAGGGGAAGGAGCTTGCGCATGTCTGGCCTCGCTTTCGAAATGGCTCTTTGGAGCCATATCATATTTCCCGGATGAACGCACGCTGACCCTGAACGGGCCCGGCGCGCATCGCCCGCGGCCGCATCAGCCGCTTGCCACGCTGCGCCCTGCGGCTATTGGTCGGGCAGCAGGACGGAGGCGCCAAGTGAAGAAGGTCGAGGCGGTGATCAAGCCGTTCAAGCTCGATGAGGTCAAGGAGGCGCTGCACGAGGTCGGCGTCTCGGGCATCACCGTCACCGAGGCCAAGGGCTTCGGCCGCCAGAAGGGGCATACCGAGCTTTACCGCGGCGCCGAATATGTCGTCGATTTCCTGCCCAAGGTCCGCCTCGAAGTGGTGGTCGAGGACGGCCTCGCCGAGCGCGTCGTCGAAGCGATCGCCAACGCGGCGCGCACCGGGCGGATCGGCGACGGCAAGATCTTCGTCTCCAGCGTCGAGGAAGCGGTGCGGATAAGGACGGGGGAGCGGGGCTCGGACGCGATCTAGGCTCGCTGGGAGCAATCACCGACACCGTTCGCCCTGAGCCTGTCGAAGGGCTGCCCTATCTTGCTGGTTGGGAGGGAAGGACAGGGCTTCGACAAGCTCAGCCCGAACGGATCCGGCTGCACTCCCCCTTTCCCCGGCGTTTCGCTAAACGGCCTCATGCCCGACGATCCCCGCCTCGCCTCGATGTCCCCGGAAGAGCTGCGCCAGGCGATGCAGTCGCTGGGCTATCGCACGCAGAGCGATCTCGCCAATGCGATCGGGGTCAGCCGGCCGGGGGTGAGCCTGTGGCTCGACGGCATGGTCGGCGTGCCCCGGCCGGTGGCGATGCTGCTGAGGATGCTGATCGCGGCCCAGCGCCGGCCGTTCTGACCGCCCCCAATGTGAAATATTCACATGGACGGCCAGCCTGGGCCTTGGGATGGAGCGGGCGACAGGCGAATCCACGAACGCAGTTCGTGTCCCGGCGAAGGGTTCCCATCAAAGTACTACTTTGATGGGGCCCGAAGGCCGGGACCCAGGATTCGAAGAACACTGGACCCCGGCCTTCGCCGGGGAACGACAGAGGGGCGGACATCATGGCGAACGACGCGAAAGCGATCCTGAAGGCGATCAAGGACGGCGAGATCGAGTGGGTGGACCTCAGGTTTACCGATCCCAAGGGCAAGTGGCAGCATCTCTCAATCTGTTCGGGCGTGATCGGCGAGGACGAATTGACCGACGGGCTGATGTTCGACGGCAGCTCGATCGCCGGCTGGAAGGCGATCAACGAATCGGACATGATCCTCAAGCCCGATCTCGACGCCTGGTATGTCGATCCGTTCAGCGCGACGCCGATGGGCATCCTGTTTTGCGACATCGTCGATCCCGGCACCGGCGCGCTCTACGCCCGCGATCCCCGCTCGACCGCCAAGCGCGCCGAGGCCTACCTCAAGGCGAGCGGCGTCGGCGACACCATCTATGTCGGCCCCGAAGCCGAATTCTTCATGTTCGACGACGTCCGCTTCGAGGACGGCTATGCCGCCTCCGGCTTCAGCCTCGACGATATCGAGCTGCCGACCAACACCGCCACCAAATATGAGAATGGCAACCTCGCCCACCGGCCGCGCGCCAAGGGCGGCTATTTCCCGGTCGCGCCCGTCGACAGCGCGCAGGACATCCGCGCCGAGATGGTCTCGACGATGCTCGAAATGGGCCTGCCGATGGACAAGCATCATCACGAGGTCGCCGCCGCGCAGCACGAGCTCGGCCTCACCTTCGGCACCCTCGTCACCACCGCCGACCGCATGCAGATCTACAAATATGTCGTGCACATGGTCGCCCATGCCTACGGCAAGACCGCGACCTTCATGCCCAAGCCGATCAAGGCCGACAACGGCTCGGGCATGCACACCCATATGTCGATCTGGAAAAGCGGCAAGCCGCTGTTCGCGGGCAACGGCTATGCCGGCCTTTCGGAGATGTGCCTCTATTTCATCGGCGGCGTGATCAGCCACGCCAAGGCGTTGAACGCCTTCACCAACCCGACCACCAATTCCTACAAGCGCCTCGTCCCCGGCTTCGAGGCGCCAGTGCTGCTCGCTTATTCGAGCCGCAACCGCTCCGCCTCCTGCCGCATCCCCTATGGCGCGGGCGAGAAGGCCAAGCGCGTCGAATTCCGCTTCCCCGACGCGCTCGCCAACCCGTACCTTGCCTATTCCGCCCTTCTCATGGCCGGCCTCGACGGCATCCAGAACCGCATCCATCCAGGCGACCCGATCGACAAGAATCTCTACGATCTGCCGCCCCAGGAGCTGGTCGACGTCCCCACCGTCTGCGGCTCCCTGCGCGAGGCGCTGATCGCGCTGCACAACGACCGCGCCTTCCTGACCAAGGGCGACGTCTTCAGCGACGACCAGATCGACGCCTATATGGAGCTCAAATGGGAGGAAGTCCTGCGCTGGGAAACGACGCCGAGCGCGGTCGAATATGACATGTATTATTCGAGCTGAGCGAAGCGACGACAGCCGCTCACCGGAAGGCCAACGGCGACCAGCGTCCGCGCCCGGTCGGCCGAGGGCCTTTTCCGTTCCCTTATAAGGGAGGACCCTTATAAGGGAACGGGTGCGTTTTCGCGGCGCGGGAGACGGCGGTCGGGTGCCGGCAAGCGCGGGAGATCTAATCTTCCAAAATCAGGCTGTGCTTCTTGGTGTCGCGCATTCTCAGGTAGACGATCAGCGACAGGCCGATCATCGCGGTGACGTACCAGTAGAAGGCGCGCCCGATGCCCCAGTCCTTGAACTGCAGCGCGACATATTCGGCGGTGCCGCCGAAAATGGTGTTGGCCAGCGCATAAGGCAGAGCGACGCCGAGCGCGCGGATATGGGCGGGGAAGAGCTCGGCCTTCACCACCGCGTTGATCGAGGTGTAGCCGGTGATGATGAGCAAAGCGGCCAGCATCAGGGCGAAGGCGGCGATCGGGTCGCGGACGCCTTCCAGCAGGGTGAAGATCGGTACCGTCAAAAGCACCCCGAGCAGGCCGAACGTCACCATCACCGGCTTGCGGCCGATCCTGTCGGAGAGATGCCCGGCGAAGGGCTGCGCGCACATGAACAGGAAGAGCGCCGCCATGCTGATCTGGTTGGCCGTCTCGGGGCTGAAGCCCGACGTGTTGATGAGGAAGGTGCGCAGGTAGATGGTGTAGGCGTAGAAAGCGAGCGTCCCGCCCGCGGTCAGCGCCATCACCAGGAATGCCTCCTTCGGATGGTCGCGGAACAGGCTGACGCCGCTCGAGCGCGGCGCGCCCGAGGCCCGCGCGTTGGTGAAGCTCTCCGTCTCGGAGAGACGGCGGCGTATGTAGAAGACGATGACGGCAAGCACCGCGCCGATCACGAAGGGGATGCGCCAGCCGCCCGCGCGGACCTCGGCGGGCGTCTGCGCGAGCAGCAGCAGGAACAGCACGAGCGAGGCGGTGAGCTGGCCCGAGATCAGGGTGACGTACTGGAAGCTCGAATAGAAGCCGCGGCGCTCCTTCCCCGCCGCCTCGCTCAGATAGGTGGCGCTGGCGCCATATTCGCCGCCGAGGCTTAGGCCCTGCAGCATGCGCGCGAAGACGAGCAGAGCCGGCGCCGCCCAGCCGATCCGGTCGTAGCCGGGGATCAGCGCGATGATCAGCGAGCCGAAGCACATCAGGCTCACCGAGAGGCTGAGGCCGGCCTTGCGCCCCTTGCTGTCCGCATAGATGCCCATCAACCAGGCGCCGATCGGACGCATGAGGAAGCCGACCGCGAAGATCGCGGCGGTGTTCATCAGCTGGGCGGTCTGGTTGCCGGCGGGGAAAAAGGTGGGGGCGAAATAGGCGGCAAGGACGGTGTAGATGTACCAATCATACCATTCGACGAGGTTGCCCATCGAGCCGCCGAGGATGTTGCGGATGCGATGGCGGCCGGGCTTTTCGAACTGCGTGCTGGCCATGCCGTCCTCCGCCTCCCCTCGCCCGTTGTCGCCGCGAAGGATGGAAGAAGGCGGGTAGCCGATCAAGCCCTGCGGCGCCGTTCGTTGGAGGGATCCGGGCTAGTGGATGGTGACGCCCTCCGTCTCTTCGAGGTTGAGCAGGGCGATCAGCCGCTCGATCTGCCGCCAGCGGCAGAAATGGACGAGATTGCCGAGGCCGCGGCTGTGGTTCGCCCGGGCCGCCGCCTCGAACGCCGCATGCTCGCCGAAGCGCGCGATCAGCTCGGTCGCATCGGCGAGCGCCGACGCGTCCTCAAGATAGACGGGCTGCTCCAAGACTTTCCTCTTATCGCTCTGTTCTCGTCCGCCCGCTCTAGCGGGCCGATCTTTCGAAAGACGTGAGAGCCATCGTCAACGCCCGGTAAACCACGCACGCCAGTCTGGGAGGCGGCCGCGCGCTTTGCTATGGGTCGGCGGAGGGAGGATCCGCGCATGAGCAACGAGCTGGAGATCAAGTCGCCGCCGCATGCGGCTTTGCTGGTCGCGCTCGCCACCGGCGCGGGCGCGCTCGGCGGCTGGCTGTTCGGCGCGGCGATGCTCGGCGCCATCGCCGGTTTCGCCGCAGGCGTCGGCATCGTCGTGCGCTATTGGCCGAAGCGGGGCTGAAAAGGCTGGCGGCGGCGCTGCCGCGCTGCCATGGGGCGGCGATGGCTGCCGATCCCATAGCCCCGCGCGCCGGCGGCGCGCTGCTCGCTCTGGCGATCCTCGCCGGCGTGGCGGTCGGCATCTATGCGCGCCAGCCCAGCATCGGCTTCCTCGCCGGCGTCGGCATCGGCCTGCTGCTGCTCCTGCTGGTCTGGCTGTTCGACCGCCGGCGCTAGCGCGCGTCAGCCGATCCGCCGCCCCGTCCAGACCACGCGCCCGACGATGTCGACCGCGGCCGGATCGCAATCGGGCCAGCCGGGATAAGCGGGATTGTCCGAGCGGATCGAGACGGTCCGCGCCGCCGGGCTCACCGCCAGCCGCTTCACCACCAGGGCATCGTCGATCCTGAGCACATAGATGCCGTCGCGCAGCCGCGCCGCATCGTCGCCGCGGTCGACGAGGATGTCGTCGCCGTCGGCGAGCGTCGGCGCCATCGAATCGCCGGCGACGCGGATGATCGACAGCTGGTCCGCCGCGCCGCGCGCGACCCGCCTCAGCCAGGCGGGGTCGAAAGCGATATGGCTGGTCCCGCTCTCGTCGCCGTCGAACGCGCCCGCGCCCGCCGAGGCGTCGACGTCGAGCCGCGGCACCGGTGTCAGTCCCCCGCCCGGCGCGGGCGCCGGCGCGCCGAGGAGCGATTCCTCGACGTCGAAATAGCGGGCGAGCAGCCGCCGGTCTGCCTCGGCCAGGCGCCGCGGCGTGCCGCGTTTGATATATTGCTGGATGTAGGCGGGGTTGCGGCCGATCAGGCGGGACAGGCCGGCATAATCCTCGCCCCGCTCGGCGATCAGGCGCGCCAACGCGACGCGTCCCCTATCCTCCGCCAAGCCATCAACCTCCGCCATGGCCCGTTCCTTCCTGCCAACCCCTTATGAACATTTGCTCCATTATAGATAGGATTTTTCCTAGACAAGTAGGAAATGTCCTTCGATTATTGGAACAGAACAGGAACTATGATTCGGAGGACGAGGTGCATATCCGGCGACGCATCGAGCTTTACCTGCGGCGCACGCGCACCGCGCCGACTCGCTTCGGGCGCGAGGCGGTCGGCGATCCGCGCTTTGTATCGGATCTGAGGAGCGGCCGGGAACTGCGTGAAAAAACGGAGACCCGCGTCGCCGCATGGCTCGACGCGCGGGAGTGCGAGGGATGAGCGCCCCGACCGCCGGCGACGAGCTCAAGCGCGTCCTTCGCGTCAACTTCGTCCAGTTGGGCGCGGCCGTCGCGATCGAATCGCAGGCCAGCCGCTCCTGGGCCAGCATCACCTTTTCGGGCGAACGTCACCGCCTCGCTCTGTGCCTGCCCGGGCCCGGGGCGGCGGCGGCCGCGGACGCCTTTCTCGACGGCCTCGCCGAACGCGACTTCGCGCTGCGCGGCCATGTCCTGGCCGATATCGTCCTCGCCGACAGGTCGGACGAGGACGAGCAGGTCCGCCTGGTCCTGGAGGCGCTGACCGTGGAGGAGAGCTAGGACTGGCGGGCGGCGAGGCGTTGGAGGCTGTCGATCGCGCTTTGCAGGCGGTCGTCGGGCGCCTCGGGGAAGACCTGCGGCGGCGCCGGCGAGGCGGCGGAGGCATCGTGCCGTGGCTGGCGGCGGGCGAGGCCCTGCTCCAGCCGCTCCATCAGGGCGGCGAGGCTCGTCGGCATCTCGGCCGGCGGGGCGGGCTGCCGAACAGGCTCGGACGCGGCTTCGGCCTCGGGCTCCGGCTCCGGCGCGGGCGCGGCTTCGACGGGCTCGGCCTCGTCCAGCCAGATCGGCACCGCGGCCCTGGGCGGATCGGGCGGCGCGGGCTCGCCCAGCTCGCGCG
>JBKJZJ010000058.1:0-21866 GCA_046715355.1 Allosphingosinicella sp. | reverse complement strand
GGTCGCCGCCGACGTCTGCGGGGTGCCGACCCTCCTGGTCGCGCGCACCGACGCGGAGAGCGCTAAGCTTATCACCTCGGACATCGATGAGCGCGACGCCGAGTTCCTGACCGGCGAGCGCACCGGCGAGGGCTTCTTCCGCCTCAGGGAAGGCACCGGCCTTGCCCATTGCATCAAGCGCGGCCTCGCCTTCGCAGCCCATGCCGACCTCCTCTGGTGGGAGACCAGCCACCCCGATCTCGGCGAGGCCCGCTCGTTCGCCGAAGCGATCCAGCGCGAGCATCCGGGCAAGCTGATGGCCTATAATTGCAGCCCGAGCTTCAACTGGGCCGCCAAGCTCGATGCGGCGACGATCGCCCGCTTCCAGCGCGAGCTGGGCGCGATGGGCTACAAGTTCCAGTTCGTCACTCTGGCGGGCTTCCACAGCCTCAATCACGGCATGTTCGAACTGGCCCGTGGCTATCGGGAGCGCGGCATGGCCGCTTATTCCGAGCTGCAGCAGGCCGAATTCGCCAGCGAGGGCGCCGGCTACACCGCCACCCGCCACCAGCGCGAGGTCGGCACCGGCTATTTCGACCTGGTCGCGCAGACGCTCGGGGGCGGCCTCTCCTCGACCGCGGCGCTCGCCGAATCGACCGAAGCCGCCCAGTTCAGAACCGCAGCCTGAGGAGAGCGATGATGACCATGCGCTACTGGATCGTCGGCGGCGATTATGCGGACCCCGACTTCCGCGCCCTCGTCCCCGGCACCGAAAAGATGCTCGGACCCTTCGAATCCGAGCGCAAGGCGCGCAACGAATGGATCCGCCTCACCTATTGCCCCAGCGGCGGCGCCACGACCCGCTATTCGATCGCGACGGAGAGCGTGCACTGACTGAAATCCCTCCCCATCAAGAGGAGGGGCCAAAGGAAAAGGCGCGGAGGATTTCCCCTCCGCGCCTTGCTCCGATTCGCTGCTAAAGTCTCAGGCTTCCGCCGGAAGCGCCGCTTTCGCCTGCGCGATGATCGCGGTGAACGCCGCGCCCTCGTGCATCGCGATGTCGGCCAGGACCTTGCGGTCGAGGTCGACGCCGGCGAGCTTGAGGCCGTGCATGAAACGGCCGTAGGTGAGCCCTTCGGCGCGCACGGCGGCGTTGATCCGCTGGATCCAGAGCGCGCGGAACGAGCGCTTCTTCACCTTGCGGTCGCGATAGGCATATTGGCCGGCCTTCTCGACGGCCTGGCGGGCGATCCGGATCGTGTTCTTGCGGCGGCCGTAATAGCCCTTCGCCTGATCGAGGAGGCGCTTGTGCTTGGTGCGGGTGGTTACACCCCGTTTGACGCGTGCCATCTTATTATGCCTCCTATCTCAGCCCGTAGGGCGCCCACAGCTTCACCCGCGCCGTATCGGCGTCGGCGAGCACGTCGGTGCCGCGATTCTGGCGGATATATTTGGCATTGTGGCTGATCAGGCGGTGGCGCTTGCCGGCAACGCCGTGCTTCACCTTGCCGCTGGCGGTGATCTTGAAGCGCTTCTTGACCCCGCTCTTGGTCTTCAATTTGGGCATTTTCGTCTCCTTGCCACCACTTGGGCGGACGTTTGGGAACAGCCACGGCAGCCCTTTTGGCCGGGCGGTTCGATTCTTCCAAAGCTGGAAAGAGTGGCGCCTCTACCGGCATGGGGCATGAAAATCAAGCGCAGCGCGGCTAAAGCGGGCCAAGGGAGACCCGCCATGACCGTCAAGCCCGCCATCATCCCCTGCCTGCGCTACGCCGACGCTCCCGCCGCGATCGACTTCCTCTGCACCGCCTTCGGTTTCGAGCGCCACGCCGTCTACGCGGGCGACAAGGACCCGACGGTCATCCACCACGCCCAACTCACCGACCGCGGCAACATGATCATGTTGGCCAGCCTCGGCGATTCGGGCTGGGCCGAAAAGGCCGGGCTAAAGACGGTGGCGCAGGCCGGCGGCAACACCCAGACCAACTATATCGTGGTCGACGACGTTGACGGGCACGCCGCCCGGGCGCTCGCGGCCGGCGCGAAGATCGTCTCCGAACCCGAAGACCAGGACTATGGCGGCCGCGTCTATTCCGCGCGCGATCCGGAGGGCTATGTCTGGAGCTTCGGCAGCTACGATCCCTGGGCAGACGTGCCGGCCTAGTCGAACAGGCTCGAGACCGAGCTTTCGTCCGCGATGCGGCGGATCGCTTCGGCGAGCAGGGGCGCGATGGTGAGCAGGCGGATCTTGGCGCTCGCCTCGGCGGCGTCATAGGCGGCGATCGAATCGGTGATCACAAGTTCGGAGAGGACCGAGGCGTCGACCCGCGCCGCCGCCGCGCCGGAGAGCACGCCATGGGTGCAATAAGCGACGACGTCCTCGGCGCCCGCTTCCTTGAGCGCCGCGGCGGCGTTGCACAAAGTCCCGGCGGAATCGACGATGTCGTCGATGAGCACGCAGAAGCGGCCCTGGACGTCGCCGATGATGTTCATCACCTCCGATTCGCCCGGCTTCTCGCGGCGCTTGTCGACGATCGCGAGCGGAGCGTTGTCGAGCCTTTTGGCGAGCGCGCGGGCGCGGACGACGCCGCCGACGTCGGGCGAGACCATGGTGATTGCGCGGCCCGAAAAGCGCGCCTTGATGTCCTCCGACATCACCGGCGCGGCGTAGAGATTGTCGGTCGGGATGTCGAAGAAGCCCTGGATCTGGCCGGCATGGAGGTCGATCGACAGCACCCGGTTGGCCCCGGCGACGGTGATCAGATTGGCGACCAATTTGGCCGAGATCGGCGTCCGCGGGCCGGGCTTGCGGTCCTGCCGGGCATAGCCGAAATAGGGGACGACGGCGGTGATCCGCTTCGCCGAGGCGCGCCTCAGCGCGTCGATGCAGATCAACAGCTCCATCAGATGGACGATGGCGGGATAGGCGGTCGATTGGACCACGAACACGACCTCGCCCCGCACAATCTCGTCGATCTCGACGAAAATCTCCTCGTCGGCGAAGCGGCGCACGCTCGCCTTGGTGATCGGCATTTCGAGATATTGGGCGATCGCCTGCACCAGCGGCACATTCGAATTGCCGGTCATCAGCTTCATGGCGCCTCCTCTTACGGGGTGGAGATGCGAAGGCAAGGGCGATAGAGCCGCGCCCATGTCTTCGCCAACTCACGTGGTCACCCGCTTCGCCCCCTCGCCGACCGGCCGGCTGCATGTCGGCAACATCCGCGCGGCGCTGCATAACTGGCTGTGGGCGCGCAAGCATGAAGGCCGCTTCATCCTCCGGCTCGACGATACCGACCGCGAGCGGAGCAGCGACGCGCATGCCGAGGCGATCCGCGCCGATTTGGCCTGGCTCGGCCTTTCCGCCGACGCCGACTATCGCCAGTCGGACCGGTTCGGCCTCTACGAGGCGGCGCTCGAGCGTCTCCATGCGGCGGGCCGGGCCTATCCCGCCTATGAAAGCGCCCAGGAGCTCGAGCTCAAGCGCAAGATCCAGCTCGGCCGGGGCAAGCCGCCGGTCTACGACCGCGCCGCGCTCGCGCTGACCGATGCCGACCGCGCCGGGATCGAGGCGGAAGGGCGGCGCCCGCACTGGCGCTTCAAGCTCAACCATGACGCGCCGATCGCCTGGGACGACCTCATCCGCGGCCCCCAGCATCTCGATCCTGCGCTGCTCGGCGATCCCGTGATCCGCCGCGAGGACGGCTCCTGGCTCTACATGCTGCCGAGCGTGGTGGACGACATCGATATGGGCGTGACGCACGTCGTGCGCGGCGAGGATCATGTCACCAATACCGGGCTGCAGCTGCAGATGTTCGAAGCGCTGGGCGCACCGCCGCCGGCCTTCGCGCACGAAGCCCTGCTGACCGGCTCCGAAGGCAAGCTCGCCAAGCGCCTGGGCTCGACCGGCGTCGAGGCGATGCGCGAGGCGGGGATCGAGCCCGCCGCGCTCATCGCCAAGCTGGCGCGAATCGGCACCAGCCTCGCGGTCGAGGCCTTCGCCGATCCGGCGCCTTTGATCGAGAGTTTCGATTTCGCCACCTTCGGCCGGGCGCCGGCGCGCTTCGACATGGAGGAGCTGGCCGCATTGAACGCCCGCATCGTCCACCAGCTCGATTTCGGGGCGGTGAAGGATCGGCTCCCGGCGGGCATGGCCGAGGCGGACTGGGCGGCGATCCGGCCGAATCTCAGGATCGTCGCCGAAGCCGCCGACTGGTGGGACATCCTGCACGGCCAGGTCGAGCAGAAGGCGGCGGACGAGGACCGCTCCTTCCTCGCCGCCGCGGCGCAGGCGGCCGAAGCGCTCGACTGGAGCGAGGCGCCCTGGCCCCAGCTCGTCGCCCGGCTCAAGGAGTCGAGCGGGCGCGCCGGCAAATCGCTGTTTCACCCCCTCCGCCGCGCGCTGACCGGACGCGACAGCGGCCCCGAAATGGCGGCTTTGCTCCCGCTGATCGGCCGCGACGAGACCCTCGCCCGCCTCCGCTCCGCCGCCGCCTGAGGCACCCACCCCCACTCATTGGCGCCCTCATAAAAGGGTATAGTATATCATCACGATATAATGTATCATGCGGTCGCCGGCGCGGTGGGCCGGGCCGGCGGGAAAGAATGAGGAGACGCCTCATGTACGCAAATGGCTTTCTCGATCAGCAGCGGCAGCGCCGCAGCCCCGCCAGCCTCGCGATCGTCGTCGCGCTCCATGCGGCGGCGTTCGGCGCGCTGATCCTGGCCGGGAGTTCGCAATTCCTGCAGCAGCCGGAGAGGCGGACGGTGATCACCGAAATCCCGCTCCCGCCCGATCCGCAGCCCGTCCAGCCGGAGCAGCCCGACGACGAGCGCCGCACCGAGCCGCGCGAGACCTTCCTGACGACGGTACCGCCGATCGGCCCCGCCGACGGCAACGCTGTCCCCACCGGAGAAAGCGACCCGATACCGGCCCAAGGCCCGACGGGCGAGCAGACCGTCACGCCTCGCCACGATCCGCCGCCCGACCCGCCGCCGCCGGTGCGCCGCGAGGCTCAGCTCGATCCGCGCTACGCAGGCGATCTCCAGCCGCCTTATCCGCGGTCCGAGGAGACCGCCGGGCGCGGCGGAGTCGTCCGCATCCGTCTCACCATCTCGGCCAACGGCCGGGTGAGTGCGGTTCAGCGGCTGTCGGCCACCAGCGAAGCCTTCTGGCGGGTGACCGAGCAGCAGGCGCTGCGCCGCTGGCGCTTCCGCCCGGCCACGCTCGACGGCCGGCCGGTGCAGGGGTTCAAGGAGATGACGGTGCGGTTCCGCATCGAGGACGCCTGACCCCGCCCGGCACGCGCGGGCTGGCGAAGCGGCGGCGCGATGACTATCTTGCCGCCATGCCCCTTCCCCGGCCCGCCTCGCCCCGCGCCCTCTGGGCCGATCTGCGCCTGTTCTGGAACGGGCGGTCGCGCACGCAATGGGTCGCGGCCCTGTTCGCCGTCCTGATCCCGATCGGCATATTGGGCGCTTTCTATCTCGACGCGAAGACCAACATCGCGCCGGGGCCGCAGCTGATCCTGATCGAAAGCTGGCCGGCGACCCGCACCGACGCCGAGATCAGGGAGCGGCAGCAGCGCGACCGGGCCGCCCGCGAGGCCCGCGCGCTCGAGCGCCAGCGCGAGTTCCAGAAGGCCGACAACGCGCTCCGGCGGCTCGGGATTTGAGCGACTCGCGCTGGATGGAGGCGGCGGTCGCGCTCGGCGAGCGCGGTCGCGGCCTGACCGCGCCCAACCCCAATGTCGGCTGCGTCATCGTCGGCGAGGAGGCGGTGGTCGGGCGCGGCTGGACCCAGAAAGGCGGCCGCCCCCACGCGGAGGCGATGGCGCTCGACGAGGCCGGCGGCGCCGCCAGGGGCGCGACCGTCTACGTGACCCTCGAGCCTTGCGCTCATGAAAGCGCGCGGGGCCCGGCCTGCGCCGATCTGCTGGTCGCGGCCGGCCCCGCGCGAGTCATCGTCGCGCTCGCCGATCCCGATCCGCGCACCGACGGCGCCGGCATCGCCCGCCTGGAAGCCGCGGGGATCGCGGTGGAGCTGGGAATCGGGGCTGAAGGCGCCGAACGCTCGATGGCGGGCTTCCTCAGCCGGGTCCGGCGCGGGCGGCCCTTCGTCACCCTGAAGCTCGCCATGTCGATCGACGGCAGGATCGCGATGCCATCGGGCGAGAGTCGCTGGATCACCGGCGAGGAGGCGCGCGCCCACGCCCATCTCGAGCGCGCGCTGAGCGACATGATCCTGGTCGGCCGCGGCACCTATGACGCCGACACGCCCCGGCTCGATGTCCGGCTTGCGGGGCTCGAGGATCGCGCGCCGCGCCGCGCCTTGCTCACCACCGGCGCGCCCGTCGACGGCTGGACGCGATTGAGCAGCCCGCAGGCGATTCGCACGCTGGCCGACGTCAACGATCTGCTGGTCGAGGGCGGCGCGGAGACTGCCTCCTCCTTCCTCCACGGCGATCTGGTCGACCGGCTGCTCGTCTACCGCGCGCCGATCCTGATCGGCGACGGCAAGGCGGCGCTGACCGATATCGGCCTCGGCGACCTCGCCGCCGCGCACGGCCGCTGGCGCCGCACCGAGACACGCGAGCTTGGCAGCGATATTCTCGAAGTCTACGAGCGGATGCACTGATGTTCACCGGAATCATCACCGATATCGGCCGGATCGAGGCCATCGAGGCGCTCGGCGACCTGCGCGTCCGGATCGGTTGCGGCTACGACATGACCGGCGTCGATCTCGGCGCTTCGATCGCCTGCTCGGGCGTCTGCCTGACCGTCGTCGACAAGGGAGAAAGCTGGTTCGCCGTCGACGTGTCGGCGGAGACCAGGCAGCGCACCGTCCCGAACATGTGGAGCGAAGGCACGCGCCTCAATCTCGAACGCCCGCTCAAAGTCGGCGACGAGCTGGGCGGGCATATCGTCACCGGGCATGTCGACGGCCTGGGCTCCGTGACCTGGGGCGCGATCGAGGAGGGCTCGCTGCGCTTCGTCGTCAAGGCACCTAAGCGGCTGGCGGGCTATTTCGCGGAAAAGGGCTCGATCGCGATCAACGGCATCTCGCTCACGATCAACGAGGTGGAAGACAAGGAAGACGGCGTCTATTTCGGCGTCAACATCATCCCCCATACCCGCGACAGCACGGCGATCTTCGACCGCGGCGACACCGTGAATCTCGAGATCGACATCCTGGCGCGCTATCTTGGCCGTATGATCGAGGCGCGCAATAGCACGGTGTGATCTTGCTATAGCGCCTCACACTGTAGTGTGATAATCCGCTCCGATGAGCACTATCCTGATCGATCGCCTCTGCGACATGGTCGCCGCCGGCGAGATGAGCCGCGCCGGCCTCGCCCGCGCCTCCGGCCTCCACCCCAACTCCTTGCGCAAGCTCGGCGACGAGGATTGGAACCCGACCGCCGACACGCTCGGCAAGCTCGAGAAATTTCTCGCCAGCGGCCGCCACGGCGTCATGGCGAGCCCCGAGCAGATCATCGACGAGGCGCGCAACGGGCGCATGTTCATCCTGGTCGACGACGAGGATCGGGAGAATGAGGGCGATCTCGTCATCCCCGCGCAAATGGCGACGCCCGACGCGATCAACTTCATGGCGCGGCACGGCCGCGGCCTGATCTGTCTGGCGCTTTCGAAGGAGCGCGTCGACCAGCTCGGCCTGGAGCCGATGAGCCGGACGGGCGGCGCGAGGCTCGGCACCGCCTTCACCGCTTCGATCGAGGCGCGGGACGGGGTCACCACCGGCATCTCGGCCGCCGACCGCGCGCGCACCATCTCCGTCGCTATCGACGCCGCCAAGGGCCCCGAGCACATCGTCTCGCCCGGCCACGTCTTCCCGCTCGCCGCCCGCGACGGCGGCGTGCTGGTCCGCGCCGGCCATACCGAGGCGGCGGTCGACGTCGCCCGGCTGGCCGGGCTCAACCCCTCCGGGGTGATCTGCGAGATCATGTCGGACGACGGCTCGATGGCGCGGATGGACGATCTGTTCGCCTTCGCCCAGCTCCATGCCTTGCGCATCGGCACGATCCGCGACCTCATCGCCTATCGCCTGCGCAAGGACCGGCTCGTCGAGCAGACCGCCGAGGCGAAGTTCGAAAGCCGCTGGGGCGGCACCTGGACGGCCAGGACCTTCCTCAACAAGGCCTCGGGGATGGAGCAGATCGCCTTGGTCAAGGGCCGGGTCGATCCGGACAAGCCGACCCTGGTCAGGATGCACGGCCTCTCGATCCTCTCCGACGCCTTCGCCGAGGAAGGCAAGCGCGGCGGCCTCCTCGAAGGCGCCATGAAGGCGATCGCCGCCGAGGGCGCCGGCGTGATCGTGGTGATCAACCGGCCGATGCCCGACGCTCTGTCGCAGGCGCTCAAGATCCGCGCGGGCGCCGCGAGCCCCGCCGATTCGGAGCAATTGCGCGATTATGGCGTCGGCGCGCAGATTCTCGCCGAACTGGGGGTCCACGACATGATCCTGCTCACCAACAGCCACCAGACGCCGGTCGCGCTGAGCGGCTACGGCCTCGCCATCGTCGCCGAGCGGCCGATCCTGGCGGCGGCCTGACATGGCCAAGATCCTGATCGTCGAGGCGCGCTTCTACGCCCATCTGAACGATTTGCTGCTCGAAGGCGCGCGCGCCGCGATCGAGGCGACGGGCCACGCGCACGAGACGATCACCGTCCCCGGCGCGCTCGAAATCCCCGGCGCGATCGCTTTGGCCGCGGAGAGCGGCGGCTTTGACGGCTTCGTCGCGCTCGGCGTGGTGATTCGCGGCGAGACCTTCCATTTCGAGATCGTCGCCGGCGAAAGCGCCCGCGCTTTGATGGCGCTGACCCTCGACGGCCTCGCCATCGGCAACGGCATCCTCACCGTCGAGAACGAAGCCCAGGCGCTGGCCCGCGCCGATCCGCGCGACAAGGACAAAGGCGGCGAGGCGGCGAAGGCGGCGCTGGCGATGCTGGCGCTGAAGGCGCGCTTCGGCGGCTAGGCGTTCCCCTCCGCCATCGCCGGATAATCGACATAGCCCTGCGGCCCCTGGCTGTACCAGGTCGCCATGTCGTCGGGATTGAGCGCCGCGCCGGCGCGGAAGCGCGCGACCAGATCGGGATTGGCGAGGAAGGTGCGGCCGAAGGTGATCGCGTCGGCCTCGCCGGCGTCGAGCGCCGCCTGGCCCCGGGCGAAGTCGAAGTCCGAGTTGAGCACCAGCGGCCCCGCAAAGGCCTTGCGGATATGCGGGTGGACGGGCGCCACCTCGGCCTTGCCGAAGGTGCCGTCCTGCGGCGGCTCGCGCAGCTCAAGGAAGGCGATGCCGATCTCGGACAGAGCGGCGGCGGCTGCCGGGAACAGGCTATGGGGGTCGCCGTCATTGGCGCCCTGGGAGTCGCCGTTGGGCGAGAGCCGCACGGCCGGGCGGTCGGCGCCGACGGTCTCGGCGACCGCCCGCGTCACCTCGCGCAGCAACCGGATCCGGTTCTCGACCGGGCCGCCATAATCGTCGTCGCGCTCATTGGTGCCGTCGCGCAGGAACTGGTCGATCAGATAGCCGTTGGCGGCGTGGATCTGGACGCCGTCGAAGCCCGCCGCGCGGGCATTGGCGGCGGCGCGGGCATAATCGGCGATCAGGCCCGGTATCTCGTCAGTCCGCAGCGGCCGCGCTTCCTCGTAAGGCTGGCGCCCGTCATAGGTATGCGCCTTGTAGGGCGCCGTCGTCGCCGAGGCCGAGACCGGCTGCGCGCCCGCCAGGCTCGAATGGACCAGTCGGCCCATATGCCACAGCTGCGCGAAAATCCGCCCGCCGGCCTCGTGCACCGCCGCGGTCACCGGCTTCCAGCCCTCGACCTGCGCGTCCGTCCACAGGCCCGGCGCATAGGGCCAGCCAAGGCCCTGGCGGCTGATCCCGGTCGCCTCGGTGAGGATCAGGCCGGCCGAGGCGCGCTGGGCGTAATAGGTCTGCATGATCCTGGTCGGGACATGGTCGCGGGTGGCGCGGCCGCGGGTCAAAGGCGCCATCAGCACGCGATTGGGCGCCTCGATGGCGCCGAGCTTGATCGGGTCGAACAGGGAGGGCATTGCGGATACCTTCTGGAAATGCTGCGGTTGCGAAGGATATAAGGGTTGCAAATTGAAATGCAAAACCCGCCGCCCCGCTTTGCCTTTCCTGCCCTGATTTTGGCAAATCTCTTCCTGGCGGCGGGACCGTGGATGGTGCGTCTTGCCCAGGACGTCTCGCATATCGGCCCGGTCGCGGCGGGCTTCTGGCGGCTGGCCTTGGCCGTCCCGTTCCTCGCATTCCTCGCGCTGCGGCAGGGGAGGGGGCAGCCCTTCCCCCGCTGGGCGATGATCGCCGCGATCGCCGCCGGCGGCCTGTTCTTCGCCGCCGATCTCGCCGCCTGGCATGCCGGCATCCTGATCACCAAGCTCGCCAACGCCACCTTGTTCGGCAATTTCGCGAGCTTCCTGTTCGCGATTTACGGCTTCATCCTGCTCCGCCGGCTGCCGCGCGCGCCGCAGGGGCTGGCGCTTTTGCTCGCCGCCGCCGGCACCATGTTGCTGCTCGGCAGCAGCTACGAGCTTTCGCCCGAGCATTTCGCCGGCGACCTGCTCGCCTTGCTCGCCGGCCTGTTCTACACCTTCTACCTGGTCGCGGTGGATCGGGCGCGGCGGGTGATGAAGCCCTGGCCCGTGCTCGCCGTCGCCACCGCCGCCGGCGCTTTGCCTCTGCTCCTCTTCGCGCTGGCGCTCGGCGAATCGGTGATGCCGGCCGATTGGACGCCGGTGATCCTGCTCTCCCTGTCGAGCCAGCTCATCGGCCAGGGTCTGCTCGTCTACGCCATGGGGCACCTCTCCCCGGTCATCGTCGGCCTCGCCTTCCTCACCCAGCCCATCGCCGCGGCCGCGATCGGCTGGGCCGCCTATGGCGAACGCCTCTCGGCGGCCGACGGCGCCGGCGCGCTGCTCGTCTGCGCCGCCTTGGTGCTGATCCGCCTGCCCGCGCGCGGGCTTGCAACCGGCGATGCCCCGGCTCATTGAGACGGGCGTGACCGAGCCGCTCGACATGAACCTCGACGAATTGCGCGATGCGCTCGCGCCTTTGGTCCCGGCCCATGCCGCGTTCGACGGCTGGGGGGAGACGGCGCTCGCCGCCGCCGCCGGCACGCTCGGCGTCCCCGCCGGCCGCGCCCGGCTGGCGTTCGCGCAGGGCGGCGCGCAGATGATCGATGCCTGGTTCGACTGGATCGACAAGGCGATGCTCGATGCCTTCCCGCCCGAAAAGATCGCGGCGATGAAGATACGAGACCGGATCAGGAGCCTGCTGCTGTTCCGCTTCCAGACGCTCGCGCCCCATCGCGAGGCGCTGCGCCGCGCGCTGGCCGTGCTGGCTCTTCCGCAAAACGCGCTTGCCGGCGCGAGCCTGGCCTGGCGAAGCGCCGACCGGATCTGGCGCCTGGCCGGCGACCAGGCCACCGACTTCAACCATTATTCCAAGCGCGCCATCCTGATCGGCGTCTACGGCTCGACCAGCCTGGTCTTCCTCGACGACGACAGCGCGGATCTGGCCGACACCCGCGCCTTCCTCGATCGCCGGATCGACGATGTGATGCGCTTCGAGAAGGCAAAGGCGCGCTGGAAGGGCCGCGCCCCCCCTTTCTCGCTGACCCGTTTTTTGGGAAGGCTGCGCTATCCGGCGGTCTGAACGCCGGGCGGTTGAACAGCTCAATCGTCACGGCTAGACCGTGAATGGGGATGCGGGGGGATTTATGAGAAGGACATTAGTGGCCGCGCTGGCGGTGCTTTTCGTCGCTGCGGCAGCGCCCGCTCTTGGCCAGGAGGGGCGCGTGGCCCCGGCCGCGGCGGACGAAGCCGCCGCCTGCGAGATCCATGTCTGGGGCACCGACAATATCGACGCCTATATCACCGGCTGGTCCGAGGCGATGGGCGGCGGCATGCTGGGCCCGGCGCTCGATGGCCGGCGGGCCGATTCGGAAGGGGTCAAATCCCTGCTCATGGAAACCTTCGCCGGACCGGCGCAGGGCGATGCCCTGCGGGCGCTGCCGCTGGCCACTTTGCTCCGTCTTCCTTCCGTCCGCGTCATCTCCGAGCCGCGCATGGCGGATCCCCGGCGATGGAAGAGGACCAGGAACCGCCTCGCCGAATCCACCTCGCCCTGCTATGGCGACATCATCATCCGCAGTATGTATTTCCTGAAGACGGCCTTGTTCAGCCCGTCGCTGCGGGTCAATTTCACCTATCGCTATTTCGGCGACCGGCAGGATCGGCCCGCCATTCTCGAAGGGCGCGGGGGCAGCGAAATGACGCTCTATCCGCTGGTCACCACCGACGATGTCGAGCGCATCAAGGCGGACTTCATCCGCGCCTATCAGGCGGATTTCGAGGAGTTCGTCCGCGAGCAATTCGCCCGCAACCGCAATTTCCCGCAACGGTAAATCCCGCTCCCTGGCGCGCGCTACACGCTATTGATAATCAGTCGCAGCAGGTTTAGTCCCGGCCCCTCGTCTTTCCCGCGGGGGGCCATGTCTTTCTTCCTGTCCAGCCTGAAGCGGGCGGTCCTGCCGCTGCTCCTCCTCACTCTCCTTGCGGTGCCCACCGCCGCGCGGGCCGACGATGCGGCGGTGCAAACGGCGTGGCGGCTGCTCGATTATATCGCGGTCGATTATCGCGGCGCGGTCGCCGGCGGGCGGGTGATCAGCGCCACCGAATATAGCGAGATGCGCGAATTCTCGGCCTCGGTGACGCAAAGGCTCGGCGCATTGCCCGCCCATCAGGCGAAGGCGCGGCTGGTCGCCGACGCCCGCGCGCTAGAGGCGGCGGTCGCGCGCCTGGCGGCGCCCGACGAGGTTGACCGGCTGGCGCGGGGCCTGGGGCAAAGGCTGCTCGCCGCTTATCCGGTGCCGCTCGCGCCGGGCGCCACGCCCGATCTCGCCCGCGGCGCCCGGCTCTATGCGCAGCACTGCGCCTCGTGCCACGGCGCGAGCGGCCGGGCCGACACGGCGATAGCACGCAGGCTCGATCCGCCGCCCATCGCCTTTACGGACCGCGAGCGCGCCCGTGACCGCAGCCTTTTCGGCCTCTACCAGGTGATCGGCCAGGGCCTCGAGGGAACGGCGATGACGAGCTTCGCCAGCCTCTCGCCCGGGGATCGCTGGGCGCTCGCTTTCCACGCGGGCACGCTCGCTTATCCCCAGGCGCTCGCCCGCGCCGGCGAGGCGGACTGGCGCGCCAATCCGGCCTTGCGCGCCCGCATTCCCGATCTGGAGCGGCTGGTCTCGATCACGCCGGCGGCCCTGGGCTCGGCGATCGGCGAGGAGCGGGCGGCCGCGCTCATCGCCTATCTGCGCGCCCATCCCGAAGCGCTGGCGGCGACCGGCGGCTCGCAGGCGCTGGCGGTCGCGCACGAACTGCTCCGCCAGAGCCTCGCCTCCTATCGCGCCGGCGATCGGGCGCGGGCGAGCGAGCTCGCTTTGGCCACCTATCTCGACGGCTTCGAGCCGGTCGAGGCGCTGCTGAGCGCCCGAGACGGCGGCCTCGTCGTCGCGGTCGAAGAGGCGATGGGGCGGCTGCGCGCCGCCATCGCGCGCGGCGCGCCGGTGGACGAGGTCGCCGCCGAGGTGGAGCGGATCCAGGCCTTGTTCACCCGCGCCGAGGCGGCGCTCGCGCCGGAAGCGGGCCGCGCCGCCTCGACCTTCCTGGGCGCGCTCGCCATCCTGCTTCGCGAGGGCCTGGAGGCGCTCTTGATCGTGATCGCGATGATCGGCTTCCTCAGGAAAGCCGAGCGCCGCGACATGCTTGCCTACGTGCATATCGGCTGGATCGGCGCGCTCGTCGCCGGCGTGGCCACGTGGTGGGCGGCGAACCGCTTCATCACCATCAGCGGCGCCGGCCGCGAGCTGACCGAGGGCTTCGGCTCGCTGCTCGCCGCCTTCATCCTGCTCTTCGTCGGCGTGTGGATGCACGGCAAGGCGCAGGCCGGCGCCTGGCAGGCCTATGTCCGCGACAAGCTCGGCAAGGCGCTGACCAAAGGCTCCGCCTGGTTCCTCGCCTTCCTCGCCTTCATCGCCGTTTATCGCGAGGTGTTCGAAACGATCATCTTCTTCGCCGCCATGGGAGGGGAGGGCAATGGCGGCGCGCTCATCGGCGGCATCGTGGCCGGCGTGGCCTTGCTGGCTTTGATCGCCTGGGCGATGCTGCGGCTCTCGGCGCGGCTGCCGATCGGCAAGTTCTTCCAATATTCCTCGGCGCTGATCGCGGTCCTGGCGGTCGTCCTCGCCGGCAAGGGCGTGGCGGCGCTGCAGGAAGCCGGCATGCTCGGCGTCCACCCGCTCGCCGGCTTCCCGCGCAGCCCGCTGCTCGGCGTCTATCCGACGCTCGAGACCCTGCTCGCGCAGGGCGCCACCATCGTCCTGCTCGTCGCAGGCTTCCTGTGGACCAACCGCAAGGCGCCAAAGCCGGAACCTGCCTAGTTGGCTGACGGCGCGGCTTGGCCTATTGCCCGAGACTCGATTCTTCGGAGGACAAGATGGCGGGCGTGAACAAGGTGATCCTGGTCGGCAATCTGGGCGACGACCCGGAGGTCCGCAGCCTCAACAATGGCGGCGAGGTCGTCAACATGCGCGTCGCCACCTCAGAGAGCTGGACAGACAAGGCGACCGGCAACCGCCAGGAGCGGACGGAGTGGCACCGCGTCGTCATTTTCAACGAGAATCTCGGCCGCGTCGCCAAATCCTATCTGAAGAAGGGCTCCAAGGTCTATCTCGAGGGCCAGATCCAGACCCGCAAATGGCAGGACCAGTCGGGCGCCGACCGCTATTCGACCGAGGTGGTGCTGCAGCGCTTCCGCGGCGAACTGGTGCTGCTCGACAGCCGCGGCTCGAGCGGCGGCGGGGGCGGCTTTGGCGGCGGCGAGGAGTATGGCGATGCCGGCGGCGGTGATTTCGGCGGCGGCAGCGCGCCTCGTCCCCAATCCAAGCCGCAACCCGCCTTCGACACCGACTTGGACGACGACGTTCCGTTCTGACCGCTATTTCTTCAGCTTGTCCCTGAGCCCCGCCAGCGCGCCGAAGGGGCCGGCTTCTTCCTCGCCCATGACCCCGGCCGCCTTGAGGATCTCGTCGGCGTTCGGAGCGCGCGGATAGAGGTCGAGGCTCAGCGACAAGGTGTCGGCGACCGCTTCGCCGACGTCGATCTCGCTGCCGCCGTAGAAAACGACATCCATGTCGCTTTCGCTGAGCTCGACCTCTTCGTCCGAGGCCTCCACCTCCGGCAGAGGGCGAAAGAGGATCCGGAACGGCGCCTCGATCTCGGCGGCGACCGGCTCGGCGGTGGCGACGCAGGCCTGGGTCACGGCGGCGGCGAGGGCGCCCTCGACGGCGACCTGCTCGCCTCTGCGTGAGAGCGTCAGCACCGCCTCGAGCTTGGCGATGGCGACCAGGCCGAAGCGGCGGGCGAGCGCCGCCCGTTCGCCTTCGTCCGCCGCGATCTCCAGCGACTTCGGCTGCTCGCCGATCGAATCGATCGGGATCGGGCGGCTATATTCGGGCGGGGTCATGGCAGCTCGCCCGCGAGCAAATCTTCGAGCCGCGCGTCGTCGAGCGCCCCGGCGAAAAGCTCCAGCCGGCCCGCGACGAAGGCGAGCGCCGCTTCCGAAGGCGGCGCCTCGTGGAAGATGTTCCGCTCCACCGCCTCGCGGAAAGCGCCCTGCTCCCGCGCAGCGCGGAAGGCGGCGAGGCGGCCGCCGAGCGCGCTCATCATTCGGCCGACATGCTTGCCGACGACATAGTCGCCGATGCCGATCTGGCGCAAACTCCCGTCCATGTCGTCGATGAAGATCTCGGTCAGCAGGACCGAGGGACCGCGTCCGGCTTCGCCCGCCGCCTCGAGCCGGAGCAGGGTGAGGGCTAGGATCGCGGCGACCATGTCGAAGCGGCCGTCAATCGTGTCGGGCACGCGGCCCTCGCGATACCAGGCCGGGTCGCGGCCGCGTTCGACGAGTTTACGATAGAGCGGCGCGTAGGGGGCGCGCTGCTTCGTCTCGCCGAAGATGGCCTTGAGGAGCGACAAAGGACTTCCCGGATTATCGCGCCGCTTGCGCCGGTTAGCCGATGTTCATATTGGAGGGGCTAGTCAAGTCCGGCGCCACGGCTCATTGGGGTGCCCGACGTTCAGGAGTTTCGAGCCAATGACCTTCCTCTCCGGATCGCGCGCGCGCCCCGCGCTCGCCGCGCTCGTCCTTGGCGCCGCGCTCAGCGCCGGCTGCTCCTCGATCCGCGACCATCAGGGCTATCTGGTCGACGAGCCGCTGATCGCGGCGATCCAGCCAGGCGTCGACAATAAGGATTCGGTGGCGGGCACGCTCGGCCGGCCGAGCTTCACCGGCGAGTTCGACCGCGAGCAGCGCGACTGGTATTACGTCTCGCGCGACACCAGGCAGGCGGCCTTCACCATGCCGCGGCCGAGCGCGCAGACCGTGTTGCGCGTCCGCTTCGATGCCGCCGGCAATGTCGAATCGGTGCAGCGCACCGGCGTCGAGCTCGCCGTCAACATCAATCCCGACAGCCGCGAGACGCCGACGCTCGGCCGCGACCGCTCGGTGCTGCAGGAGCTGTTCGGCAATATCGGCGCCGTCGGCCAGCGCGGCCAGGGCGCACCCACCGCCGACAATCCGAACTGACGCGAGAGCGCCGGCCTAGCGGACGATCCGGCCCGCCGCGAGCACGGCGAGCGTCACCAGGTCCGAGGCGGTCGCGCTCATCGCGGCGATCTGAACCTGCTGCTTCATGCCGACCAGCATCGGCCCGATCACCGCGTCGCCGCCGAGCTCGCGCAGCAATTTGGCGGAGATGTTGGCGGTCTGCAGGCCGGGCATGATCAGCACGTTGGCGGGCCCGGTCAGCCGCATGAACGGATAGAGCTTCTGGAGATCCGGATCGAGCGCGGTGTCGGGCGACATTTCGCCTTCATATTCGAAGTCGACGTCGTCGCGGCCGTCCATGATCCTGACCGCGTCGCGGATCCGCTCGAGGAAGCTGCCCTCGGGATTGCCGAAATTGGAATAAGAGAGGAAGGCCACGCGTGGATCGTGGCCCATCCGGCGCGCCACCTGCGCGGTCTGGATGGCGATCTCGGCGAGCTGCTCGCCGCTCGGCCGTTCGGTGACCGTCGTATCGGCGACGAAGACGGTGTGGGCCTGGCCGACCATCAAATGGATGCCGAACGGCGTAACGCCCTCCTGCGGGTCGAGCACCCGCCGGATCTGGCGGAAGCTCTGTGCATAGGGGCGGGTGACGCCGGTGATCATCACCTCGGCCTCGCCCATCGCCAGCAGCAGCGCGGCGAAGATGTTGCGGTCCTGGTTGACGATCCGCTCGAGTTCGCGGTGCATGTAGCCGCGCCGCTGCAGCCGCTGGTAGAGATAGTCGGCCATTTCCGGCACCCGCGGATAGTTGCGGCTGTTGAAGACCTCGAACGATTCGGGATCGTCGACGCCGAGCGCGCGCAACCGGTCGTGCACGTCGTCGCGGCCGACCAGCACCGGGATGCCGTAGCCGCCGTCCCTGAACGCGATCGCGGCGCGCAGCACGACATCCTCCTCGCCTTCCGCGAACAGGACCCGCCTGGGATTGGCGCGCGCCGCCTCATAAGCGAGGGTGAGCACCGAGGTGGTCGGGTTGAGCCGCGAGCGCAACTGGGTGCGGTAGGCGTCCATGTCGGCGATCGGCTTGCGGGCGACGCCCGAATCCATCGCCGCCTGCGCGACCGCCGAGGGCACGATCTCCATCAGCCTGGGGTCGAACGGGGCGGGGATGATATAGTCCGGGCCGAAGCTGTGCGCCTTCCCGCCATAGGCCGCGGCGACCTCCTCCGGCACCTGCTGGCGCGCAAGCTCGGCGAGCGCGTTGGCCGCGGCGATCTTCATCTCGTTGTTGATCGTGGTCGCGCGCACATCGAGCGCGCCGCGGAAGATGAAGGGGAAGCCCAAGACGTTGTTGACCTGGTTGGGATAATCCGAGCGGCCGGTGGCGACGATCGCGTCGGGGCGCGCCGCCTTGGCGTCGGGCGGGGTGATCTCGGGATCGGGGTTGGCCATGGCGAAGATGATCGGCTTCTTCGCCATCTCCTTGACCATTTCCGGCTTCAGCGCGCCCGCGGCGGAGAGGCCGAGGAAGACGTCGGCGCCCTTCAGCGCCTCTTCAAGCGTGCGCCTGTCGGTCTTGGCGGCATGGGCCGACTTCCACTGGTCGAGCCCCTCGCGGCCCTGGTAGATCACGCCCTTGCGGTCGCACATGATGACATTGTCGTGGGCGACGCCCATCGCCTTGATCAATTCTGTGCAGGCGATGGCTGCCGCGCCGGCGCCGTTCACCACGACCTTGATGTCCTTCATCTTGCGCCCGGTCAGGTGGCAGGCGTTGATCAGCCCGGCCGCCGAGATGATCGCGGTGCCGTGCTGGTCGTCGTGCATGATCGGGATGTTCATGCGTTCCCGAAGCGTCTGCTCGATGATGAAGCATTCGGGCGCGGCGATATCCTCGAGGTTGATACCGCCGAAGCTCGGCTCCATCAGCGCGACCGCCTCGATGAACTTGTCGGGATCCTCGGTGTCCAATTCGATGTCGATCGAATCGACGTCGGCGAAGCGCTTGAAGAGGACCGCCTTGCCCTCCATCACCGGCTTGGACGCCAGCGCGCCCAGATTGCCGAGCCCCAGGATCGCGGTGCCGTTGGAGATGACCGCGACGAGATTGCCCTTGGCGGTATAATCATAAGCGAGCTCGGGATTCTCGGCGATGGCGCGGACCGGCACGGCGACGCCGGGCGAATAAGCCAGGCTCAGATCGCGCTGCGTCGCCATCGGCTTGGAGGCAATGATCTCGATCTTGCCCGGCCGTCCCATCGAATGGAATTCGAGCGCCTCGGCCTCCGAGAATTTGACGTTGCTGCCCTCGCTCACGTGGCGCTCTCCCTGTTTGGCCTGAAGCTTAGGGCTTGAGTGGTGACGGGGGCAAGTCAAAGCCTAGCTGTCCCGGACCCGACCCCGTTCGGCCCCGGACTTGATCCGGGGCTGTCGAAGCCCTGCCTCTTCCCTATCTCCGCAAAGGCAGCCCTTCGACAAGCTCAGGGCGAACGGACGTGGGGTTCCGCCGCGCGGTCCGAACCTCTATCCTCCCCGCCGTGGCCACGAGCATGAAATCCGAAACGGCGCCAACGCCGATGATGGCGCAATATCTGGCGCTGAAGGCTGAGGCCGAAGGCTCTCTGCTCTTCTACCGGATGGGCGACTTCTTCGAATTGTTCTTCGAGGATGCCAGGATCGCCGCGGCCGACCTCGACATCGCCCTGACCGCGCGCGGCGAGCATGACGGGGCGCCAATCCCGATGTGCGGCGTCCCGATCCACGCGGCCGAGGCCTATCTCGCGCGGCTGATCAGGGCCGGGCATCGCGTCGCCATCGCGGAGCAGGTCGAAAGCCCGGCGGAAGCGAAGAAGCGCGGCGCTAAATCGGTGGTCAACCGGGCGATCGTCCGGGTGGTGACCGCTGGAACGCTGACCGAGGAAGCCCTGCTCGATTCGCGCAGCGCCAACTGGTTGGTCGCGGTGGCGAAGGCCGGGGACCGCTACGGCATCGCCGCCGCCGACGTCTCGACGGGCCGCTTCGAGCTCGCTTCGGTCATGCCCGGCGCGCTCGACGCCGAGCTGGCGCGGCTTGGCGCGGCCGAGACGATCGCCAACCACGCCCTCGACGGCGCCGCCTTGTGCACCGCCGGGTTCGACAGCATCGCCGCGGAGCGCCGCCTCAAGGAAAGGTTCGAGGTCGCGACGCTCGACGGCTTCGGCCGGTTCGACCGCGCCTCGCTCTGCGCCGCGGGCGGCCTGCTCTCCTATCTGGACGAGGTCGCGCGCGAGTCGCTCCCCTTCCTGCGGCCGCCGGTCGCTTTGGCCTCGGGCGATCATATGATGATCGACGCGGCGACCCGCGAAAGCCTGGAACTGACCGTCTCGGCCTCCGGCACCCGCGCCGGCAGCCTGCTCGCCTCGGTGGACCGCAGCGTCACCGGCGCCGGCGCGCGGCTGCTCGCCGCCGATCTCGGCGCGCCCCTGCTCGATCGCGCGAAGATCGAGGCGCGGCTCGACCTGGCCGCCTTGTTCGAAGGCGATGCCGGCACGCGCGACTGGCTGCGCCGGCAATTGCGCGCTTTGCCCGATCTCGGCCGCGCGCTCGGCCGGCTGGCGGCGGGGCGGGGGAGCCCGCGCGACCTCGGCCAGCTCCGCGACGGGCTCGACGAGGCGCGGCGGCTGCACGAGCGGCTGGCGCGGATCGAGACGCCGCCGGCCTTGCTGGCCGATCTGCTGCCGGCGCTGATCGGTCACGGCGCCCTGGTCGACCTGCTGTCGCGCGCTTTGGTGCCGTCGCCGCCGATCGACCCGGCGCAGGGCGGCTATATCGCCGAGGGCTATGACGCCGCTTTGGATGCGCTGCGCGCCGCCGGCGGCGAGGGGCGGCGCGCGATTGCCGGCCTCGAGGCGCGCTACCGAAGCCAGACCGGCATCGCCACGCTGAAGATCCGCCACAACAATGTGCTCGGCTTCCATATCGAGGTTCCGGCCCGCAACGCCGACAAATTGATGGCCGCCGAATCGGGCTTCAACCATCGCCAGACGCTCGCCGGCGTGGTCCGCTTCAACGCGCCCGACCTGCACGAGCAGGCGCTCAGGGTCGGCGAGGCAAGCGGACGCGCGCTCGTTGCCGAAGCCGCGCATCTCGAGGAGCTTACCGGCGAGGCCCTGGCCCGCGCCGAAGCGATCGCGGCCGCCGCCGACGCTTTGGCCAGGCTCGACGTCGCCGCCGCGCTCGCCGAGCGCGCGGCCGAGGGCGGCTGGTGCCGGCCGCGCTTCGAGGCGCATGGTTGCTTCGAGGTCGAGGCGGGCCGCCATCCGGTGGTCGAGGACGCCTTGAAGGCGGGCGGCGCCAGATTCGTGGCGAACGACTGCAAGCTTTCCGAGGACTCGCGGCTGTGGCTGGTCACCGGCCCGAACATGGGCGGCAAATCGACCTTCCTGCGCCAGAACGCCTTGATCATCCTGCTCGCCCAGGCGGGGTCCTACGTGCCCGCCGCGCGCGCGACCCTGGGCCTGGTCGACCGCCTTTTCAGCCGCGTCGGCGCCTCGGACAATCTGGCCCGGGGGCGCTCGACTTTCATGGTCGAGATGGTCGAGACCGCGGCGATCCTCGCCCAGGCGACCGCGCGCTCGTTCGTCATCCTCGACGAGGTCGGCCGCGGCACCTCGACCTATGACGGCCTCGCCATCGCCTGGGCGGTGGTCGAGGCGATCCACGACCGCAGCAAATGCCGCTGCCTGTTCGCCACCCATTATCACGAGCTGACCCGCCTTGCGGAACGGCTCGACGCGCTCTCGCTCCACCATGTTCGCGCGCGCGAATGGAAGGGCGACCTCGTCCTGCTCCACGAGCTCGCCGACGGGCCCGCCGACCGCAGCTACGGGATCGCGGTCGCCAAGCTCGCCGGCCTGCCGCCGCCGGTGCTGGCGCGGGCCAAGTCGGTGCTCGCCAAATTGGAGGAGGGCCGCGCCGCCACCGGCGGCCTCGCCGCCGGGCTCGACGACCTGCCGCTCTTCGCCGCCGCGCCGCGCGAGGAGGCGGCGCCCGATCCGGTCCATCAGGCGCTGGCCGAGATCGAGCCCGACACCCTGGCGCCGCGCGAGGCGCTGGAGCTGGTCTACCGGCTGAAGCGGCTGCAGGCCGAGCAGGAAAAGTGAGCGCGCGCCTCCAGCCGGTGCCCAACCAGCGCGACATCGTCGACCGGCGCGCGCTCGCCGCGCGGCTCGACGCGGCCGACCGCAAGAG
>JBKJZJ010000057.1:0-13914 GCA_046715355.1 Allosphingosinicella sp. | reverse complement strand
GGGCTGCGCCGCCAGCGACGGGGCGAAGGCGGCCGCGGCCAGGCCCGCCGCCGCGAGGGTCAAAAGCTTCAGGCGCATATGGAATCTCCCGCTCGAGCCCTTCGCGCTTCGCTAGCAGAGCGCGCGTGCGGGGCCAATGGCCGTCGCCGCAAGCCGCCCACGATCTAGCGCAACGCACGCTCGATCAGCACGGCCGCCAGGATCAGGGCGATGACGGCGATCGCCGCGATCCCGCCGAACCGGTCGAGGACCTTGACCGGGTGGCCGCGGAGCGTCGGCAGCACTTCGTCCTCGTGCAATTCCATCACGCCGCCGCCGCACTGGACGCATTCGCTGGTGTAGACCTTCTCATAGGAGAAGCGGACCACGTAGAGGATTCGGAACACCCGATAGGTCAGCACCAGCACGAACGGCCGCTCGCGGCCGCACAAGGTGCAATGGCGCGCCGGATGCGGCCCGAGCGTCACGGTCCTGGTATCGATGCCCCAGTCGATCATCGAGAAATCCGTCTCCCGTCCAAAGGGGAAGAATAGGATGGGGCGGGCGGTCGCCGCAAGCGCCGGTGCTGGCGGCGCGCCCGATTTGCGACTATCACCGGCGCCGACCGGACGGCCGGTCCGAAAGGGAGTCCGTCGATGCGCCTTCTCGCCCTCGCTCTCGCATTCGTCCTGGCCCTGCTGCCCGCCGCCGCCATTCCGGCGCTGCCGCCAGGCCGCACCGCCCCCGATTTCACCACCAGCGGCGCGCTCGCCGGCCGGCCGTTCCGGCTCAACCTGCGGCGCGAGCTGCGCAACGGGCCGGTCGTCCTCTATTTCTTCCCGCGCTCCTTCACCGAAGGCTGCACGCTCGAGGCGCACGCTTTCTCCGAAGCCGCGCGCGACTTCCGCCGCGCCGGGGCGCGGGTGATCGGCATGTCGGCCGACGATTACGACACGCTCCGCCGCTTCTCGGTCGAGGCCTGCCGTAACGCCTTTCCGGTGGCGACCGCGACGCCGGCGGTGATCGACGCCTATGACGTTCGCTTTTCCGCCGAGCGCGCCAATTTCACCAACCGCACCTCCTATGTGATCGCGCCCAACGGCCGCATCATCTATTCCTATTCGAACCTCGACTGGCGCAATCATGTGACCAACACGCTGGCCGCGGTCCGCCAATGGCGGGCGCGCAACCGGCGACGGTGACGCGAGCCCGCATATGCCCAATTTCGTGCAGATCACGCCGTTCATGCATGTGCCCGATCTCAATGCGGCCCTCGGTTTTTTCGAGGATATTCTCGGCTTCTCCACGCTCTTCAGGACGAGCGATTATGCCTATATCGAGCGGGAGGGCGCGGGCGTCCGCCTCCTCCAGAATCGCGGCGCGGACGGCGCCCCGCCCGGCAATCGCCGCTTCGCTTATTATATCGACGTCCGCGACGTCGACGCGCTCCATGAAGAGCTGAAGCCGAAGCTCGACACTTTGCCCAAAGGCGACGTCCACGGCCCCGCCGACAAGCCCTACGGCCAGCGCGAGCTGCTCGTCCTCGCCCCGGACGGCAACCTTATCGCCTTTGGCCAGGCAATCGCGCGCTAGGCCGGTTCAGGCGCCCTTCAACCCGATAGGAGCGCCTCAGCCTCCGCCGGGCCTGCCGAGGCTGGCCGTGGGGCATTGCATCTCCAGCGTGGCGCGCAGACCGTCCAGGGTACCGGCGATCACCGCCCGGACTTGAGGATCCGGGCTGTTGCGCCACGCCTCGATATCCGCCCGCCGCGCCTCGAGCAGCGATTCGTACTGCCGGCGACCGAAGCAAAGCGCGATCCGAACCCGGCCCTCGGCCGTCGCCGCGTCGGTCGGAAGATGCGAACTGTTGAGCAGCGCCGACAGGACATTGACGCTGAGGGAGGGCTCCATGACGCCGAGGAACAGGTTGTTTTCGGGATCGCGGCCGATCAGTTCGGCGGCCGCTATGTCGTACAGACCTTCGTTATCCGCTGACTGCCCACTGGATTGGCCGCCCGGCAGGTGATGCGCGAGCTCGTGCGCCACGATGAAATCGGAGATGCTCTGAAGGCGAGTGTCGAGCAATTGCCCGATAAACTCCGCCGGCGTCGGCGCGGAGCCGGTCCGCTCCCGCTGGATGCGCAGCGCCTGGACAATGGTCGGCGACCGCTGCGCCATGTCGAGCGCCGCATCGAGCGCGGCAGGGTCGACGTTGGGCTGGCAGCGGCCCGCCGAAACCCCGGGGGCGGCCAAGAATGGAAAGGGGTCGCAAAAGACCGGGGCGGAATAGCGCCTCGAATCCCGGTCAAAGGCATCATTGGCGGAATCGAGGAGCGCCAGAAGATAGGGGGAGACCGCGTCCGTCGGCGCTGTCGGCGGCGCCGCGCCGTTGCCGACCCGGTAGAGCGAACCGAGCGACTGCACGGCCGACAAAGCGCGCAACGCACGCATTCCGACCGGACAATAGACGATCTCGACGGCATTGCCGGTCCTCGTCACGTAGGCCAGCGGGATACGCTCGGCGCACCCAGGCGAAGGCCTCTCCCGGCTGTCCATCCTGACCCGAACCGATGAAATCTGATCGTGGCCACGGCGCCGCAGCAGCTCTTCGCCGTAGCGGGCGGAAATCTGTCCCCGGCGCAGCCAATCGCGATCGGAAGCGTCCTGATCGATCATCGCGGCCCGATAATTCTCCGGTCCCCCGGTCGCCGCGGGCGCCCAGCCCGCCAGCGCGCAGCTGGCGGCGAGCAGGGCAAGGAGCTTAAGGCTAACGTGCATTGCGCCTCTCCAATTCTTCCTTCAGCCGGCCCAGCGTTTCGATGGCATTCCGGGTACGTGCCTCGGCGATCCTGCCGCCGCCGCTGGCGCGCAGCGCCGTCCGTTCCGCGTCGAGGGCGGCGAGGGCGACATCGATCGCTTCCCGCACGCGCGCCATGGAAAGCGGTTGTCCGTCGACATACTGCCTTTCGACGGTTCCGCTCCAGGTCTCCTCGATGCGGTTGAGCCCGCTTGTGTCGGCCTGACGCGCCGGTGCGGCGGACCGTCCGCTCGCCGAGCTTGGCGCGGTCGTGGGGCTGGGAGGGCTGGCCGGGCTCTCAGGTGCCGGGCGGCCTGGCGTGGCGGGCTGAACCGGCTGCGGGGCGGCAGGCGGCGTGAGGGTGGTCGTGCGCGCGCCCTGCTTGGTCTCCCGCTCGATAACGCGCATGTCGGCCGCCACCCAGAACAGCAGTGTACCCAGCGCGACGAACAGAAGCCCGGGAGAATTCGAGCGCAGGCTGAGACCGATCGAGTCCCTGTCGAGCTTGGTTTCGAAGGTCGCTTTCACGCGTTTCAAGATCAAGATGAAACCGAGACCGAAAAGAACGAACCCACCTACGACCAGGCTCAGGCTGACGATCACCCGGGTCGAAATCAAAATGGAGTCACCAAAAGTACTCAACACGGTTATTCTCCCCGCAATCAGGCACTCATGGTTGATATGGGGAGGCGTGACAGTCGCGCCACTCCGATCAACTCGTTTCTTGCCCGTATCGTCTCGCCGCCAATGATCGGCGGAAGCGACGGCCTCTCCGCGCCGGTGCGCGGGTGGCGATTGCCGGACTCAGGCGCTACTGTGCCGGCGATGCGCTTTGCGGGCTTCACGATCTGGATCACGGGCGCCTCTTCGGGGATCGGCGAGGCATTGGCCGAGGCGTTCGCGGCCGAGGGCGCGGCGCTGGTCCTGTCGGGGCGGCGGCGCGACGCGCTCGATGCGCTCGCCGCCCGGCTCGGCGCTGAGAGCCTGGTGCTGCCCTTCGAGGCGACCGACTGGGACGCGATGGCCGGCGCGGCGCGGGCGGCCTGGGGCTGGCGGGACGGCGTCGACCTTTTGGTCAACAATGCCGGGATCAGCCAGCGCAGCCTCGCCATCGACACCGGTCCAGATGTCTATGAAAGGATCGTCGCGGTCGACCTGATGGCGCCGATCCGGCTGACCCAGAGTCTGCTGCCGCTCATGGCCGAAAGGGGCCGGGGCCATATCGTCATGATTTCCTCGGTGGCGGGGCGGCTCGGACCGGTGCTGCGGACCGCTTATGCCGCCGCCAAGCACGGCCTGATCGGCTATGGCGACGCGCTGCGCGCCGAGGTCGAGACCGCCTATGGGATCAAGGTGACCAACGTCCTGCCCGGCTCGGTGCGCACCGGCGTGGCGGCGAACGCGCTCCAGGGCGACGGCAGCGCGCGCGGCACGTCCGACGCCAATATCGAGGCCGGCATGGACCCGGCCGAATGTGCGCGGCGCATCCTCGACGGCGTCGCGCAGGGCCAGCGCGAGATCGTCGTGGCCGATGGCGCCGAGGCCTTCGCCGCGTCCCTGCGCTTCCAGGACCCCGAGCGCCTGTTCGACATGCTCGCGGCGGAAGGCGCGCGGCTGGCCGAGGCGCGGGCAGGGGGCGCGCCGCCGGAGCCGCGGCAGGTCAATCGCACCTTGCCAGAGGGCTGAGCCGTGGCGGGCGCGGATCTCGGCCGGTTCGTCGAGGCGCAGGAGGGCATATATGGCCGGGTGCTCGCCGAGCTTCGCGAGGGCCGCAAGCAGAGCCACTGGATGTGGTTCGTCTTTCCCCAGATCGCCGGCCTGGGCTCGAGCCCGACTGCGCGGCACTATGCGATCGCTTCGGCCGACGAAGCGCGCGCCTATCTCGCCCATCCATTGCTCGGCGCGCGGCTCACCGAATGCACCATGGCGGTGCTGGGACATCGTGGCCGGAGCGCCGAGGCGATTTTCGGCGCCGTCGACGCGATGAAGCTGCGCTCCTCCATGACCCTGTTCGAAGCCGTGGCCGAGGCGCCGGCGCCCTTCGCGGATGCGCTGGAGACGTTTCACGGCGGCGAGCGCGACGCGGCGACTTTGCGCCTGCTCGGACGCTGACCGTCAATCCTCCGATCGGTAGACGGAAAGCGCGACATGATATTGCGCGCTGGCCGCGGCCTCGCCGGTGGGAATATATTCCACCAGATCCAGGTCGATGCTGGTCTCGCCGGGTTCGCGCTCGAACTTGTGCTCCGAGCGCTGGACGATGCGCCAGGCGCCCGCCGGCCCGGAGATCGTCCCCGGCCGCATCGAATCCGCGCCGAGGCAGACGCGCATCCGCGCCAGCAGCCGATCGTGCGCGGCGGCCGACTCGGCCTGGGTGAGATAGCTCCATCGGCAATTGAGCTCGGTGACCTCGGCATCGACCGCGAAGGTGCATTCCTTGGCGAGGGGCAGGCCGACGCCATTGCCACGCACAATTATGGCGACGCCCCTGCCCGGATCGGTCCGCAGCGCGACCGCGGCGAGGCGTCCATTGTCGGCATCGAGCAGGGTGCGCAGGCCGCGGCAGTCGGCCGGCTGCGCCAAAGCGGGCGCTGCGAAGGCGGCGCCGATCAGCAGGAGACCGGCAATCCGGCCCGCTCGTCCCGCTGCGCTCACCATCGGCCGTCCTCCCGGCGCGAGGCTAGCCCATGATCGTGCCCGGATATAGAGGTCGCGGGGGCGGCCGAAGCGCTTTATGCAGGGCGGGATGAGCGAAGGGATCCGCCTGCACGAAAGCTGGCTCGGTCCGCTCGGGCCCGAGTTCGAGCAGCCTTATATGCGCGCGCTCAAGGATTTCCTCCTCGCCGAGAAGGCGGAGGGCGGGCGCATCTTCCCCAAAGGGAGCGAGTGGTTCCGCGCGCTCGATCTGACGCCGCTCGGCACGGTCCGCGTCGTCATCCTGGGTCAGGACCCCTATCACGGGGCCGGCCAGGCGCACGGCCTGTGCTTCAGCGTCCGCCCTGGAACCGCGATCCCGCCCAGCCTGGTCAACATCTACAAGGAGATGCAGAGCGACCTGGGCCTGGCGCCGGCGCGGCACGGCTTTCTCGAACATTGGGCCAAGCAGGGCGTGCTGCTCCTGAACGCCGTGCTCACCGTCCGTATGGGCGAGGCCGCCTCGCACCGCGAGCGGGGCTGGGAGCGCTTCACCGACGCGGCGATCGCCGCGGTCGATGCCCAGGCCGATCCGGTCGTGTTCATGCTCTGGGGCAGCTATGCGCAGAAGAAGGCGGCTTTGGTCGATTCGATCGACAAAGGCGGGCGGCATCTGGTGCTGAAGGCGCCGCACCCGAGCCCGCTCTCGGCCCATGCGGGCTTTTTCGGCTGCCGCCATTTCTCCAAGGCCAACGCCTTCCTCGAAAGCCGCGGCCTGAAGCCGATCGACTGGGCGCTGCCGGCCGAGGTCTAGCGGCCCAGAGCAGCCTTAGCGGCTGCTCTCCTCGGCGACGAAGGCGAGCAGAGCCTCCTCATAGGGGTCGCGGACGCCGTCGGCCTCGACATGGGCCTGGACCCAGTCGTTCTCGGCCGGGGTGATCGCCCGCTCGGCGGCTACCGCGGCATCGTGATCGGGCCTATCCGGGTCGCCGGCCAGCAAGTCACGCGCGCCGCTGACCGGGTTGGAACTGAACACCCGCGTGATGAAGCCGAGCACGCTGCTGCGATGATCGCCCATGAAGGCCTCGAGCCGCGCCGCCTCGTCGCGCTCCAAGGGCTTGTAGCTGTTATAGGCCATCAAATGATTGCCCACGCCCTGGACGAACAGGGTCTTCCATTCGGGGGCATTGTCCGCATCGCGGCAGGAATCCTTGAGGCGCCAAAGCAGCTCGGCTTCCTCCCGGCTGACGGCAAGCGCGCCGTCGCCCCCGGACGCGAAGATGATCCTGCGCAGCAGCCCGGCTTCGTGCCCGTCGACGCGTCCGTCGCGAAGCACGGCCTCCGCGACCCGGGCGAGCGCCCAGCGCTTGAGCTCATCCGGGCAGTTCAACGCCCGCTCGAGCACCTTGACGACGAGCGCGAGCTCGATCCCGCCGATCGCATCGCCGCCGCGCTCGATCTCCTCGACCAGCCAGGCCGCATTGGCGAGATCGATATAGCCCTTGGGCTCCTTGCCGTTGACGACATGGTCGCACAGAGCCTCGAGGAAGAACTCGGCCCATTCGGGCGCGGGGTCGCGCGCCAGCCGGTTGACTTCGAACAGCGCCCTGGCCTCCTCGTCGGAGATCTTGCCGTCGGGCCAGACCGTGCGCCGCACCGCCAGCACGTTCTCGGCGGACATGGAGACCCCGCTTTTCAGCGCGGCAGCGAAGTCGGAGAAGGAGAAGCTCATGCGATATGCCCCGTCGTTTCGGGGCCGAACTCCTAATGGCGAAGGGTTAAGACGGGGCTAAATGGCGGCGAATCCGCGCGCCTTTGCGCGCCGGCTGGTCTATGACGGCCGCCGGCATTGCGCCCACGAAGGAGAGAAGAGATGGCGAAAGGCCAGAAGAAATCGAACAAGGAAGCCCGCAAGCCCAAGGCGGAAAAGCCCAAGAAGAACGCCTCCAACCCCTCCACCAAGGGCATGGTGAGCGACATCAAGCGCTGAACAGCCGGGCGCCTCCGCTGGACGGTGCCGCCGCCGGCGCCGGTAGGGCCGGCGCCGAGGAGAGCGAGCGCCGGCCAGGGGCGCGCGCGGCTCAAGCGGGCCTGACCTCGATGCAGCCCTCGAAGACGCGGACGTTGATGCGCGCGCGGCCGCGCCGGATCGCGGCGGCGGCGGCGGGTCCGACTTCGAGCCGCCAGCGCGGGATCAGGGCGCGCGACTCGGCCGAAAGGAACATGTCGTCATAGCCGTCGCCGCGGTCGCCGCGGCGGAAGCGGTGCAGATTGGCGCGGTCCTGCTGGATGATCGCGGCGACGGAGCCGAGCCGCACGCCGTCGCTGGCGACGGTGTCCCGGGGACTTATGAAGGTGGTGTACGACCCCAGGAAATTGCCGCGGCAGGCTTGGGCGGCATGCAGCGGCGCGACGAGGCCGGCGGTCGCGACGACACCGAGAAGCAGCTTGTTCATGATCCCATCCCCATGCCCATGAGCGGGCGCCAGCGATTGTTTCGCAAGGCCGGGCCCATGACAAGCGGATTCGGACGCATCCCCGCATCGCAAGCAAGACCGGGCGACGTCATGCCGCCGCCGCCATCCAGCGTCCGATCAGGCGGCCGAGCGCGTCCGCCTTCGCCTCGCCCTCGCCCGGTCCGACCTCCAGCGGACGACGCCATTCAGTTTGGCCGCGGCACGGCCTAGGGTGGCGCGCATGATTCGGCCCTTGTCGCTGCTCGCTTCCCTGCTCCTCCTCGTCGCCGGCTGCGGCGAGGCTCCGCCGGCAGCCGCCCCGCCGGCCAACGCGACGGGCGAAGGCGGCAAGGCGGCCGCGGCCCAGCCGGAAGCCGATGTCGTACGGGTCCGGCTCGAGACGGAGGCGGGGCCGATCGTGCTGGCGCTCGACGCCCGGCGCGCGCCCGTCACGACCGCGAACTTCCTCGCTTATGTCGACCAGGGCAAGTTCGACGGCATCACCTTCTACCGCGCCGCGCGGGCGCGCGGGGCGCCCGGACGGGGCTTCATCCAGGGCGGCATCCGCCGCGACTTCACGCGCACCCTGGCACCGATCGCGCACTAGCCGACCAGCCGGACCGGACTCAGCCATGGCGACGGCACGATCTCGATGGCGCGCACCACGCCGGGCAGCGCGACCGGCGATTTCTTCATCACCGCCGGCGCCGAGCGCTCGATGGACGCGGGCAGCGGGCGCCCGGCCGACAATCTCGGTTATGCCGCCTTCGGCCGGGTGGTCGAAGGGATGGACATTGTGCGCCGCATCCTCGCCGTGCCGACCGTGCCCAATGCCGGCCAGGGCGCGATGCGCGGGCAGATGATCGAGCGGCCCGTGCGGATCCTCAGCGCGCGGCGAGCGCCCTAGTCCGTATCGACATCATGCGGCCCCGCGAACTCGACGAGATCCCATTTGTTGCCGTAGAGATCGAGGAAGACGGCAACCTTGCCATAAGGCTGAATGGCGGGCGGGCGGACGAAAGCGACGCCTTTGGCGGTCATCGCGGCGAAGTCGCGGTCGAAATCGTCGGTCCGCAGGAACAGGAAGACGCGCCCGCCGGCCTGATTGCCGATCAACGCCTCCTGCTCGGGGGTGGCGGCGTGGGCGAGGAGGAGGGTGGCGGCGTTCGCGCCCGCGTCGGGCGGCGCGACCACTACCCAGCGTTTGTCCTGTTCGGGCTGGTAGGTGTCTTCGACAAGGGTGAAGCCGAGCTTGTCGGTGAACCAGGCGATCGCCGCGTCATAATCGCGGACGACAAGGGCGATGTGGGCGAGGGATTGGCTCATCGGGCGATCATGGCGGGGATCTCGCCTCCTGTCTGCTCCGCCGACCGGCGCTCGGGAAAGCGGCCGCCGACGCTTGTCGCGCGGGCGATGACCGAGACGAAGCGATCGCGGGCGAAGGTTTCGGACAGGCCCGGCGCGCCGCCCCGCGCCGTTACCGTAATATCACGGTAATGCGACCGAAATCCCGCCACCGTAACACGACGCAAAAAAGGAGCGGAAAGCCGCCCCTTTTTCGCCGATTCGGTGCTATCGGTCAGCCGCCGCTGACTTCGTTCGGGCAGGGAAAAGTGTCGATGACCTGGCAGCCATATGGGCTGCAGGATATATAGCCGCAGGTGCCGGCGCCGTCGTTGAAATAGAAGTACCCGCATTGCGACGTGCAGCCTTCTTGAGCAGAAGCGATGCTCGGAGTCAGCACGGTGCCGACGACCATTGCCAGAGCTGCGGAAACGCGGATGATCGACTTCTTCATGGTGTATCTCCCCCTTAACGGTGGCATGAAAGCTATGGGCCTTCGCAGATCGAGTCAATGGCTTTCGGGAATGGATGCAAAGGATTAGCATAGACTAGTTGGGTTCCTGCCCGCGAGAGTGCAATTCGCCTTCGTGAGACGGGCGGGTCGCGGCCGCGGGTGCTTCGGACCAACTTGGAGCGAGCTCCCAATCCGGGCAAATCCCGGGGCCGAGACTCCGGCTGGATGCAAACCGGCGGCCGCGTCATAATATCGCTTCGCATTCCGGGCGCGCGTCTTCTCGCTGCCGAGGGCCTTGAGTAAGTCGCGCGCCTCTTTCAATGTCATCGGATCGAGTCCCTCGCGTTGCGGATGATGGCGGCGGCAGAGCGCGAAACGGGATGGATCGGCAAAAGCCGCGCAGGAGGATCGATCATGACGATGGGCGGCGACTGGCGGGAGGAAATTCTCGGCAAGGTGCGGGCGCTGATCGGGGAGGCCGACCGCGACGCGGTGGAGACGGTGAAATGGCGCAAGCCGGCCAACCCGGGCGGCGTGCCGGTGTGGGAGCATGACGGCATGATCTGCACCGGCGAGACCTACCGCGACAAGGTGAAGCTGACCTTCGCCCGCGGCGCCGCGCTGCCGGACCCCAGCGGCCTGTTCAATTCCAGCCTTGAAGGCAATACCCGCCGCGCCATCGACATCGGCGAGGGCGACGCGATCGACGGAGAGGCGCTGAAGGCGCTCGTCCGCGAGGCCGTGGCGTTCAACCAGGCGAATCCGCCCAAAGGGCGCGGAAGCTGACTCCATGACATAGATCCGCCCGCGCCGGAGACGCGCCGACATGGCGCGGGACAGGCGCGGCGACCGCCGATAAAAGGGCCGAATCGCCCATGAGGGGCAAGCAGGAGGGGAGAATCCACATGTCGAACTGGAACCTGGCCAGCGCGCCGCATTCGGACGGCTCGCGCGACGTCGTCATCGCCTTTCAGAATGACGATTCCAACGGCCAGATGTCGGGCACGCTCGTGTTCAAGGGCGACACCTATTACGTAAACGGGAATTGGGCGGCCTCGGGGTCGGTGCCGGGGCGCAACTTTTCCGCCTTCGCCTTGTGGGGGAGCAACCAGCAGGGGGCGACGGTCTATATCGCGGCGGCGGGCACGATGGTTGGGCCCGGCCCCAGCCCGCAGTCGATCGACCTGAACCTGATCCGCGCCTCGACCGGCGATGACGAGCAATATGGCTGGGACGGTTTGCTGCTGCCGATTTGAGGTGGGGTGGAGAAAGATGAGCGGCTCGAAGGCGGGGCTGGAGGCGCAAGGTTCTCCAATCGTCAGTCGATCGCCTCGACGCTTTGCGTTTTCAGCATCGGCGGGATGGACCAGGTACTATGTCCCGGAATGCGGTGTCCCCAGAATGCGGAATGGTGTCCCGGAATGGTGTCAGGCGTCTCATCTCTCCCCTCGCGCGGGAATGGATACGAGGGCTGGGCAACCCGTTGCCTGGCCGGAGTGAGAGGGGGGCTGGCCTGCTCAGCCCGAGATGGAGACGCTCGCTCCGATCCCCGCCGTTCCGGAATAGATCAGATCATAGTGAAATCTGTAGATCCGCTCGGGCTTGATGAAGATCGGCATGGCCAGCGTTTCGAGCGGGTAGGAATTCGAGCCATGTTGAATGCAGCGTGGGCTGACTAGGGACTCGCCGGAACCCGTGTCCGTTACTCGCAATGCCAGATAGATACGCTCGTTGGCTGCGGGTTGGGCCTGGACCCGGGCGTTTGCCATGATCGGTCGCTCCGTCGCCGCGCTCACCAGGACAAACCCATTGCCCGAACCAAATGCGCTCGCGCTACCCACCACGCCGGCGTGGTGCAGGTCGTCATAAAGCGTGACACTGGCCACATCGATATTGGGGTCTGCGAACGTGCCATCGGCCTCGCGCCGGACCCGCGTTATGAATTTGTACTTGCCCTTGCCCAGTCGCAGGCAGGCCCCATTGGTGAAGCTCGTTGGCACGGAGCTGGAAAGATCGGTGCGCGAGACGATGAGCGAACGAGGGTTCGGCCCGTCGAAGACCAGCTCGGTGTCGACAAAGGCCCGCGTCGCGCTCTTGTAAGTGCCGCTTGCGGTGATCACCACCTGCGTGGGAACCTGCAACTCGAAAGCGTCGCCTTTCTGGGTCACGCCCATTGGCCAGTTACCCCTTCTCGCCAAATAAATCTCGATGGCTCAAGCATAGGTCTGGCGCAGCACGACACCGACCCGCCCGGCTCCCGCATAGTTGACTCTGAGGGTCGCGCGAAACACGTGCCCTGCCGTGAGAACATAGGGCACCACGCCGATGACCACCTCACCCCCTGTGGGACCGACGCCTTGCAGTGGCGGGGTGGTAAACTCTTCATTGGTCATCAGATTGACCACGCTGACTTGCGCCGAATATTCCTCACTATCGCCCACCTCGGCAGTGATGCTGGCTCGAGCAAAGACGTCAGTTCCGCTATTGCCGCCCATCGCCGAGATCGCCAGCCGTTCGCCTCGCGTCTCGATCATCTCGGGTGAATTGGCCACGGTGACGCGTAGGCGGCATGAGGTGACCTGATCGAAGGGCTGGGGGCTGACCTCGCTGAACCAGCTATAGCGCCCCGGTGCCAGCAGCAGCGATCCGCTGGTCAGTATCACCGTGTTGGCGGCGAGGCCGGCCCCGATCTCGGCGCTGGCCACGTCGAAGCTGCGCCCGCTGGCATGATCGAGCAACATTGTTCGCGCGCGGGAATAGCGCGGCACGCTGGCGCCACCCCGGGTCTTGAAAAGGTACTGCGCGCTGGACTTGAGTTCGAATATCCCGCTGGTTGAAGGTCCCGTGGGCCAGAACGGAGTGGCTTCGGCAGGTGCGGCGGCCTCCTGGTCTGGAACGATCATCGCCATGCCCCACATCACCGAGCTAAGGGCCGCAGCTTGCCGTGCCGTGACCAGCAAGGCAAGCTCTGGGAGCAACTGTTGGGAGGATTGGCGAAAGTCACCTCGCTGGGAGGTAAATCTCCCCACCCTCCTCGCGGAACTTCTCGCTCATCTCGGCCATGCCGGCTTCCGCCTCGGCCAAGGCTTCGGCGGACAAGTCCGCCTCGGCTTCGTCCAGACTCCCCCTCTCCCCGCTCGGCTCCGCCGAGTCGCCCTCTCCCCCGGGGGGCGAGGGGGTGGCGGCGAGGAAGGCGTCGGCACTCTGGTTCTGCTTGGCGGCAAACTCCCTGACCTCCTGAGTGATCTTCATCGAGCAGAACTTCGGCCCGCACATCGAGCAGAAGTGGGCGGTCTTGGCGCCTTCGGCCGGCAAGGTCTGGTCGTGATATTGTTCGGCCGTGTCGGGGTCCAAGGAGAGGTTGAACTGGTCGCGCCAGCGGAATTCGAACCTCGCCCGTGACAAGGCATCGTCGCGCATTTTCGCCGCCGGGTGGCCCTTCGCCAGATCCGCCGCGTGGGCCGCCAGCTTGTAGGTGACGACGCCGACCTTCACGTCGTCGCGGTCGGGGAGGCCGAGATGCTCCTTCGGCGTCACGTAGCAGAGCATCGCGGTGCCGAACCAGCCGATCATCGCGGCGCCGATCGCCGAGGTGATGTGGTCGTAGCCCGGGGCGATGTCGGTGGTGAGCGGCCCGAGCGTGTAGAAAGGCGCCTCGCCGCACGCTTCCAATTGCTTGTCCATATTCGCCTTGATCTTGTGCATCGGCACATGGCCCGGGCCCTCGATCATCACCTGGACGTCGTGCTTCCAGGCGATCTGGGTCAACTCGCCTAGGGTGGCGAGCTCGGCGAACTGGGCTTCGTCGTTGGCGTCGGCGATGCTGCCGGGGCGCAGGCCGTCGCCGAGGCTGAAGGCGATGTCGTAGGCCTTCATGATCTCGCAAATCTCCTCGAAGCGGGTGTAGAGGAAGCTCTCCTTGTGGTGGCTGAGGCACCATTTGGCCATGATCGAACCGCCTCTGGAGACGATGCCGGTGACGCGCTTCGCGGTCATCGGGATGTAGGGCAGGCGGACGCCGGCGTGGATGGTGAAATAGTCGACGCCCTGCTCGGCCTGCTCGATCAAGGTGTCGCGGTAGATCTCCCAGCTCAGCTCCTCGGCGACGCCGCCGACCTTCTCGAGCGCCTGGTAGATGGGGACGGTGCCGATCGGGACGGGGCTGTTGCGGATGATCCATTCGCGGGTGTCGTGGATGTTGCGGCCGGTGGAGAGGTCCATGACGGTGTCCGCGCCCCAGCGGATCGACC
>JBKJZJ010000056.1:0-6491 GCA_046715355.1 Allosphingosinicella sp. | reverse complement strand
CGCCGGCGGGCCAGACGATCACCGGCACCGAGGAGGACGAGGTGCTGAACGGCACGATCGGGAGCGACACGATCGATGGGCTGGGTGGCAATGACTATATCTTCGGCCAGGCCGGCGCCGACCAGATCGATGGCGGCGACGGGTCCGACTTCCTGAGCGGCGAGGCCGACGACGACGTCGTCGAGGGCGGCAATAACGACGACTTTCTGTACGGCGGCGACGGCAACGACCAGCTGTTCGGCCAGGCCGACAATGACAACCTTTCTGGCGAGAATGGCGATGACCAGCTGTCGGGCGGGGATGGCGATGACGCTCTCAGCGGCGGCGACGGCGACGACACGCTCGATGGCGACGGCGGAGACGATTCCCTGTCGGGCGGCGGCGGCAGCAACGAGCTGAACGGCGGTGCCGGCAACGACTATATCGTCGCCGACTCCACCGACGGCGCCCAGACGATCGACGGCGGCGACGGCGACGACACGATCGTCCATTATTATCGCTACTCCGCGAGCACGATCGCCACCGGCAGCGGCAGCGACACGATCGAGCTGGCCCATGCGGACCAGGGGTCGGCGGCGATCATTGTCACCGACTTCACGGCCGGAACCGGCGGCGACAAGTTCCGGCTGTCGGGCGCCGACGGAGCGTTGCTGAGCCTGCTTTCGGGCTGGGACGGCAGCTCCAACCCGTTCGGCTCGAGCGGCTTCCTAAGGTTGCAGCAGAGCGGCGCAGACACCGTGCTCCAATGGGACCAGGACGGCACCGCCGGCGGCTCGACCTGGGAGACGCTCGTCGTCTTCCAGAACACCGATGCCGACGATTTCACCGAGGCCAATTTCGTGCCCGGCTACGATCCCGACGGAGGCGCGCCGGCGGGCCAGACGATCACCGGCACCGAGGACGACGATGTGCTGAACGGCACGATCGGGGGCGACACGATCGATGGGCTGGGCGGCACTGACTATATCTTCGGCCAGGCCGGCGCCGACCAGATCGACGGCGGCGACGGATCCGATCTCTTGCTCGGCGAGGCCGACGACGACGTCATCGAGGGCGGCAATAACGACGACTTTCTGTACGGCGGCGAGGGCAACGACCAGCTGTTCGGCCAGGCCGACAATGACAATCTTTCTGGCGAGAATGGCGATGACGCGTTGTCGGGCGGGGACGGCGATGACAGTCTCGACGGCGGCGACGGCGACGACACGCTCGATGGCGGCGACGGAGACGATTACCTCATGGGCGGTGCCGGCGCCGACGCCTTCGTCTTCCAGACCGCTATAGATGGACCCGACGGGATCGGCGACTTTACCAGCGGAACCGACAAGATCCAGGTCTCGGCGAGCGGCTTCGGCGGCGGCCTGACCGCAGGCGGCACGGTTTCGCTGGTCTCGGGGGCGGACCCGACCGCTTCGGGTGCTGCAGGCCAATTCCTCTTCGATACCGATGACGGGCGGCTGCTCTGGGACGCCGACGGGACAGGCGGCGGCGAGGCGGTGCTCGTCGCGACGCTCAGCAATATCCCGTCGCTGACAACGTCGGACTTTGCCGTGATCTAGGGCCATCTGGCCTCAGTCGAGCTGCCGGCGACGCAACGGCCGGCTCGTGCCGCTCGCCGCGACCGCGCCAACTCTGATCCTCGTCGGCGCCCTGACGATGGCACCGCTCGCCGACATCCTGGGGCGATCTCGAAATCGCCATCGACGCATCGAAGCTCTTTTCGTCGAAGGGCAAGTCTTCCGCGCGGCCTTGTATGACCGAGACTGAACAAGGGAATGATGGCCAGATCTCATAGGAGGGCGGTGATCGCTGCGCATTGTCGAAGAGTTTGCACATCAGATTCCTTCCGTACCGCGAACATGCGAAACGAACTGGCTGATGACCGCGAAGTGGCGCATAATGTCGAACGTCAAGCGATCGGTCGAACGATCGATTGTGTCCGGCAGAGGGAGGTGGAACCAGCCATGTCGACAGAACTGCTCATCAGCTTTCCTGACGCATCACTTGATGAGGCCGGCAGCAATGTCGCGGACCTCAAGGAGCATTTGGCCATGGTCGCGGCGGGGGTCGAGACCGAGCAACGCCGCACCAACGCGGGCGCGCAGGACATGGGCGCCACCTTGGCCATTGTCCTCGGGTCGTCTGCCGTGGTCGCATTGGCGAAGGGGATTGCGGATTGGCTGAAGATGAGAGCATCCAAGCCAAAGCTCGTCATACGCAATCACGAAGGCCAGCCGATTCTCGAGCTCGACAACATGTCGACGGAAGATGTGCGCGCCCTCCTCGAAGGCAAGATTGGCGATGCAGTCGGCCAATAGTCCATGAGAAAGCTCCTGCTTCTCATGGGGGCGGCGAGATATCCCGATCGGAGCGATCTCGCGCTGCCCGCTTTTCCCGTGGCGCATGCCGCGTTCAGGGCCTTGCTCACCGAGGGGCCCGAGCCGATCGTGGCGCCCGACGACTGCCTGGATTTGTTCGACAGGGACGACGCCTGGGTGGTGCAGCAAAACCAGATAGACAAATGGCTTCGCGTTAAAAAGCAAGAAGAACCAAAGCCTGAAGCTCTCATTTTCTACTATGTCGGACATGGCGGGATTCAAAAAGGTGAGCAAGTCTATCTGACCATTAACACCACGACCAAGCTCGATCCATATTACTCTTCGGTACCACGCGACAGCCTTGCGAACTTGCTTCGTTATTCCGCCAGCGATTATCAAAAATTTCTGATTCTCGATTGCTGCTTCGCCGCCTCCATCATCAAGACGCTTCAATCCCCGATTCAGGAAAAGATGAATCTCGAGCTGCGCGAGGTCGGGAAGGCGGTGAGAAAGCCTAAGAGCGGGGGGCTGGCGGCCCTCTGCGCCAGCAGCAGTCTCACCGCAGCCAACGCCAAGGGGCTCAACGACTTGACGCAGTTCACGGACGGTTTGCTGTGCGCCCTTGCCGTCGGCGATCCGAGCAGTCCCAGCGATCTGTCGTTCGAAACCCTGTTGGCGCTGATCGAGCGGCAACTCGACGAGCGCTATGGCGCCGATGCGGTCGCGCCGAGCTCCTATTTCGCGGACGATTATTTCGAGACCGTCCATCAGGTTCCGCTCTTCCCCAACCGCGCGGATCGGCCGCCCGACGTCTTCGCGCCGCGCAGGTCGCAGCCTGCCGCGACGCCGCGAGGCGAGGCGGACCTGGCCTTGCAGATGGCGACGGGCAATCCCAGCCAGGCGGCGCAGGAACCGGACAATTATCTTGTGGTCCGGCCGCAATTCGCAGCCTCGTTCAACGGCCCGAAAGGCCGGCCCAACTGGGTGAGTTGGCACTTGAGTTATTCGGATCTCGGCAAGGTGCCGCGGACGGCCAAATGGGGGAAAGATCCCTTGCTGCCCGGCGATGCGCGCCGCCTGTCACCATCCCTCTTGAAAGGATCCAGTTACGACCGCGGACATCTATGCCCGCCCAATAACCGCGCCGGAAGCGAGGCCGACAATCGCGCCGTATTCCTTATGTCCAACGTCGTGGCCCAGGCGCCCGTGCGCAACCAGAAGCTGTGGCTCGGTTTCGAGACTTTCTGCTGCCAGCTGGTCGAGCAGCGGCAGTGCGATCTCTACCTGATCTCCGGCCCGCTGGGCGCGTCGAAGACGATCGCCGACGGCCGGATCGAAGTCCCCGCCGTCCTTTGGAAAATCGCCCTGATCGTGCCCGAGGGGCATGTTCCGGGGCCTCAGACCCGGATTGCCGAAGCCATTGCGATCCGCATGAGCAACCATGAGAAGGCGAAGATCACCGAATGGACTGAGGCGGTGGTCCCAGTCACGGCGATCGAGGACGAGACCGGCTATTCTTTCTTCGACGCATTGCCTCCCGACCTTTCGGCGTTGCTCAAGAAACGCCAGGCGACACAGCGAACCGCGGAGGTCATTCGTGAGCTGACGGGCCAGGCAATGACGGCGCTGGGGACCGGCGGCCCGCCCGCCGCGGAGCGGATGCTGAGCGAGGCTGAGCGCGAGCTCTTCAGCAATCTGCGCAAGACCGAGAAGCGCGTGGCCAGCGCGTTCCGTAAGCACCAGCATAAGCCGATGACGCTTTCCGCGCTGCAAGGGCTGGCGCGGCCGATCGAGCGTGACGCGGTCCGCCTCACACATCTCGGCATCATCGAGGAACTGCTCAATCGCAAGGGTGAGGATACGGACCGGGACGCGGCGCTCTTCACGGCGGCGGTGGTCATCTACAAGCGCCAGGAGCTGCAATTCCTGCCTCGCCTGCTCGCGATCGCGTCGGACGGCCGTCCCGTTCGAGGCTCGGTCATGTGGCGGATCCTGCGGGCGATAAAGCGGCTGGCGCCGCAGTCCCGGATGACCGATGCGCTGCGCCGAGCCGTCCTGGATGCGCTGGCCAGCTGCGCCCGCAATTACGATTCTCCGCCGGGAGATCGGTTCAAGGATAATGATATCGTCCTGATGATCGCCCAGACCGCGGCGCTACGCGGGCTCAAGATCGATCTCGTCCGGGACGGCGTCTTCTCGCCCGAGCAGGCGGCGGAATGGGACAAAGCGAAAATCGCCCGCACCAGGAAAACGTAGCCGGCGTCGCCCGCTCCGGCGGCTCCGCCGATCCCCGCCTGGCAGGATGGGCTGGAGGTCATGTACGAGCAACGGTACAAGGCGGACGGCTATCGGCGCGTCATCCACATTGCCGGCGCGCCGTCCAGCACGCCCATCGCCAAGCGCGCGGAATATCGGTTCTACCTTTCCGCCGCCTTCGGCCAGCAGATGCATTACAGCGTGGAAGGCTCCGATGAATATCTCTCGGCTCGGGAGGGCGGCTGTGGGCGATCAGCGACCCCGACGGCACTGACAACGACCTCGCGCTCCTGCGTCACGACCCGGAGTTCCGGCGGCTTATTGGCCGCAAGTGACATCCGGCGACTGGGTCGCGCGATCGTCGCTATTTCCTTTATCGGCGAACCCGAATCTGGTCGGCGGGCATCAGCTCGATCTCCTCGCAATTGTCCCCAGAACCGGCCCGGTCGATCACGAGGAAGTCGCTCTCGGCGTCGAGGACGAGCAGGAAATGGTGCCAGACGCCTTTGCGATAATGGACACCTTGGTGCGCCTCGGCGCGGAACAGCCGGACCTTGGCGGGGTCGAACTCTCCCGCCGGCGCCACCGCAACGAGGTAGGGCCGGCTGCTCAGCGGCATGAAGCTCTGGCTCCCCAGCGGATGCCGCTCGAAAACCCGCAGCACCAGCTCGCCGAGCGGCCGGGCCCGAAACAGGCTGATCACGCCCGCGCCGCCGCCGTCCGCGACATCCACCTCGGCGAGGCAGTCGTAGCGGACGGCGTGGCCCTGATTGATGTCCAGCATCACGGCATCGTCGGAGGCCTCGATCACGCTGCCGAACGGCGCGAAAGCCTCGGCGGTCAGCGGTTCGGGCGTCAGTTCGCGCATGGGTTCTCCTTCGCTTGCCGGATAGGGGCACACACCCTAGCATGCTCGATAGAGGGTGCATTTGACCGAGGAAAGCTATCCGCGCGACTTGATCGGCTACGGCCGCACGCCGCCGCATGCCGCATGGCCGGGCGGCGCGCGGATCGCCGTCCAGTGCGTGCTGAACTATGAAGAAGGCGCCGAGGCCAATGTCCTCGACGGGGATGCGGGCGCCGAGGTCTTTCTGTCCGACATCGCCAATGCGGCGCCGGTGCCGGGCGCGCGGCACATGAGCATGGAGCAGATTTACGAATATGGATCGCGCGCCGGCGTGTGGCGGCTGCTTAGGCTGTTCGCGCGCTACGATATTCCCTTGACCGTTTTCGGCGTCGCGCTGGCGATGCAGCGCAATCCGGCGGTGGTGGACGCGTGCCTCGAGGCCGGGCACGAAATCGCCTCGCACGGCTGGCGGTGGATCAACTATCAATATGTGCCGGAAGCCGAGGAACGCGCGGACATGAAACGCGCGATCGAAGCGCACACGCGTTTGACCGGCGAGCGCCCGCTCGGCTGGTATACCGGCCGGACCAGCCCCAATACCCGCCGAATCGTCGCCGAAGAGGGCGGTTTCCTCTACGATGCGGACGATTATTCGGACGATCTTCCCTTCTGGACGAAGGTGGCGGGGAAGAGCCACCTGATCGTCCCCTATTCGCTGGAAACCAACGACATGCGCTTCGCCTCGGCGAACATGCAGACCGGCGACCAGTTCTTCCAATATCTGCGCGACACGTTCGACGTGCTGTATGCGGAAGGCGAGGAACGGCCGAAGATGATGTCGGTCGGACTCCACTGCCGGCTCGCGGGGAGGCCGGGCAAGCTCGCCGGGCTTGAACGGTTCCTGCAATATGCGGCCGGCCATAAGGACGTCTGGTTCTGCCGCCGCATCGACATCGCGCGTCACTGGCGCGCCACGCATCCGCATCGCGCCTGACATGTTCGACGATCTGCGCCGCCAATTTGTCAATCTGGCCCAGCCCCGCCTCGGGGCCGAAGTGGTCTATGCCTGT
>JBKJZJ010000055.1:0-10778 GCA_046715355.1 Allosphingosinicella sp. | reverse complement strand
GTCCAGGTCCGCGACCAGTCCGGCCAGCTCGTCGGCACCGTCGAGACCGCCGATGCCGCCGGCGCGGTGGTCAACACCGGTGTCGCCCGGGGCAGGGTCGCGCTCTCCAGCCTCGGCCGCAACAACCAGGGTCTCGTCATCGGCTTGACCAAGGCCCAGTTCGAGGCCGCCGCCGCGGCCGCCTATCCGGGCTAGGTCCCTTTTTTTTCCCCCCGGCCGTTCCAAGCGCGGCCGGTCAAGAGCCGCGCCGGTTGACCCCTCTCCGGCGCCGCTTTATGGTGTAAGCGCGGGCCATGGTCCCGCTGGCTTCCGCCTTGCTGTTCGCGGCCCTCGGCCAGCCGCAGGAGATCGTCGTCACCGGCCGCGGCCTCGATGCCGCGCCGGGCGATGCGGCCTATGATGTGACGGTGATCGGCCGCGAGCACCTCGCCCGCAGCCCCTCGAACCGGCTCGAGGACGTGCTCCGCGACGTGCCCGGCTTCCAGCAATTCCGCCGCTCCGACGCCCGCAGCGCCAATCCGACCAGCCAAGGCGCGACCTTGCGCGCTTTGGGCGGCAATGCGTCGAGCCGCGCGCTTGTCCTGCTCGACGGCGTGCCGCAGACCGACCCGTTCGGCGGCTGGATCGCCTGGCCGGCTTTGGATCCGCGCCGGCTCGGGCGGGCGCGGGTGACGCGCGGCGGGGGCAGCGGCGCCAACGGCCCGGGCGCGCTCGCCGGCACGATCGAGCTCGACAGCGCCGATCCGGACGGAGCGGCGGGACGGAGGGCCGGCCTCGCTTATGGCAGCCGCGACGGGATCGACGCCTTCGCCGCTTACGGCGCGCCAGCCGGCGGCGGTTTCGTCGGCGTCTCGGGCGCCTATGCCCGGGGCGAGGGCTTCATTCCGGTGGTCGAAGGCCAAAGAGGCGCCGCCGACCGCCCCTCGCCCTACCGCCAGGCAAGCCTTGCATTGCGCGGCATCGCGCCGCTCGCGGGCGCGCTCGAGCTGCAGGCCAATCTCTCGGCCTTCACCGACGCGCGCGAACGCGGCACCGCCTATAGCGAGATCGACACCAAGGGCGCCGACGCCTCGCTGCGCCTGGTCGGCCGCGGCGGCCTGCCCTTTTCGGCCCTCGCCTATGTCCAGGTCCGCGACTTTTCGAACCTTTTCGCGGCGGTCGGCGCGGGCCGCGCCACCGCCACCCAGACGCTCGACCAACATGTTGGCCCGTCGACCGGGCTCGGCGCCCGCCTCGAAATCCGGCCGCGCCTGGGGTCCGCCGCGCTGCGGCTCGGCGCCGACTGGCGCGCGACGGCGGGCCGGACGCGGGAGCTGTTCCAGTTCGTCGCGGGCGCGCCCACGCGCGGCCGCGTCGCCGGGGGGGGCACGGCGACATTCGGGGTGTTCGCCGAAGCAAGCCTGGAGACCGGCCCGCTCACCCTCACCGGCGGCGCCCGCGTCGATCATTGGCGGATCGCCGACGGACATTTGCGTGAACGCGTCCTTGCCTCGCAGGCCTTGCTCACCGACGCCGCCTTCCCAGACCGGAGCGGCTGGGAACCGACCGGGCGCCTCGGCATCGCCTTGCGCGCGGCGCCGCCGCTGACCTTGCGCGCCGCCGCCTATCTCGGCTGGCGCCTGCCCACGCTGAACGAGCTCTACCGCCCGTTCCGCGTCGGCGCCGATGCCACCGCCGCCAATGACGCGCTCGCGCCCGAGCGGCTCGAAGGCGTCGAGGCGGGCCTCGAGCTGCGTCCCGCGGCGGGCGTCCGCATCGGCCTCACCCTTTTCGCAAACCGCCTCGACGAGGCGATCGCCAATGTGACCCTGGGCCAGGGCCCCGGCACGTTCGCGGGGGTCGGCTTCGTCGCGGCGGGCGGCCAATATCGCCGGCGGCACAATGTCGACGCGGTCGAGAGCAAAGGCATCGAGATCGACGCCGCCCTCGATCTCGGCCGCTTCCGCCTCGCCGCCGGCTATAGCTTCGCCGACGCGCGGGTGCGCGCCGGCGGCGGCGCGGCGGCGCTCGACGGCCTGCGGCCCGCCCAGACGCCGCGCCACGGCCTGACCGCGACGCTTTCCTGGCAAAGCCCGGACGGCGCCTTCGCCTCATTGGGCGCCCGCTACGTCTCCAGCCAATATGAGGACGACCTCAACGCTTTGGCCATCCCCGACGCGCTCACCTTCGATGCCGCCGCGTCGCTGCCGCTGGCGGGCGGCCTCGCGCTCGAGGCACGGGCCGAGAACCTGACCGGCGCGCGCGTCGTCGCCGGCATTTCCGGCGCAGGCATCGTCGAGCGCGCCACTCCCCGCACGCTCTGGCTGGGCCTGAGCTGGCGCGGGTGAAAAGAGTGACTGTCACTCCTTCTTGAGGAGATTCTCCTCCATCCAGCGCGCGCCGAAGGCGACGAGGTCGGTGGAGTCGATCAGCTCGCCGTGCGCCTTGCCGACCCGCCCTTCGCGGTGCCGGCCGAGCGCGAGATAGGCGGTGAGGATGACCGCGAAATAATCCTCTCCTTCCCACTGCGCGATGCCGCCGAGATCGTCGAGGCAGTCGATCCAGACGTGGCGCGGCGCGCCGTCCGCGCCGGCGATCACATAATCCCAGCGCGCCCTTCTCTTGTCGGGCAGCTCGGCGAGATATTCGGCGAAGTGGAGCGCGGTCACCGTGTCGGGATTGGCGCCCAGGCGCAGGATCCTGCCCTGCCAGCGGCAGAGCTTGTCGAGCGGCGATCCCGGCCCGTAATAATCGTGCCAGGGCTGGCCGGCGAGCAGCGCCTGCGCCCGCGCCCCTCGCGCGCCGAAGCGGCCGCTCGGATTGGCGCTGATTTGGGTGCCGGGCCGCCGCCGGAACGCCTCGGCAAGCCAGCCCACCTCGGGCAGCACGCCGGCGTTCAGATGATCGAAGGGCGGGGAGCCTTCGAGCAGGGCCGCCCGCGCCTCGGGCGGATGATCGTAGACCCAGTCCATCGGATAATCACTGCCGAGCACCATCAGCAGTGTGCCCTGGGGCCCGACCGCCGCTTCGAGCGCGTCGAGCAGCAGCTCCGCGCCGCCCTCGCCGACATCGGCTCGGGCGAGACCGATCCTGCGCAGCGAGGCGTGGAGCATGAGCAGATCGCCCGCGCGCACGCCCAGCCTTTCCAGATCCGCCCGCAGATCTTCCTTGGTCATCACGAACACCCCTTTTCAGAAAACGAAACCGCCCGACCGGTCAAACCGGGCGGGCGGCTCCCTTGCTCTGACGCCGGGCGTTCGCCGGCGAAACTTCTAGGTGAGGTGCCTCGACAGATGCTTGTTCATCTCGAACATCGAACAGCTGTCCTTGCCGAAGATCTTCTTCAGCTTGTCGTCGGCCAGGATCTCGCGCTTGTTCGCGGGATTCTGAAGGTTGTTCTTGCGGATATGGTCCCACACCTTGCTGACGACCTGGCTGCGCGGCAGCGGATCGGCGCCTGTGATCGCGGCGAGTTCCGCCGAGGGCTTCACCGGACGCTGCAACCCGCTCTGCCTACCTTGTGCCATTCTTGCCTCCCTCTGGTTTGCTGCTGCCGATAGAGCGCAATTCCACCGCCTTGGCAATGGGGGGCAGGAGACGAATTGGGTCAGTTTGGCGACAGTCGGTGCGATTTCTGTGGATTGTCGCAAGTCGAGGCTCAGAAGCGGCCGAACGGGACCACCTTGTTCGCCGAATCATGGCCGATATCGGCGCGGCCGAGATAGGCGATCCCGGCCTGCGCGCACCAGTGGCGGACGAGGCGTTGCTCGTCCTCGCCGAAATAGGGAAGATTGGCCGGAACCTCGCTCACCCGGCCGAGCCGAATGCCCGCCACCCGCCGCACGGACTCCTGCGCGGCGATGTGGAACATCGAGCGGTCGACCCGGTACATTTGCTCGGAAACCTCCTCGAGCAACAGCACATGATCCGTCAGATCGGGTTCGAGCGGCGTTCCCAGCAGCAGGCTGAACACGGTCTTGTTGAACGCCGCGTGGCTGTCGCCGAGCGCGAGGCCGGGCTCCAGCGCGGCGGCGTCGCGGCGGACCAGCCAGGCGAGCGCGCGCGCCCCCGCCGCCTCGCCGCCCTCGCGCATCGCATCCCGCGGCATCGGCCCGTGCGCGACATCGGGAAAGCCCGCTTTGTAGAGACCCGCGAGCAAATAGCCGGCGTCGCTATAGCCGAGCCAGGCCTTGTCCCGGGCCGCCGGCGAGAGCGCGGCCAGCGCCGCCTCCGCGACCCGGCAGGCGCCATAGCCGCCGCGCGCGAACCAGATCGCGTCGAAGGCGGGATCGTTGGCGGTCTCGACCAGGGCCGCGGCGCGCGCGGCGTCGGTGCCTGCGAAATGGTTGTGGGCGAGGAAGCATTGCGGGTGGAAATGGACCTCCACCCGCGGATGGAGCCGCGCCGCGATCGCGGTCACCCGCCGCGCCGCTTCCTCGTCGAACCGGGCGCTTGGCGCCACCACCGCGATCCGCATGCGCTTGTGCCTCCAACCGGTTTGAAATGGCCCGCGCTTCCCAATAGGGCGGCGGCATGGGCGAGGCCAAATCCTATTTCTTCTGCGGGATCGGCGGCAGCGGCATGCTGCCGCTGGCGATGATCGTGCACGGGCTCGGGCATCGGGTGGTGGGCTCCGACCGGCTGCTCGACCAGCAGCGGCTCGCCGCCAAGTTCGACGATTTGAGAAGCCGCGGCATCGCCCTCTTCCCGCAGGACGGCAGCGGCGTCGCCGGCGCCGGCCAGATCTTCGTCGCCACCGGCGCGATCGAGGATCATGTCCCCGACATGGTCAAGGCGAAGGCGCTGGGCGCGGAGCGGCTCGGCCGCGCGGAGCTGCTCGCCCAGCTGTTCAACGCCGCCCCGACCGGGATCGCGGTCGGCGGCACCAGCGGCAAATCCACGGTCACCGGCATGATCGGCTGGATCCTCCACGCCGCCGGCCGCGACCCGACGGTGATGAACGGCGCGGTGATGAAGAATTTCGTCTCGCCCGATCGGCCCTTCGCCAGCGCCCTGATCGGCCGCGGCAACGCCTTTGTCAGCGAGGTCGACGAGAGCGACGGCACCATCGCGCTCTACCGGCCCGCCATCGCCGTTCTCAACAATATCAGCCTCGACCATCTGTCGCTGGACGAGCTCCGCCACCTGTTCCGCGATTTCGCGGCCAAAGCGGGGACGGTGGTGCTCAACCTCGACGACGACGAGACCCGGCTGCTCGCTGCAATGCTGCCGCCCGAGAGGCTGCTGACCTGTTCGCTTAAGGATGCTTCGGCGGACCTCTTCGGCTCGGACCTGGCGGAAGAACCCTTCGCGATCGCCTTCAGGGCGAACGGGGTGCCGGTCCGCCTCGAGGTCCCCGGCCGGCACAATGTCGAGAATGCGCTCGCCGCGCTCGCCGCCGCGCAGGCGGCCGGCGTGCCGTTCGAAGAGGCCGCGCAGGCGCTCGCCGGGTTCAAGGGGCTGAGGCGGCGCTTCGAACTGGTCGGGGAAGCGAACGGAATCAGCGTGATCGACGATTTCGGGCACAATCCCGACAAGATCGCCGCCACCTTGCGCACCCTCCACGCTTTCCCCGGCCGGCTGCTGATCTTCTTCCAGCCGCACGGCCACGGCCCGATCAAGACGATGCAGAACGAATTCATCGACATGTTCGCCCGCGAGATGGCGGCCGACGACGTGCTGATCATGCCCGACCCGGTCTATTATGGCGGCACCGCCGACCGCTCGGTGGGCAGCGGCGGGATCATCGCCGGCGTCCTGGGCCGCGGCCGCAAGGCCGAGCATGTGCCGGAGCGCGCCGACTGCCTGCCCCGCCTCGCCGCGCTGGCCCGGCCCGGCGATCGCATCCTGGTGATGGGCGCGCGCGACGACACCTTGACCCTGTTCGCCGAGCAGCTTGTCGAGACCCTGAGATGACCCTCGCCGCGCTCCTGCTGCTTGCCGCCACGCCGCTGCCGGCGGCCATCCCCAATCCCGGCTTCGAGCGCGGCCTCGAGGGCTGGAGCGCCCAGGGCCATCGCGGCTATCGCGCCTTGAGCGTCTCTCGGAACCCTGGCGGCGGGCAGCACCGGCTCTCCATGGTCTGGGCCGCGCGCAGCATGGCCCACGACGCGGCCCAGTTCCGCGTCGACACGCGCATCGACGCGCGGCGCTATCGCGGCCGGCGCATCCGCATCTCCGCTTCGGTCCGGGTCCGCGGCCGGGCCAGCGGCGTAGCACTGATCTTCGCCCGCGCCGGCGCGGCCGAGGCGGTGACGCCGCTCGAGGCGGGCGGGGACTGGGAGCGCAGGGCGGTAGACCTCGTCGTTCCCGGCCGCGCCCGCGAGATCAGCCTCGGCTTCCACATCCAGCGCGCCGGCGTAAGCATCGAGGCGGACGACGTGATGCTGGAGGTGTTGCGCTGACGCCTGCCGCCAAAAAGAAAACGGCGGACCCGAGGGCCCGCCGCAGTTCTTCCAGGGAAAGGAGAAGCTAGCCGGTGGCGGTCATGTCGACCTTTTCGACCCATTCGGGGAAGAAGACCGGCTCGCGGTTCGACCAGCCGGGCGCGGTCGCCGCGGCCTCGCTGATCGACTGGAGCAGGGTGCGCCGGCGATCGGGGTGAAGGTGCGGCAAGGCGGCGGCGGCGCAGAAGGCGCCGGGGAGCCAGGGGCGCGCCGCGGCGCCGATCAGCCGCTCGTAAAGGAAGCGGTAGGAGGCGAAGCAGGGCAGCCGATCCTGGCCGAGATCGAACGCGGTCATGGTGGTGAGCGGCGCCATCAAGGGCTCCATCGCGTCGAGGCCGCTATCGTCGGGGATGGAGGAGCGGATATGGTCGAGCCGGCGGTAGATGCGCTCCTGCGCGCGGATGCCGGCGGCCTCCGCCGGATCGCGCGACCAGCGCTTCACCGCGTCGCGGCGGTCGAGCCCGACGTCGAGCGAACGGCGGATGTAACGCTGCGTGCCCTTGGAAAAGCCCGCAAATTCGCGCATTTCCGCCAGACTAGTCGCCCCGCTGGCGGGCCGAGTCCTGGTACTCATGATCCCACACTCCTTTTGCCCCAGAGAAAGGATCATGCATCGGAACGGCTTACTAGTCCGTTAACCAAGACCCCACTCCCCGTTCAGAATTGAATCAGAGTTCGAATTGCCCGGCAATCGCAAAACTACGGTGGGCATGCGCAAGCGCGGCGGACTGTCGCCCGGGGGCCACAGGGGACGGCAAAGAAGTCCCGGAATTTCCCCCTTTTTTCGCGGGCGAAACGATCGGCCCCCCGATAAACCGCAATGGATGAATCGCCCGGTTCGGGTTCGGGGTTGCGCCTGAATAGGCCTCTGACGCCCCCGCCAAGCCCATGCTATGCGCGGAGTCGTGGGCGGCAGGACGGGAAAAGAAGGCGGCGGCGGAGCCGGGGACGCGATGCTCGGCGAGGCCGATTCGCGCGGCTACCGCCGTCCGCTGCCCGGCTTTTCGACCAACGCTCCGCATCGTTCTGCGAACGACCGGCGTGCGCAAAGCTTTTCGGACGATGCGCGGTTAGGAGGGGGCATGGATATCTCCCTCCCGGAGAGCGACACCCGCCGGCTGCCCGATCTCGGCGTCGCGCTGAAATCGATTCTCGCTTTCTGGTTGCTCTACATGGCGCTGATCACGCTGCGCGCGGTGATCGCCGAATTCCCCGATTTCTGGGGCATGTTCGCGCGGCGCGCCGCCGCCGCCGCGGTCGGCTCGGCGCTGACCTTCCTCGTCTATCTCGCCATGCGGCCGGTCGCCCGCAGGGGCCTCAACGTCAAGGCGGCGGTCGCCGCCTTGCTCTCTATTCCGGGCTCGGTGCTGTTCTCGGCGTTCAACATCTGGGTCTTCTACGTCTACGCGCCGCTCGAAACCGCGCGCAACGATGCCAGCATGAAGGACATGACCAACTGGCACACCTTCTGGAAATATGCGGTCGAGGGCTCGCTCTCCTGGTACTTCATCTTCGCGGCCTGGGCCGCCTTCTATGTCGCGATGAGCCAGGCCAAGCAGCTGCGCGCCGCCGACCGCCACGCCGCCATGCTCTCCCGCGAGGCGCAGGAGGCGCAGCTGAGGGCGCTGCGCTACCAGATCAACCCGCACTTCCTGTTCAATACGTTGAACTCGCTCTCCTCCCTGATCCTCTCGCAGAAGACCGACGTCGCCGAGCGGATGCTGATGAACCTCTCCACCTTCTTCCGCGCCACGCTTTCCGCCGATCCCACCGCCGACGTGCCGCTCGAGGAGGAGATCAAGCTGCAGCGCCTCTATCTCGACATCGAGCAGATCCGCTTTCCCGACCGGCTGACGGTCGAGGTCGATGTGCCAGACGCCCTGCAATCGGCGCGCGTCCCCGTGCTCATCCTGCAGCCGATCGTCGAAAATGCGGTGAAATACGGCGTCGCCAAGTCGCGCAAGTCGGTCCGCGTCGGGATCAGCGCCTATGAGGAAGCGGGCCGCCTCCACATCAAGGTCAAGGACGATGGCGAGACGCTGCCCGAGGAGGCCGGCGAGGGCGGCACCGGCGTCGGCCTCAGGAACGTCTGCGACCGGCTCATCGCCCGCTACGGCAACCGCGCCGGCTGCATGCACGGGCCCGATCCCGACGGCGGCTATACGGTGCACATCTACATGCCGGTGGTGAAGCATGGCTGAGGCGGCGGCGCTGCGGGTGATGGTGGTCGACGACGAGCCGCTCGCCGTCGAGCGGCTGCAATTGCTGCTCGCGCGCCTCGAAGATGTGATCGTCGTCGGCACCGCCAATGACGGCGAGGCGGCGCTCAGGATCGCCGAGGCGGTCGCCCCCGACCTCGTCCTCCTCGACATAGCCATGCCCGGCATGGACGGGATCGACGTCGCCCGCGCGCTCTCCGCCTCGGCGGTCGACCCGGCGATCGTGTTCGTCACCGCCTTCGACAATTTCGCGGTGGCGGCCTTCGACGTCGCGGCGATCGACTATCTGATGAAGCCGGTGGAGCCCGACCGGCTCGAGCGCGCGCTCGAGCGGGTGCGCGGCTATCTCGCCGGCGGACGGAGGGAGGGCGCCGGGCCGGGCTCCTTTTATGTCGAGGAATTCTGGGTGCCCGACCATAATGGCCTGGTCCGCATCGCCGCCGCCGACATCCAGCGGATCACCGCCGAGCGCGATTATATGCGGCTGCATGTGGGGCCACGCTCCTGGCTGATCCACCGCACCATCGCCAAGCTCGAGGAGGATCTCGACCCGGCCTTGTTCATGCGCGTGCACCGCTCGGTGATCCTCAGGCGCGACACCATCACCGGCCTCTACCGCGACGAGGCCAGCCACTGGACCGCGCGCCTCTCAGACGGCGCCGAGCAGCGCATCGGCCGCTCCTATGTCGACGAGGTGAAGAGGTTCGCCGGGCGATAATGGGGACAGTTACGTAACTGTCCCCAAAAAAAGGGAGGCGGCGATGGGTTTCGCCGCCTCCCGATGAAGCCTTGCCGCCTGGTGGGCTCAATCGACGGCAAGGCTCACACGAAAGCCGGGCACGGCAGGAGCGCCGGCCGCATCGGCGAGCGCGGCGGCGTCGCACTCCTGCGCCGAGACCGGGCTGACCGCGAAGGTCATCGAGCCGAGCGCGAGGGCGGCGGCGGCGGCGAGGGCCAGGGCACGGACGGACATCGACTTCACTCCTGCTCGGCCGGGGGAACGGCCAATTCGGTCGCGGCCCGCTTGGCTTGCGGGGACGAGGCCAAGCGGGCCGCTGCGTCCCTCCTGCCGTCCCGGCGCCCTCGCCGCGCCCCGATTTCGATCATGATGCGCCCGGCTTCGGCGAACGCCCGCGCCATTCGACGAAGCGCAGGCGGGGCTCGACCAAAGGGGTGGCGGGCACTCGTTCCCCGGCGAAAGCCGGGGCCCAGTTCCACCGGCCGAGCTGCTTGACCCCGGCTTTCGCCGGGGAACAAGAAGGACCAATCCGAACGAAACTCGGCCTAGCGCGCGTCGACGAGGACGATCTCGGCCACTTCGAGCGCCTTTATAGTGACTTCGGCCTCGCCGGTGATCGCGACGCCGTCGCGCGGCTCGGCGCGGACGCCGTTGACCTCGATCGGCCCCTGGGTCGCGACCAGATAGATATGGCGCGCAGGATCGAGGCCGAGCGTCGCGGTCTCGCCCGCCGCGAGGGTCGCGCCCATGACGCGCGCCGCGGAATTGATCGGGAGCGCGTCCGCGTCTTCCGGAAAGCCGCTCGCCAGGGTGACGAACCGGCCCGACCGGTCGGCCTTGGGAAATTGCGCCGCGCCCCAGCTCGGCTCGGCGCCGGGCCTGTCGGTCTGGACCCAGATCTGGAACAGGGTCGTGGCCTCGTCCTCGAGATTATACTCGGCGTGACGCACGCCCGTGCCGGCGCTCATCACCTGGACGTCGCCGGCCGCCGTGCGGCCCTTATTGCCCAGCGAATCCTGATGGGTGATCGCGCCGCTGCGGACGTAGGTGACGATCTCCATGTCGCGGTGCGGATGCGGCGGGAAGCCGGATTGGGCGGCGATCGCATCGTCGTTCCACACCCGGATCGCGCCCCAGCCCATGCGGGAGGGATCGTGATAGTCGGCGAAGGAGAAATGGTGGCGCGCGTTGAGCCAGCCATGGTCGGCATGGCCGAGCGTCGAGAATTTGCGGATGTCGATCATGATGGAGTCCTTTGCGGGGCGAATGTAGGAACCCCTCCCCTTGATGGGGAGGGGATTGGGGTGGGGTGGAAGTCAATGAAGGGCCGCGCCTTTGGGAGGCTCGGCCCCCGCCCCCCCCCCCCACCCCCCGCGGGGGGGGGGTGGGGTGGGA
>JBKJZJ010000054.1:0-35290 GCA_046715355.1 Allosphingosinicella sp. | reverse complement strand
GGCGAGGATCGACCCGCCGCCGCCGACGAGGCCGAGCACGAAACCGACGAGCACACCTGAGCCGGCCCCGAGCAGATATTGGATGGTGTCGAGCATGGCCGTGCCTTCCGGATCGCGTGGCTTATTGTGCGGTTGGGCGGCGCCGCGCGATTTGCTCGAGCCGGGGCCGGAGCGCGCCGAGGTCATAGCCAGCCCCGGCGGCCGCTTGCAGAACTCCGTCGGGCGTGCCTCGAGCCGCCTCGCCTATCGCCCACAGGCTCGTCGAACGCGTTCCGGTGCGGCAGAAGGCGAATACCGGGCCTTCCAGTTCTTGGAGAGCGTCGGCGAAGGCATGGACTGTGTCGTCGGAAAGCTGCCCCGGCACGACGGGGATGTGACGATATTCGAGTCCCAGCCGCTTTGCCTCGGCCTCGATTTCGGCCGAGCTCGGCTGCCTCGGCTCCTCGCCGTCGGGGCGATTGTTGATGATGGCGCGGAACCGCTGGGCCGCGGACGCGAGGTCGGCAAGGGCGATTTGCGGCCCGACGGACAGGGTTGGTGTGAGCGGCTTGGATTGCATCGTCTTTCCTTCGGTGGGCGACGGGGGTGCGGATGGACCGTTCAGTCTGCTTGCAGTGATGCGCTGCAGAAGCATCCCGATCAGCATGGCGGCGACAAAGAGCCACGGCTGCCAATAGCCGAGCACCAGTCCGGAAATGGCGGGACCCGGACAGAAGCCGACCAGGCCCCAACCGAATCCGAACATCGCGGCGCCGAGGAACAATGGTGGGTCAAGCTTGCGATTTTCAGGAATGAAGAACTCACGGCCGAGCAGCGGTCGGCTCATCCGTCGGCTGATCGCATAGGCTGCTGCTGACGGGACGATAGCAGCGCCCATTACGAAGGCGAGGGTCGGGTCCCAAGGGCCGGCTATGTCGAGGAACGCCAGGACTCGCGCCGGGTTGATCATGTCGGACAGCGCTAGCCCGGCACCGAAGATCAGTCCGACGAGCAGCGCCGGTATCGGGATGCGCATTTTTATGCGCCGGTTACATGACGGACGAGGAAGACGGTCGCGATCGCGCTGGCCATGAAGGTGCCAGTCGCGGCCAGAGATCGCGGCGATAGACGCGCGATGCCGCAGACACCGTGGCCGCTCGTGCAGCCGTTCCCCAGGCGGGTGCCGAACCCGACGAGAAGCCCCGCTGCGATCAGCAACGGAATCGATGAGGTGACCGCAAACTCCGGCGCGCGCACTAAGGCAATGATCAATGCCGCGCCGATAGGGAGACCGACGATGAAAGCGGCAGCCTGACCCCAGGGCGTGCCGCCGGAGCCGATGCGCGCGGCGACCGCGGCCATGCCGCTGACGCCCGCGATGCGGCCGGTGAGAAGCAGGAAGAGCGCGGCGGCGGTGCCGATGAGCAGACCGCCAGCCGTCGCCACCAGAGGCGAAAGTGGTTCCATGACCAGAATTTCCCTTAGAGTTGGTTCAGCGGGAGCTTGAGATAGCTGACGCCGTTTTCCTCGGGCTCGGGCACCCGTCCCCCGCGGATATTTACCTGGATCGACGGCAGGATGAGCTTGGGCAGGGCGAGCGTCGCGTCGCGCTGGGTCCGCATCTCAACGAAGGCATCCTCGCTCACGCCCTCGTGAAAGTGGACGTTGCCCGTCTTCTCGGCGAGCATCGACGTCTCCCAGACATATTCCTCGCGGTTCGGCGCCTTGTAGTCATGGCAAAGGAAGACCCGGCTCTCGTCCGGCAGCTTCATCAGCCGCCTCACGGACCGATAGAGCTGGCGCGCGTCGCCGCCGGGGAAATCCGCCCGAGCCGAGCCATAATCGGGCATGAACATCGTGTCACCGGTGAAGACGGCATCGCCGATAACGTAGGCCATGTCGGCCGGCGTGTGGCCGGGGACATGAAGCGCAATCAGCGGGACCTCGCCGATCATCAAGGTATCGCCATCATCTAACAAGCGATCGAACTGGGATCCGTCGCGGACGAACTCGGTACCCTCGTTGAAGATCTTACCGAAGACGTTCTGGACCGTGAGGATCTCAGCTCCGATCACGAGCATCCCGCCGAGCTTCTCCTGAAGATAGGGCGCGGCAGAGAGGTGATCGGCATGGGCGTGCGTCTCGGAGATCCACTCGACCTTCAGCCCCTCCTCGTTGACATAGGCGATGATCTGGTCCGCGGAATCGAAAGAGGTGCGTCCGGCCGCCTGGTCAAAGTTCAGCACGCTGTCGATGACGGCAGCGACCTTGGTCGCAGGATCGTGAACGACGTAGCTTGCCGTGAAGGTCGGCTCGTCGAAGAACGCCTTGACGTGCGGCGTCCTGATTTCGCCTCGAAGGACAGCGCGGACCTGCTCCGCGGCGCGGGAAAGATGGATGTCGGCTTCCATGATCAGCTCCTCTTTTCCGATGTGGCGGCCTCTCGCCCGAGGTCCGGGCAGAAGAGATCATGGAGAAGCGCGAGCACCTGCCCGGCCTTCGGATCGCAGACGCGATAGTAGATCTGCTGAGCCTCCCGGCGGGCGCCCACCAGACCCTCCTCGCGAAGCTTCGCCAGATGCTGCGACAAAGCGGACTGGCTGAGGCCCACCCGCGCGACGAGGTCGCCGACGGAAAGTTCGTCCGCCTCGATGAGGTAGCACAGGATCAGCAGCCGGCTCTCGTTCGAAAGCGCCCGGAGAAGCCCGGCCGCCTGCGCGGCCTGCTCCTCGAATCCGGATGCGGATGCGGAAGTCTGCCTGATAATCACGTCACGCTCCAGTAGAGAGTGCTAATTTAGTTATATCTAATGGGAGTTCAAGGAGAGCGTATCGTGGCGCTCTATTCCCGTCGAAAAACGCACCAATTGAAGGCTTGCAAGCTTCCGGCAGGCGTGACGTGCGTTTCGCGCCAATGGTCCACCAGCTCCAGGACGGATCCCATCTCCTTCGCCAGGCTCGCGGCACCATAGCGCTGGACGGGTAGCCCGCTGCACCGCTCCGGACCGTCGGGGGCGAAGGTGGCAATGACGACCACGCCGCGCGGAGCTACTCCAAGGCTCATCGCCCGGCGATATGCTTCCCTTTGATCAGGCTCCGTGAGAAAGTGAAACACGGCTCTGTCATGCCACACATCGAAGGTGCGGCTCGGCAGCCATTGGGTGATGTCGGCGACCGTCCATTGAACCCGTTGTGCCGCCCGCCCCAGCCGGGCCTTGGCGACCTCCAAGGCAGGGGCCGCTATGTCGACGACCATCAGGTCGGACCAGCCGCGCTCGATCAGGCGGTCCACGAGGCTCGAGGCGCCGCCCCCGACATCGACCAGCGAGGCTGAGTTCGGCACGCCGAACCGGTCCAGAACGCGTAGCGAAGGCTGCGGGTTGGGCTGATACCAGCTCACGCTGTCCGCTTCCTTCCTGCGATAGACTTCACTCCAATGTTCGCGGCTCTCCAACGGCTCCCCTCCTTGGCTTTGGAACGAGATGGCCTGCTGCCCGCTTTCGACTTGACCTGTCCAACCAGATCCCGGTTGGCCCCGACGAAGCCAATGGCATCATTTCCTCGGCCGTCCGAGCTTGCGCTTCGCCGCCATTCAGATGGCCGCCCCCACCAAACGCCCAATCCCGGCAGTCAGCCCCATGGCAAGGGCTCCCCAGAAGGTAACGCGAGCGGTTGCGCGCCAGACGTTCGCTCCTCCTGCCGCTGCACCGACTCCCCCGAGCAGGGCCAGAAACAGCAGGGAAGCGATGGCGACCAGGGGGATGAGCAATGGCGTGGGAGCGATGACGACGACCAATAGTGGCATCGCCGCCCCGAGCGTAAAGGTAGCGGCCGATGTCAGGGCCGCCTGGATCGGGCGCGCCGCTGTCATTTCGGATATGCCCAGCTCGTCTCGCGCGTGCGCGGCCAACGAATCCTGAGCCATGAGCTGACCGGCGACCTTGATCGCAGTCTCCGGGTCCAGGCCGCGCCCTACGTAGATACGGGCGAGTTCGTCATGTTCCGCATCGACGTTGTCGCGCAGTTCTTCGCGTTCACGGGCGAGATCGGCATGCTCGGTATCGGACTGGGAGCTGACCGACACATACTCTCCCGCCGCCATCGACATCGCACCGGCGACGAGCCCAGCCGCGCCGGCGACGAGAATGTCGCTCCGCTGGGCGGCTGCGGCGGCGACTCCAACGATGAGGCTGGCCGTCGAGACGATGCCGTCATTGGCGCCGAGAACCGCGGCCCGGAGCCAGCCAATCCTTGAGACAAGGTGTCGCTCGCGGTGAAGTGGCAGTCGTGACATACGATCCTTTCAGGCTCGCCCAATCAGCGGCTTTTGAGGCTCGGGCTCGACGCCGACGGTTCATTGCCGTGCGGGCCCGATCATCTCCAGTGCCACAGCCGCTCCGCGCAGGGCACTCAGAGATTCTTCGTAGCGATATGGCGCCCGCATTTGGGCGGTATGTGCGATTGGCCAAAACAGACAGCATGCATCCTCCGTGTTTCGAATCTGTACGAGGCGCAACGGTTTCAAGGGCAGTGAGGGATGGTCTGTTCAAATGCGTAACCGAAAGGGGCCGCTGATCCAATCCGAAGGAACGAAGATGAAGAACATGACGCGGATGTCCGTCCTGATCTTTCTGCCAATCGCTTTGCTAGGGGGCTGCGTCACAGCGGCGGAGGAGCGCGCGCGATGCCAGGAGATGGCGCGACAGATGGGAACCCAGACGCGCCACGACCATGGCGAGACGAAAGGGACTGGCTCCAGCCCGATGAATCAGGCTCACCGACGCTGTCAACAGATCCTCGCTCAGCCCCAATGAACAGATCGCCGATGCTGCGCCCCTTTTTCCTCCTTTTGGTCGCACTGGCGCTCCTCGCCTCGCCTGCGATCATGTCGAGTGGCGATGGCATGGCCTCGGCGCACTCGGCAATGTCGCAGGCAGGGGAAATGCAGGGCCATTGTCCGGGAGATTCCGGCGGGCCGGGCGACAGGGAGATGAGCTGCGTCAGCGCGTGCGCTGCGCTTCCCGCCACGGAGTCACGAGTCGTCGAGCCGACCAGACCGGCAAACGGCCAGTTCGCACCGGTCGCCCACCAGGTCTTTGTAGGCGTCCAGCCTGAGGGGGAGACGCCCCCTCCGCGTATAGCTCCAGAGATTTGAACCTCGTCCAAATTGCTCGGAGATTGAACATGAAGATCATCATTGCCGCGTTCGCGCTAGCGATCGCCTCCCCTGCCGTCGCGCAGACCGCGCCGGCCGGGCCCGCCGCCGATCCACACGCCCAGCATCGGCCCGGACAACACCCGCAAACCCCGCCGCCGGGCCAGCCTCGGGGCACTCCACAAGGCCAGCATCAGGGCCATGGCATGCAAGGCGGCTGCTGTGCCGACAGAAACGGCAATGGCCGCATGGATTGCTGCGAGAACATGGCGGCCGGCGGCAGCTGCAGCTGCTGCGGGGGGCGGACGCCACAGGCGGCGCCGCAACCGCAGCCGCAGGGCCACCAAAACCACTGATCGACCCGGCTAAGGAAGGGTGGCTGCTGTCGCCACCCTTCCCCCCGTTCGATCTAAGGAGGCTGCCGATGCGGCGGCCTGAGGAAAATTTACATGCACGATCAATTCCCGATCGACAGGCGCATGCTCCTTCGCGGCGCGGCGCTGGGAGGTTTCGGCCTTGGCCTCGCAGGGCTCTTCCCAGCCTGGGCTCAGACCGGCTCGGCCGGCACCAGTCCCGGCATGCCGACGCTTACGGGCGAGGACATCAGGCTGAGCGTCGGCCATTCGCGCTTCACCGTCGGCGGTCGCACGGGCCATGCGATCACCATCAACGGCACGCTGCCCGCGCCGCTCATCCGCCTGCGTGAAGGCCAAGACGTGCGGATCGCGGTCACCAACACGCTCGAGGAAGATACCTCCATTCATTGGCACGGCCTGCTGCTGCCCTTCCAGATGGACGGCGTGCCCGGGATCAGTTTTCCCGGCATCCGGCCGCGAGAGACGTTCGTCTATCAATTCCCCGTCAGGCAGAGCGGCACCTACTGGTACCACAGCCATTCCGGCCTCCAGGAGCAGCAGGGCCATTACGGCCCGATCGTCATCGACCCGGCGGGGGCCGATCCGGTCGCTTATGACCGCGAGCATGTGATCGTGCTCAGCGACTGGAGTTCCACTCTCCATGCGCACGAAATCTTCCGCAAGCTCAAGCAGGACGGCGGCTATTTCAATCGGCAGCGGATGACCCTCGCCGGCCGGCTGGGCGGCGATCCCGAGCATCAGATGCCGGCTTCCGAACGGATGATGTGGGCCGGGATGCGGATGGACCCCACCGACATGCTCGACGTGACCGGCGCGACCTACACCTACCTCATAAACGGCCACGGCCCGCAGGAGAACTGGACCGGCCTGTTCAATCCCGGCGAGCGGGTGCGCCTCCGGATCATCAACGCGTCGGCCATGTCGATCTTCAACGTCCGCATCCCCGGCCTGCCGATGACGGTGATCTCGACAGACGGGCAGAATGTCCGGCCCGTCGAGATCGACGAGTTCAGGATTTCGGTCGCCGAAACGTATGACGTGATCGTCCATCCGACCGAGGACCGCGCCTACACCCTGGTGGCGGAAGCGATCGACCGTTCCGGCCTGGGGCGCGCCACGCTCGCGCCGCGCATGGGCATGAGCGCAGCCGTGCCGCCTGTGCGCGAACGGCCGCTGCTCGCCATGCGCGACATGGGGATGGAGGGCATGAATCACGGCCCGGCGGCAGCACCCGGCGATCGGGCCGCGGCCGGCGCCGCCGAGCCGATGGCGGGCATGGACCACGGGACTCCCGGCCCTGGCAGCCAGGACGCGAACAGCGGCGAAATGGCCGGCATGGCTCAGGGGAATATGCCGGCCGGTCAAGGCGCCGGGAACGCGGACATGCCGATGTACAGCCGCTCCAATCCGCCACGCGGCGTCAGGACGGGTGTTGGGGTCGACAATATCGCGATGAACCCGACCGACAGGACGGGCGATCGGGGAACCGGCCTGGAGAACGTCACCCACAGGGTGCTCACCTACCGCGATCTGGTGTCGCTCGTGCCCAATCCAGACCGCCGGGCGCCGACGCGCACCGTGGACGTCCACCTGACCGGCAACATGGAGCGCTTCATGTGGTCGTTCGACGGCGTGCGCTTCAGCGAAAATCCAGACCCGATCCGCTTCGCCCGCAACGAGCGGGTCCGATTAAGGCTGATCAACGATTCGATGATGGCGCACCCAATCCACATCCACGGCCACTTCTTCGAGCTCGTGAACGGGAACCCCGGCAACCATCCGCTCAAGCATACGGTGGACGTGCTTCCCGGGGGGATCGTCAGCGTCGATCTGACCGCGGACGCTCCCGGCGACTGGGCGTTCCACTGCCACCTGCTCTACCACATGCACGCCGGCATGATGCGGCGCGTCACCGTGCGTCCTCTTGATGGAGACGCGGCATGAAGCGGCTCTTGATCCTGCTGTCCGCCGCCTCCGTGTCGACGCCGGCTCTGGCGCAGCATGGCGGCCATGGCGCGCCGTCTCCGCCGGCTCCTCCCACCCGGCAAGCCGAAGATGCGGCGCCCGCGCGTCCCGCAGCACGCACCAGGCGGCGCGCTCCGGCCGCGCGACCCGCCCCGGCGCCCGCCGATCCTCACGCCGGTCATAACATGCCGGCGCGGCCTGCTCCGGCGCAACCGAGCGCACCCGTCGCTGATCCCCACGCCGGGCACAACATGCCGGCCCCCGCGCCCGCCCCATCGCCTACGCCGGCGATGCCCGGCCGCGCCATGCCGCCGCAGCGGCCGCAATCGCCGGCCGGACAGGCCGCCCAGCAACCCATGGGAGCGATGCAGCCTGCGCCCGATCCCCATGCGGGGCATCAGGTGGGGGCCGCATCGCAAATGTCGGCGCCTCCCGTCGCGCCTCCGCCGCCCGAAGCCCTGGCTGGCCCTGCCCATGCCGCCGATCGGGTGTTCGGCGAGGATCGAATGGCGGAAGCGCGCCAGGCGGAACGACAAGAGCACGGGGGCACCACAAACTACAGGTTCCTGGTGGACCAGCTGGAGGTCAGCTTTCGCGATGGCGCACAGGGCTATGTCTGGGACGACGCGCAGTTCTGGTATGGAGGCGACATCGACAAGCTCTGGATCAAGAGCCAGGGCGAGGGCACTTTCGGCGAAGGCGTGGAACGCGTGGAGGCGCAGGCGCTTTGGAGCCATGCCATCAACCCATGGTTCGATCTCCAGGCAGGCGTTCGATACGATTTCCTGCCCGATCCGAGGCGCGCCTATCTCGTCCTCGGCATCCAGGGACTGGCGCCCTATTGGTTCGAAGTCGACGGCGCCCTGTTCCTGTCCAACAAGGGCGACTTGAGCGCGCGCTTCGAGGCGGAATATGACCTGCGCATCACGCAAATGCTGATCCTGCAGCCGCGCTTCGAGGTAGATTTCTCGCTTCAGGATGTCCCGGAACTCGGCATCGGCTCCGGCCTGTCGACCGTCGAACCGGGACTTCGCCTGCGCTATGAGATTGTTCCCGAGTTCGCTCCCTACGTCGGCGTCCAATATGAGCGCGCATTCGGCGACACGGCTCGTTTCCGGCGCATCGCCGGCGACAGTGTCGGCGGCTGGAGCCTGGTGCTCGGAGTAAGAGCCTGGTTCTAGGGGGGCGGTGCCGCACAATCGATGACCGGCGGCAATTCGCCGAACCTCAGGGCGCCGGCGGCCGGCGCGAAGAATTGTGCATGCTGATGATCCGCCAGCTCCCTCTGATCCTCCTCAGCACGCTGGTCGCCACTCCGGCCCGTTCGACCGCCTCACCGGTCGTGGGTTCGATCCTGTAGCGATAGGTTTCGGTGGCGAGGGCGACGGGGCCTTCGAAGCGCACTTCGATTCGATAATTGGAGAAGCGGAACGACCGAAACTGCCCGAGCTCAGGGCCAAGGTGATGGGCCAGATAATTGGCATAGGTGCCTTCCGAGCCCCCGCTCTCGTAAATCTGAGAATCCCCGGCGAAAAGCGCCTCGGTCCCTCTCGCGTCGAGACGCTCGATCGCGGCTTTGTACCTGGCTAGCACCGCTTCGACCGCCCTCTGGTCGGAAGCGCGGTTCGCCGGCTGCGCCTGCGCCCCGGCGATCGAGGCGCAGATTGCGAACAGGATCATAGCTCCGGTTGAAAGTCTCACAATTTGCTCCCTTCGCGCTCGCGGTTGGTGGAGAGTGGGTCAGAACGCCAGATGCCTCATGCCGCCATGCATGAAAGTGCCGCCAAGATAGCCTTGAACGGCGATCACGATGGTGAAGAGCCCAAGCAATATCAGATAGATCGTGCGCGGCTTGTCGGGCGTCCTCCGCGAGGTCGCCGACAGGTAGAGGAGAACGAAGGCGAAAATCGCGAGGGCGGTGCCGAGCCAGCGATGGATCATCAGAACCGGGTTCCGGTCGGTGAGGTAGAAGCCGGCTCCGAACCATCCCAGGACCGCGGCCGCCACGGCGCCGATCGCGCCCACGATCAGCATGACATGAGCCGCCCTCTCGAGCGTCCGGTCGCGGCGCCAAAGGCCGAAGAGCTCGACCCCCAGGGCACCCACGAACATCGCGATCGGAAAGTGGATGACGACGGTATGGAGCCGGCCGAGCCAGCCCATCAGCCGCTCCCCAAACGTCTTGTTCTTGTCGGCCGCCTCGTCGTGGTGCTCCATCGCCCCTTCATGCATGGCCGCCGCGTTCTCGTGCCTGTTGGCGAGATCGGCGGGCGCAGCTTCGGCCTCCACGGCGGGTCCAGGGCCAGCGCCAAGCTCATTATGATTTTCGTGGGCGGGCGCCATCGAGCCTGACCAAAGGGCGCCGAACGCCAACAGGAGCAACACAAATGCCCGCACGCTTCCTGACCCTGATTTGCTCATTTCACCGTCGTCACCTTCCATCGCAATACGCAGGCCCAAATCCACACCCTCATCTCGCCCATGGCTGAAATGGCGCGCGCCGCCCCCAATGGCTCACGCCTCGAATTACCCGGAGGCCGCGAGGGCTGCGGGCGTTCCGCGCGTAACAGCAAGGGGATTGCGGAGCTTTGAGCCAAGATCGAGAGGTTGAGCGGATCGATTCCGTGTCGAATCAACCTTTCGCCCTCACCCAGGATAGTTCGATTCTGACGCACTTTGTGCGCGCCAACGCCGAAAGGGAGATTTGCAATGGATAGACGTAGGACCAGTTTGAAAGCGACATCCGCGGGCGTATTTGCAGCGCTTTTGGCCCTGTCGGGTTGCGGCAGCGGCACGGTCGGCAATCAATCCTCGGCCAACGAGGTGAATGCCGCGGCGATTGCCACCGACGCCGCGCAAATGTCCGCCAACCAGATGCACAATCAGATGGACGCCCAGCCTCGCCAGGAGGGCACGGCGGGCGACGGAAATATGAATGAGTCCCATGGAATGGGCATGGGCAACATGAAGGGCGGCCCCGCCATGCAGCAAGGAAACATGCCGGCCACCGGTGGAAACAGCATGTCGAATCAGGCGATGCCGATGGAGCGGGAGCCCCATATGTAGCCAGTCGGGGCGTACGGCGATGAGGTCACGCAGGAACAAATTCCTCGGTTGGGCTGGCGTGTCGCTGGCCTTCGCGGCTTTGACGACGCTGCCTTCGTTCGCCCAGCCGACCGACCACAACGCCCACCATCCCGCGGGGACCAACTCTGCCGCCCCGGTCCAGCCTGCTCCCAGCGCGGCAACCGTCGAACGTCCGCCGGCACCCATGACCGGTCCCGGCGGCCGCGGCTCAATGGGCGGAATGATGGGCGAGATGATGGGGGAGGGCCACGGCCGCGCCGCCCCCAAACAGCTCTATCCGACGCTGCTGGGCCTGCCGAACCTGGCCGCGGCCGACCGTCACCGCTTGGCCCGTGAAGCTGATGCCCGGATCCACCAGGGCCTTGCATTGATCGCCCAGGGCTCGGCCGCCGCCCGTCCGAATGCAACGCCCGCCGAGTTGGAGGAAGCCGGGCAACGGTTTCGCGATGGGCTATCGCTGTTCCAGAGCGGAACCGCGGCGAAGGCCGCCCTTTCTCAACGGGCCGGGTCCCAGCGCGTCGCTCTGGACTGGTTTCGCGCCGAGATGAATCTTCCGGGAGGCGCTGACCACGAGGGCGGGGAGGCCCTTTTCTGGGGTTTCGGCCCCATGCACCTCTTCTTCATGGCTCTTCTCGCCCTTATCGCGATCGGGCTGCTGGCGCTTCAGGCGTTCCGGCTTCATCGCGTCCGCGAACTGGTGAGCGCCAGAAAAGGGAGCGTGGGGGAAATCGCCTCATCGCCCTCCTCGCCGTCCGCGGGCGCAGCCGTGCCGTCACCGGCTACTTCGGCGCCGGCCGCGATCGGCGGCAGCGCCGCCCGACGGCCGAAGGCCTGGTCGGGCGACTTGCGGGTCGCGCAAATCGTCCAGGAGACGCCGACAGTCGAGACGTTTCGTCTGGTGGAGACGTCGTCGGATCGCCTCCCGTTCGATTTCCTGCCCGGGCAGTTCCTCCAGGTCGAAGTCGAGCCCGACGGGGGCAGGCCGGTGCGCCGCTCCTATACGATCGCCTCTTCTCCCACCCAGCGGGCCTATGTGGAGATCACCGTCAAGCGGGAAGAGCAGGGGATCGTCTCCTGCTATCTTCACGACAACGCCAAGGTCGGCGACCTGATCAAGGTGTCGGGACCGTTCGGATCGTTCACCTTCACCGGCTCGGACGCCGACAGCATCGTCCTCATCGCCGGCGGCGTCGGGATCACGCCCATGATGTCGGTGCTCCGCTATCTCACCGATACCGCCTGGCCCGGCGAGATATTCTTTCTCTACGGGGCGAACTCGACCGAGGAGTTCGTCTTCCGGGACGAGATCGAACGGCTCGAGCGCCAGGATCCGAAGCTTCACGTCCTCGCCACCATGGCACGGAGCCCGGGGACCGTCTGGCTCGGTCCCGAGGGGGTCATCACCAAGGACCTGTTGACACGTGCGGTTCCCGACCTCGGTCGCCGGCGCATCCATTTGTGCGGTCCGCCGCCAATGATGGCCTCGATCAAGCTGATGCTCAAGGAACTCGGCGTGCCGGACGCACAAGTCCACTCCGAGGCATTCGGCCCGGCCTCCCTGCCCGCCGACAATGCGCCGGAAGCCGTGACCGGCGCGCCGGTCGAAACGTCAACCGCGGCTGAACCCGCGCCGCCACCCAAAAGGTCGCGGTCCCAAGCGGCCGCGGAGGTCGCCGCCGCCACCGTCACATTCTCGATCTCCGGAATATCGGCCGCGCTGCCAGCCGATCAGAGCCTCCTGGAAGCCGCGGAAGGCGCAGGCGTCGAGATTCCGTTCCAATGCCGGGTCGGCGAATGCGGAGTCTGCGTCACCCGCCTGCTCGAGGGCCAAGTTTCGATGGCGGTCGAAACCGGACTGGATCCGGCCGACAAGGCGCAAGGCTACGTTCTCGCGTGCCAGGCGAAGACGACCGGCGGCCCGCTCGTGGTGGAAGCCTGATGCAGGAGCGCAGCGGGACCGTGATCGGGGCGCTCGTCCTGTTGCTGCTCATCCTGCCGCTTGGCTTTCTCGTGCACGTGTCGCCGCGTTTCCCCGGCAGCTTCGCCGGAGGTCTGGTCGGCATCGCCGCCCTGCTCCTGATGCTCGTGGCGCTCGCTTATGTGTTCGTGAAGCGCATCCCCGCTCTACGGGCGCGCATCGAAAAAAGGGTGTCGATGCGGACGTTGCTCGCCATCCACATCTATGCGGGGGTCCTGGGACCGATCCTGGCTCTCGTTCACGCCGCGCACAAATATAACAGCCCGCTGGGCGTTTCTCTCACCGGGATCATGATCCTCGTTGTCATCAGCGGCTATGTTGCGCGTTACTTCCTTTCGCTGGTCGCGCGGGCGCTGCGGGGCCGCAAGTCGGAACTCGCCGCCCTCAAGATTGCGTTTGCCGCGCTTCCGCCACCATCCGGAAGCGACGCTGCGTCCGCGCCCGGCCGACGCCCAGGCAGGAGGACTTGGCTCGGCATCCTGCTGGTCCCGGACGAGCCGGAGGTGGCTGCGGAGGACGAAGCGTCCGACGCCGCGGCAATGGCGAGCGCGATCGCCGACACGGAATATGCCATCAGATCGGAAGAAGTCGCCAACAGCCTGTTCGGGGCTTCGCTGAAGCTTCACATCGCCGCGGCGATAATCCTGTTCGCGTTGCTGGCGCTGCACATCTGGTCCGGTCTCTATTACGGGCTGCGCTGGCTTTGAGACCGACCGGCATCCTCTACGCGACGTTGATCGCGGCCGCGCTCCTCCTGGGCGTCGTTATCCCGCTTCTCGTTCACACTCAGGGGGGAGGAGCAGTCACCGGGTGGCAGGACCTGGTAAATCCCGGACCGCTTTCCAAGGCGCATCGCCCATTCGGCGACACTTGCGAGACCTGCCATACGCCTCACGCGGGCGTGGAGCCGCGGACGTGCATCGCCTGCCACGCGACCACCACGTTCGGCGACAAGCAATCCACCCGCTTCCACGCCGCTGCCTTGCAATGCACGAGCTGCCATGTGGAGCATGAAGGCAATGCCGGCATCACCCGCATGAACCACGATGCGCTGCTGGTCGGCCGCTTCTGGACCCCTCTTCCCAAGGCGAGCGCGGGAAGCGCGCCCGCTGGACGAAACCCCCCGGCGGATCGCTCGCGCGGAGTCGCTCGGCCCGGCGGCGCTCAATCGTCGCTCGATTGTGCGAGCTGTCATTCCAACCGCGATCCTCACCAGGGCCTGTTCGGGACGCAATGCAGCAGCTGCCATCTCGTCACTGCCTGGACGGTCGCGGGATTCCGGCATCCGCCGCCCAGCTCAACCCAATGCGCGCAATGCCATCAGGCCCCGCGCAGCCATTTCATGGAGCATTTCAGGATGGTGTCCCAAAGAGTGGCGAGACAGCGGGCTAGGGTCGAGCAATGCTTCTCCTGTCACACCACGGATAGCTGGAACAACATTCGGAGGGTCGGTTTCTATGATCACCATTGAGGCTGGTGCGAGCATCATGGAGAGCTTTGTGCGGCTTGCGGTGCTCGCTCTCGAACTGGCCGGCACGGTGACGATCCTTGCAGGCGCGGGCCTCGCGGTGGTGGCCTTCGCGAGGCAATCGCTTTCGAAAGGGTTTGAGGCCGCCTATCGCCCGTTCCGAGCGGGGCTCGGCCGAAGCATCCTCCTGGGTCTGGAGTTCCTGGTCGCGGGCGACATCCTGAAAACGCTGGTTATCGATCTGACGCCCGAAGACCTGATCGTGCTTGCCGGGCTCATCCTCGTTCGAACGTTCCTCAGCGTCTCCTTGGGCGTGGAGATCAACGGCCACTGGCCCTGGCAGGAGACCAAGCTGGCCCGGGAAGGCAGCGCCGCGAGAGAGGGCCCGGATGTGTGACGCGGGCCGCGCGCGGGCCCGCATTACGCTTCCGACAGCCTCAATTCCTCGCCCCAGCCAGACATTCTCAGATGGATTCGGTCACCACGAAGACGGCCAGAACGCCGAGCGCCGCCCAGCAGAGCCAATAAGCCGCTCGTTCCCACGCGGCCGGGCTGTAATCGCGCCGAGCCTGCAGTCGGCGCTTGCCCAGCATTCCGGCAAAATGCACGGCCGCTCCAAGGCCAAGCAGCCACCATCCAAACGCATTCAGGGAAGCGGACAAGAGGATCCCGCCGCCGAACCCGGCAACGGCCGCGCCCACCGTCGAGAGGAGAGTGGCGGCATTCTGATGTCTCTCGGCTCCGCCATTTGGTGTCATTGCTGTATTCCTGTTCCGGGCGAATCAGTACGCGCCCACGCCGGCGCGGACGAACGCCCTCGGTCGCGCCTAGGGCTTCGGAGGTGAGGGGTCATCAGTTTCCGTGCGTATTCAGTTTCTGCAGCGGGGTGGAGGTAAGGATGATGGACGATCTTGAGGCGGCCTTGCGCCGTCTGTCGCACGACGAGGCACCTGTTCGGCTGGCCGCGACGGAGGCCGAAGTGCTCCAGAGAGTCGCGGGCCACAGCTTTCATGCGCGCGAGCCCGGAAGCTTTCGCGTGATCGCGGTCGCCGGGGCGTTGCTCATGGGCGTCGCGGGCGGGCTGATACAGCCGGAGCAGTCGGATGCCAGCCGATCGCTCTCCCGGCTCAGTGGAGCGACCGACCTCGCCCCCTCGACCGTGCTGACGGTGGACCGGTGAGCCCAACCACCCGCAGGACCTTGCTGTTGGCCGCCGTGGCCTTTCTTGCGGCGCTCGCCGGTGTGCTGATCGGACGCAGCATATCCGACCATCGCCCTCAGCAGCCGAGCGCGCTCCATAAGTTGCTGCACGACGAGCTCAACCTCGACCCGCGCCAGCTCGCGCGGATCGAGGATATTGAGACACAATTCGCCGCCCGCCGCCGCGCTCTGGAGTTGGAGCTTCGCGCCGACAACGCCCGCCTTGCCGCCGCCATCGAGGCGGAGCACCAATACGGTCCACGGGTAACCGCCGAGATTGACCGCTCGCGCCGGACAATGGGCGACCTGCAGCAGCAGACGCTGTTGCACATCTTCGCGATGCGCGCCGTCCTTCGGCCGGATCAGGCGGAGAAGTTCGACCGGGCGGTGGTGACGGCACTGACCGCCGATCCGGAATGAGCTTCGATCCGGCGGGCTGCTCCGACGGGGAGCTGGCGGCTCTCACCATCGCCGGCAGCCAAGCCGCCTTCGCCGAGATCATGAAGCGGCACAGGGATCCTGTCTACCGCCTCATCCGCGGCTATATCGGGAATGCCGAGGAAGCGCTCGATCTGGTCCAGGAATGCTTCGCGTCCGCTTTCAAGCGCCTCGACACCTATGACCAGGGTCGGCCGCTCCGAGCCTGGCTGTTCCGGATCGCGATCAACAAGGCCAGGGACTGGGCTCGCCGGCGCACGGTGCGGCGCATCCTTCTCGGCGCAACCTCCGCATCGGAAGTGGAGGCAGTCGCCGACCCCGCGCCTCGAGCGGATGAGGTCGCGGCCGACCGGCAGGAACTGGACCGGCTCTGGGCGGCCATCGCCGAATTGCCCGGCAACCTCAAGGGCCCCCTCATCCTGCGGACCATCGAGGGAATGTCCCAGGCCGAGGCGGCATTCGTGCTCCGGATCAGCGAAAAGGCGGTGGAGACGCGCGTCTACCGCGCTCGCAAGCGGCTCTCCGCGTTGCGCGATGCAGGCGGCTGAGCGAGTGGCCGTCATGAGACGCGCGTATACTTGCCTTCTGGCCCTGTTTTTTAGTCAATGGAGACCGCTCATGAGACCAGTTCCAACGATCCTCGCCGCCGTTTCGGCAATGAGCATCCTGTCCGCCTGCTCGGCTGAAACGACGCCGGAGAACGAGGCGGCGTCCGGCGCGGTCAACGATCAGGGGATTGTCGAGATGAACGCGAGCGGCCCGGCATCGCCGCCTTTGCAAGAAACCAACGCAGCCGACGTCGGCGGGCAGGCGCCCAGGAGCGAAGCGCCCCGGGCTCAGCCGCAGGCCTCCGAGACGGCGCCGAGGAGGCCCGTCCGAACACCTTTGCCCAAGGCTCCCCGGCCGGCGCCGGATCCGCATGCCGGCCACGACATGAGCAACATGGCGAACATGTCGCACGACTGAGGCGGCGGCGTTCATAAATTTAATAGAATCCGGGGGACAAGGGCATGTCGGCATCGGCGCGGGTTGCGGGAACGGTTCACAAATGGCTTGCGCTGCTGATGGCGATCCAGATCCTGTTCTGGTTCGTGAGCGGCCTGTTCTTCGCGGTCGTTCCAATCGAGACGGTGCGCAGCGAGCATCTCGTCGCGGAGGCGCCTCCCGTCCCGATCCGCATGGAAGACGCTGCCGCCGGGTTGCAGCGCATCGCGGCGACCGGCGCGCGTCCTGGCGATAAGATCGAGCTGCGCACGTTGATGGGGCGCCCCGTCGCGCTGGTGACCGGCGGGTCGCCGCGTCCGCGGCTCTACGACCTGGGCAGCGGCCGGCAATTGTCGCCGATCCCCGCGGCGCTGGCCGTCTCGATCGCCGAGCGCGACCATATCGGCAATGATCGTGCGGCCGGCGCGCATCTGGTGACGACGGCCTCGCCGGAATATCGCGGCGCGCTTCCCGCGTGGCGCGTCGACTTCGAAGGCAGCAACGCCGTCTCGCTCTATGTCGCATCCGATACGGGCGCGGTGAGCGCGCGCCGATCGACTTTGTGGCGCATCTACGATTTCCTGTGGTCGCTCCACATCATGGATTTCAAGAACCATGAGGATTTCAACACGCCACTCCTGATCATCGCGACCGCGCTCGCTCTGGTCATGGTCGTGACAGGGATCGTCCTGTTTCCGAGCCGCCTCGGCTACAACGCCTGGAAGCGAAGGCGGCGGCGGAAGGCGCGCGAGCAGGCTCAATAGCCCACGACTGTGGGCCCAGGGAGCTAAAGCTGGTCTAAACATACGCCGGGGGTGGAAACCGGAACGAACCTAACTGCCTTCCGCAAACGCGCTTGGCGCAATCATAAAAAAGAATGCCGGGAAAGTCAGCTCAGACCAGAATGGAGCAATGACTTCGGTGAGCCCACGGCTTTTCGCAAAATCGTCATTGTGTAAAGGCTAGTGTTGTGCGATGTATCGAGTCGCAGAACAATCGAGAATAGTGCCTACTTAAACGAACGGCGAGTCGCCGAGCGCTAATGCATGTCGGTCGCGCGTGTTGGTTGGTACGTGTCCATTTTGGAGAGTCGTAGTCGAATATACATAGGCCAAACTGAATCTCAGGAGACACCCATGCGATACGAGATCAGAGGGCGGACAATCGACTCATTCACGGGTGACGGTATCGGCGGCGTGCGCGTCGAAGCTTGGGACGCGGACTTTCTCTTCCCGGACGACTTCCTCAATTGGGCGGTGACGCGAAGCGACGGATCGTTCTTGATCGTCTTCGACAGCAGCGCCTTCCAGGATCTGTTCGACAAGTCACCGGACCTCTATTTCAAGGTCTTCTGCTACAACGAGCTGCTGGTATCGACCGCGGGTTCAGTACTGTGGAACGTAGCGAGTGCGCATACTTCGGTGGAAATCAAGGTACCCCACCCGAGCCCGCCGGCTCGCGTGGAACGACATATCTACCTGAAGATCGAGCGGCTGCCCGGATACAGCCCGGTGAAGCCGCAGGAGAAGGTCGTACCGCCCATTCAGTACGGCCGAGACTGCATGCGCAATCATGGCCATGAGAACGGTCTTATTCCACAGGTGGAGATCGACGCGCGGTCGCTGACAGCGGTTACCTACCGCGAGTATCTCGATTCGGGCTATCTTGTTCCCAAGCCCGATAAGCTGATCCAGGCCGACATCAACGAGCCTGGCTACATGAATCGGGTGCCGGGAACCGTAATCTACACACGGCCCCACCAGCGGCTGAAGATCCACGTGTGGAACACTGACGATGTGTCCCACACGCTGCATGTCCATGGCCTGCGCTACGGGATCGACTCCGACGGCTCGTGGCCGTTCGGCACGCAGAAGGCGCATCATGGCGGCCGCTCCGATGCGATTTGCCCGGGCGAGACCTGGACCTACACTTACGATGTGCCGGAGGATGCGCTCGGCGCCTGGCCGTTCCATGATCACGCCCATCACATGGACAACAAGATCGAACAGGGGATGTTCGGCGGCATCGTCGTCCTCGGCCGTTGCGACCGGCCGCCGCAGCGCTTCCGTTTCCCCTGGTCGATCCTTGAGCCTCTCTTCCTCGATGTGGAGCGCATCGAAGGCTTGCCTCTCGTCATCCAGCGCGACGCCCACGGGGACGAAGCGGAGCACGCCAACGCCGGCCACCACGAAAAGGAAGGGCCGGCTGAACCCGCTGGCGAGCGGGAGAGGCCGTCCGAGGCGGCAGCGCACCTCTGCTGCCTCTGCGATCAGCTCGAGTGCGGCGACGAGGCGGCGCTCCAGTTGGCTCCGCACATCCATGCCCGCCGCCTGAAGGCAGAGACCCGCCTCAGCCTCCAGCATCACCTGCACTTTCTCGAGGAGTTCACGATCAGGGAACTGGCGCTGCCGCGGCCGATCGTGAACACCGACCATGTCCCGGTGTTCTTTCACGTCATGGCGAACCCGGAGGGCAAGCCCGTTTTCGACACCGACGATATCGAGGAGCTCGGCGGCGAGGCTGAGATCGATTTTCCGACCGCCGGCGACTATGATTATTTCTGCCGCCACCACCCGGAAATGACCGGCACTGTTCAGGTCGTGTCAGGCGGCCCAATGGCAGTCACGGTCTCCATCACGGGTGCACCTCCCGTGTTCAGCCCTGCCACGGTCATTGTCGGCGTCGGCGGCACGGTGACGTGGATGAACAACACCAACTTCCACCACACCGTGACCTCGAAGGAGGGCGCGGCGATGGAGACGCATTGCATCAACGGGCGTGGCTTCGTCGGCAACAGCCCGACCATCGTCGGTCGCAGCGGCCAGCGGATTCGCTGGTATGTCTTCAACCTCGATACGAGGGAAACCTGGCATAACTTCCATCCGCACGCGATGCGGTGGCAATTTGGCGGGGCTGCGATCGACATCCGCAGCATGGGTCCGGCGGAATCCTTCGTCGTCGAAACCGAGATCCCGCCGGTGCTGCTGCTGACCGACGCGGAAGAGAAGGCGCAGAATCCGAAACATCGCCCGAAGGGTGCCACGCTGCGCAATTTCAAGGGCGACTTCATGTTCCACTGCCACGTCCATCATCACATGATGAATGGGATGATCGGCCTTGTCCGCGCGCGGCAGAGCCTGTGGCTAACCAATGACATGGCGCACGAGATCGCTCACCGGACGGGCTTGCCGCTCGACGATGGCAGCAATGCCTGTCCCGACGTCGACCCACATCCGTGCCATGCCCACGGCACCGGCCGCTGGGAGGAGGTGGCGGGCGCGCCGGAAGTCGCCTTCATGCATTCGGTGCTGCTGCCCGACACCCAGCGTGTGCTCTACTGGGGCTACACGCGCGCCGACCAATCGCGGGTGTGGGATTATTCGACCCCGGCCGGCGCCTATATGCTACCGGCCAATCAGCCTGCGGACTCGCCTGGGCTCACGGTCAACACTTCCGATATGTGGTCGGCCGAGCATGCTGTGCTCGATACCCCGCAGGGAACGGTGCTGATCCATGGCGGATTCTCGCCGGACAAGTCGTTCGCCTTCGATCCTGCGACGCTGACCTGGACGCGCGTCGACGACACGACGCACAACCGCTTCTATGCGACGACGTTGACGCTCGCGGACGGCACGGCCGCGACATTGTACGGCAACCACAAGTCGTTCGAGATCTATACGCACGGCCCGGGCTGGGCGGTGCCGGTCGCCTTCCCAGCGTCGATGAACCATCACCAATATTATCCGTGGACCTATTTGCTGCCCGACGGGCGGCTGTTCATCGCCGGACCGCACAGTCCTGCCAACCGGGTCGATCTGGCGGCGCCTGCCGCGCCCGAAGTTTATCCGACGATCAACGGCAATCGCAGCACCGGGGGTGAGAAGGGGTCCTCGGTGATGCTGATCCTTCGGCCGCCCAATTACGAGCCGATCGCCTATATCATGGGCGGCAATCCGCCTGCAGCCCAGCAGACCGCCGAGATGATAGACCTGTCGGTCGCGGCACCCGCCTGGACGGCGCTCCCTAACCTCGGCGTGGCCCGGCCCGAGCAGTTCACCGCGACCCTGCTTCCCGATGGCCGCGTCTTCATTGCGGGTGGCGTCACGGGTGCGGACGGAGGCGCCTGCGAGATATTCGACCCGAAGAACCCCGGCGCAGGCTGGGCGATGGGCCCGGCGATGAAGTACGTGCGGACCTATCACTCCTCGTTCCTGCTGTTGCCGGACGGCAGCATCCTGGGCGGCGGCGATCCGCAGGGCGGCGGCGGTCCGACGCCGCACGAGCGCTTCTTCCCCGATTATATCGACATGATGCGCCCAAGCATCTCCAACGCGCCCTCCGTGGTCAATTATGGCACCACGTTCACGATCAACACGCCGAACGCCGCGGACATAACCGAAGTGGTTCTGCTGCGCTCCGGCGCGGTGACGCACGGTTTCAACATGTCTCAGCGCGGCCTCGAGTGCGTGATCAGCGCATTGGGAGCGGGCACGATCGACGTCGACATGCCGGCGAACCCGAACCTGGCCCCGCCGGGTTGGTACCTGCTGTTCGTCCTAGGCGCGGGTCGCGTACCATCGGCGGGCCGCTGGGTACGAGTGACGGCGTGAGGGCGCATTGCCAGGGTGGGAAGTTCGCTTCGATGATGGCGCCAATCGGTAGCTCCACGAAGGCGCGCCAGCAGACTCAATAGCGCACGAGGATTATCCGTGGCCACAGGGAGAGCATCCTCAGCCTGATCAACATCCACCGGCTTGCGGACGGGCTCAAGGTCAAGCCAGGCAAGCTGTTCGGGGATTGACGCGACCAATCCCGTTTTTCGCCTGAAATGAGGGAGCGATTGAGGGAGTGCGCTGCACGCCTGCGGCAGAGAAATTTTGAAAACAGTGCCTTAGCAGCTACTGGCGAGCAGACGATGTATCCGCCGAATCCGAATTTGGAGCACGAGCGAATAGCGCGCGTTGGCCGAAATTGGACCGTAAGGTTCCGGTAGTTTCGATCCCATTTGCCGTTCCGCGGAGCACCGCAGGCGTCCCGAGCGCTCTCGCGCAGCCAGCGGTGCGCCGGATCCCCTGGCTCATGCCCGATCCCCCCGGGGGAACAACTAAAGTACCCTGACCGGCCCTACCAGTCCCGATCGGGTTGGCAGAAATTGCAACTCCCTTGTCCTTTCGGTGCGTCCCCGGCCCGGCCATCGATTGTCCATCGTGCTTCGTCGTGGGACCGCCACAGACGGCATTTGGCTTCTTCGGTTCTTGGAGATCCTCGTGGTTCCCAATCTGCCAAATTCTGAGTCCGGCTCCGGCCCCCGGGAAGGTCGCATGCCTTTGCGGGTGGCGATCCTCCTGTTCGACGATGTTGAGGTGCTCGACTTTGCGGGTCCGTTCGAGGTTTTCGCCGTTGCCCGCTCGGATCATGGAGATCCCGCCTTCGAAGTGGTCACCGTCGCCCTCCGCTCCGGCCCGGTCATCGCACGCTACGACTTCACGATCATGCCCACCTGTACGCCCGATATGCTCGAGCGCGTCGACGTCCTGGTCGTTCCCGGCGGGCCCGGCACGCGCCGCGAACTGCACAATCCCGCGATGATCCACTTCATCCGCGCCACCAGCGCTTCGGCCCAGCTCACTTTGTCGGTTTGCACGGGCGCCCTGTTGCTCGGCGCCGCGGGTCTTCTCGATGGCCGGTCGGCAACGACCCATTGGGCAGCAATGAATGAGCTGCGCGCGCTGGATTGCGGCGCCGAGCTTCACCCCGAGGCGCGGATCGTCGACAATGGGGCGCTGATCACGTCAGCCGGCGTCAGCGCCGGCATCGATGCCGCACTCCATGTCGTCTCCCGCATTTGCGGACAGGCAGCCGCGCGCGAGACGGCGCGCTACCTGCAATATGACTGGCCCAATGCCGACACGGCCGGGCGGACGGTGGTCCGGCAGAAGTCCTAGTCACCGGTGGAAACGGTACGCTGCTCACTGGAGACGCGGCCGAAGCGCTGGCGATACTCACCCGGGGTCACGCCGACCCTTTTGTTGAACGCCCGGTGCAGGCCTTCCACGCTGCCGAAGCCCGCCCGCTCGGCGACCCGTCCAAGCGGCCAGCTGGATGTTTCCAGCAGCGCCTTCGCCCGGTTCACCCGCGCGATCTCGACAAAAGCCGCCGGGCTGACTCCTGTCTCCTTCTGAAAGACGCGGGAGAAGGTTCGTTCGGACATGGCAGCGCGAGAGGCCAGTTCGGGCACGGACAGGTCGCCGCGTGGATCGGCGCTGATGTCGGTCACGAGCTGGCGCAATCGGGGCGTGGCAGCAGCCTGCACGTTCAGGCCCTCGCTATACTGGGTCTGGCCGCCGGGGCGGCGCATGAAGAGAACCAGATTGCGTGCCACGGCCAGAGCAAGCTGCGACCCGCAATCCGCCTCGACGAGCGAGAGGCACAGATCGATTCCCGCGGTCACGCCCGCGGAGGTGTAGTAAGGCGGATCGGCGACGAAGATGGCATCGGGCTCGAGCTGCACGGCTGGCCGGAAAGTCCGCATTTCCTCGCAATAGCCCCAGTGGGTCGTCGCGCGCCGGCCGTCCAGCACGCCGGACGCGGCCAGCACCAGCGCCCCCGAACAGACGCTGCCGAGCCTGCGCGTGGTTTCGGCGCGCTGGTTGAGCCAAGCCAGCAGATGCGCGTTGCTCGCGCGCCGCAGGGCATCCCTGCTACCGCCGGCGACCAGGATGGTGTCCAGGTCTACCGGGAGCGCGTCTAGAGGCACTGACCCGCCGAGGAGCAGTCCCGAATTGCAGGTGATCGTCCCCCCCTCGGGTGAGGCTAGGATGACATTGTAGGGCGGGGTCTCGGCGAACCTGTTCGCCATCGAGAAGACCTCCAGCGGCCCCACGATGTCGAGCGATTGCGCGCCGGCATAGCCCACCAGGGCGATGTTGCGCGGTTGAGAGGCAGGTTGGGGCATTGGCGTAATATGCAACACATATGACATTTCCGCCAGTCTCGATCCCGCCTAAATCGGTGAGGTCCGAATGACCGGACTTGGAAAGGAATGATCAGATGAAAACGCAGCCCTCGAACAAGAAATGCGTGTGCCTGCCCTGCACCTGTGGGCCGAAGTGCGCCTGCAAGGGCACTTGCGCCTGCAATGCCCCCGTTCGTCGCTGAGTACCCCAGTAACAGCCCCCCGTCCGGAGCCGACCTCCCCCCGGCTCCGGACGCTCCCCGAAAGGAGATAGCCATGCGCATGCTCTTCATCATGGGAAGTTCGCTCGCGCTGACCCTCGGCCTTCGCATCGTCGATCCGCCTGTGGCCTCGGCCATTTCCCCGACGGCTACGGTCCAGGCGACCGACATTCTCGTCGTTCCAGCGCCCCGCGCGGGGCGTCAGCGCCAGCTTATCGCGATCGTCGCGGACAATTCTGAACCGGGAGGCCGCCACGGTTCCCGCGTGATCCGGCTGGTTCAGCTCGCCACGGAACATAATCCCTCCCCTCAACGCGTAAATTGAGGGGAAGATGATGCCCCTCCTGCCGCTTCTTGTGGGACTCGCACTCGCGCCGGCCGTCGCGGCCTTCGCCATGCTGGTCGGCTTCGACCGCGACCGCAGCTTCTATCCCCTGCAGCTAATCGTCTTCGCGTTGATGTACATGCTCTTCGCGGCGATTGCCGGCGGCGGAACCCTCCTGTTGGCGGAGACGCCCGGCCTGCTGCTCTTCGGTGCCGCGGCCGTGATCGGCTTCCGAACCAGCCTTTGGATCGTCGTCACCGGCCTGTTCGGCCATGGCCTGTTCGACGCCATGCACGGCGAGATCGTCGCCAATCCCGGCGTCCCGCTTTGGTGGCCCGCCTTCTGCCTGGGCTACGACGCCACTGCGGCAGCCTGTCTCGCCCTGAAGATATGGCGCTCTTCGGCGCGATCGGCACTGAACGCCGACGCGTAGCCGTAGCCCGTTCTGGCGGGCCGGGCGAGGCGAATCAGAGGCGGACCCGCTCGGCGTACCCGGATGGTGGCCGACTTCTGTGCAGCCTACGCGTGGCGGCAACGGCAGCGCTGGTCGCGATTTAGCTGTTCGGAAAGCGCGGTTCCGATTTGCCGGGGGCTTCGTCCCGATGGCGGTCAACGTCGGCCTGGGTTCGGAGGTGCAGCGCCCGCTCGCCACGGTGGTGATCGGCGGCATCATTTCCTCGACCTTGCTGACCTTGGTCGTGCTGCCGGCGCTCTACCGGCTGGTGCACGGCCGGCGGACGCGGAGGCCGGAGGGGGCGGTTATCGGTGGGTCCTAGCGAACCCAAAGGTGGCGGAGCGGGAGGGATTCGAACCCTCGATACGCTTTTGGCGTATACTCACTTTCCAGGCGAGCGCCTTCGACCACTCGGCCACCGCTCCGCATGCTCTGGAAGGCGGTCATCTAGTCAGGCGGCGGGCGGAGGGCAAGCTACCCGGCGATGCGCTCGATCTCGATCGCCAGGGCGATGTCCTTGCGCGTCACGCCGCCGTCGCTGTGGGTGGAGAGCAGGATATCGACCTTGCTCCAGACGTTCGACCAGTCGGGATGGTGGTCGGCCTTCTCGGCCGCCAGCGCCACCCGGGTCATGAAGGCGAAGGCCGCGCTGAAATCGGCGAAGGCGAAGCTCTTGGCGATGCCGTTCCGCTCCGCGTCGAACCTCCAGCCGGGAAGCGCGGCCAGCGCTTCGTCCCGCTCCGCATCGCCCAGCACCGCCACGGCTCTTCCTCCTTCGCCTGTCCCCCTCTATGTCGCGCAATGATGCAGAGCGGTCAAACCTATGCGCCGGACGCAGCCGCGATCGAGCGGCTCGCGGAGGCCGCGATCGCGCGGCTGCCCGAGCGCTTCCGCCGTCATTTGGCCAACGTCGTGCTCAGGATCGAGGATCTCGCCGACGACGAGGTGCTCGACGCGCTCGGCATCGAGGATCCGTTCGAGCTCAGCGGCCTCTATTCGGGCCGCTCGATGCGCGAGCAGAGCAGCTGGGCCTCGGGCGAGCTGCCGCCGATGATCCACCTTTATCGCCTGCCCCTGCTCGACGAATGGGCGGAGACGGGCGTCAGCCTCGAAGCCCTGATCACCCATGTCATCGTCCACGAGGTCGGTCACCATTTCGGGTTTTCCGACGCCGACATGCACGCCATCGAGGATGAGGCCGGGTGACCCTGCTCGCGCTCGAGGGGGTCGCCTGCCGGCGCGGCGGCCGGCTGCTGTTCGAGGGGCTGAGCCTCATGCTCGGGCCTGGCGAGGCGGCGCTGGTCACCGGCCCCAACGGCGCCGGCAAGTCGAGCCTGATCCGCCTCGCCGCCGGCCTGCTGCGGGCCGCTTCGGGCCGGGTCGAGCGCGCCGGGGCGGCGCTGGCCGACGAGCATCTCGCGCTCGACGAGCGGCAGCGGCTCAGGCCGGCGCTCGCTTTCTGGGTCGGCGATCCGTCGGGCGGGATCGAGACGATGGGCCTCGCCTCGCTCGCCGACGTGCCGGTGCGGATATTGTCGACCGGGCAGCGCAAGCGCGCCGCTCTGGCCCGCGTGGTCGCGTCGGGCGCGCCTTTGTGGCTGCTCGACGAGCCCGCCAACGGCCTCGACGCGGACGGGCTGGCCAGGCTCGAGGCGGCGATCGCGGCGCACCGCGCTGCGGGAGGCGCGATCCTCGCCGCCAGCCACCAGGCGCTGGACCTCCCCGGCGCGCGGACGGTGAGGCTCGGATGACCGCGCTGATCCTGCGCGAGCTTCGCCTCGCTCTGGCGGGCGGCGCGGCCTTGCTGCCGCCGATCTTCTTCCTCTTGGTGGCGACGCTCTTCCCCTTCGCGGTCGGGCCGGACGGGCCGCTGCTGGCGCGCGCCGGCGGCGGCGCCTTGTGGATGGCGGCCCTGCTCGCCGCCTTGCTGCCCGTCGACCGCCTGGTCGAGCCCGACCGCGCGTCGGGCGTGCTCGACCAGCTTGCCCTGCGCGGCCATGCCGAGGAGAGCATCGCTTTGGCCAAGCTCGCCGGGCACTGGCTCGCTTTCGGTCCGCCTTTGATGCTGGCCGCGATCCCGGCCGCGGCGCTGATGAAGCTGCCGGGTGAGGTGCTGATGCGGCTGGAGCTCGGCCTGCTGATCGGCACGCCCGGCCTCGCCGCGCTGACGCTCGGCGTCGCCGCCCTGACCGCCAGCCTGCGCCGGAGCGGCGCGCTCGCCGGCCTGCTGATGCTGCCGTTGGCGGTGCCGCTGCTGATCTTCGGCGCGGGCTATCTGGAGCGGGGCAGCGATTCGGGCGCGCTGCAATTGCTGGGCGCGGTGTCGCTGCTGCTGGTGGCGGGCGCGCCCTTCGCGGCCGGCGCGGCGATCAGGGCAGGCCGGGATTAGTCCTTCGACCAGCGCGCGAAGATCGCCGTGGGGAGAAGCAGGCCGCGGGCTTCCTCGCGCACCGCCATGTCGCCGCATTCGACCTTGCCGCCGAGCTCGCCGAGCGCCTGGCGCAGCAATTCGCCGATCGCCAGCGCCGACATCCGCACCGCATAGACGGTCAGCACCAGGAAGCGGCTGTCGGCGTCGAGCAATTTGCGGCAATCGGCGATCAGGCCGGGCAGGCCCTCTTCGAGCCGCCAGACCTCGCCCGCGGGCCCGCGCCCGAATTTGGGCGGATCGAGGATGATGCCGTCATAGCGCCGCCCGCGCCGGACCTCGCGCGCCGCGAATTTGGCGGCGTCGTCGACCAGCCAGCGGATCGGCAGGTCCGCCATTGCGGAGAGCGCCGCATTGGCCTTTCCCGCCTCCACCGACTTCTTCGAGGCATCGACATGGGTGAGCCGCGCGCCCTTGGCCGCCATCGCCAGCGTGCCGACGCCGGTATAGCCGAACAGGTTGAGCGCCTCCGATCCTTCGCTCAGCCGCGCCCGCATCCATGCCCATTGGGGCGCCATGTCGGGGAAGAAAGCGAGGTGGCGGAAGGGCGTGCACATGGCGCGGAAGCGCACCTCCTCCCAGGCCAGCTCCCAGCCCTCGCGCGGCACCGGCCGGGCGAATTGCCAGCGGCCGCCGCCTTCCTCGTCCGAGCCCGGGATGAACTCCCCGTCCGCGTCCCACTCCGCCGCCGCCGGCGCCCACAGGGCCTGCGGTTCGGGGCGGATGAAGCGACAGCGGCCATAGCGCTCCAGCTTGCGGCCATTCCCTGAATCGACGAGCCCGTAATCGGCCCAGGACTCGGCGACCAGCGTCTCGAGCGTCACGCGGCCCGCACCGCGGGCATGCCGATCGTCGCGCTGGCCCGGTCGCCGGCCAGCATCCCGGCGCCGGCCGCGCGGACCTCGGCGAGCGTGACCGCGTCGATCTCGGCGACCAGCTCGGCCGGCTCGGCGAGCCTGCCCAGGACGGCGAGCCGCCGGGCGAGATAATTGGCCTGTCCCCAGCTCGATTCCAGCGACATCAAGAGCCCGGTCTTGGCCTGCGCCTTGGCGCGGTCGAGCTCGCGCTCCGTGGCGGTCTCGGCGGCATCGGCGACGACATGGGCGATCAGCGCGGCGGCGGCCGCCGCCTCGCGCCGCGCGGTCGCCGCGTAGAAATAGAAGAGGCCGGTGTCGCGATAGGGCTGCAGCGCCGACCAGATCGAATAAGCGAGGCCCCTTTCCTCGCGCACCGCCTGGAACAGCCGCGACGAGGCGCCGGCGCCGACGATGTCGCTGAACAGCCGCGCCGCATGATAGTCCGGGTCGTGGATCGCCGGCGCGGGGTAGGCGGCGGCGAGATGCGCCTGATCGGAGCGCGGCTTGCTCGCCCGGACGCCGCCGCCGAAGCGGGCCGTCTCGGCCGGAGCGACCGCGCCGACGGGCAGGCCGGCGAAGCGCGCCTCGGCGAGCCGGACGAGCTCGTCATGGTCGACCTTGCCCGCCGCGACCAGGATGAGGCCGCCGGCGCGGTAGAGCTCGCTTCGCCAATGATGGAGGTCCTCGAGCGCGATCCTTCCGATGCTCGCCTCGTCGCCGAGGATCGAGCGGCCGAGCGGCTGGTCGGGGAAGGCGGCCATCCATAGCTCGTCGAAGATGATGTCGCCCGGCGTATCGCGCGCCTCGGCCAACTCCTGCAGCACCACTTCTTTCTCGCGCGCGAGGTCGTCGATCGCGAAATGCGGCCTCAACACCATGTCGGAGAGCAGCTCCAGCCCGAGCGGCAGATGCTCGGCGAGCAGCGAGGCGGTGAAGCTCGTCCCGTCGCGCTCGGTGCAGGCGTTGAGGTCGCCGCCGACATCCTCGATCGCCTCGCTGATCTCGCGCGCCGAGCGGCCGCCGGCGCCCTTGAACACCATATGCTCGAACAGATGGGCGATGCCGTTGACCCGCGCCGGCTCGTGCCGCGACCCCGCCTCGGCAAAAAGGCCGACCGCGACCGTCTCGACGCCCGGCATCGTCCGGCTGGCGACCTTGAGGCCGCTCTCTAAAATGGTGAGCTTCATCATGGGAAAGGCGGATTTAGGCGCTCAGGGCTCCGGCGGCAATGTCGCCGCGATCCGCTTCCTGAGCGCCAGCACGTAGATCACCGCCGCGGCAATGGCGAAGAAGAACCATTGCAGCGCGTAGAGCAGGTGATTGTTGGAGATAGTCTCGATGTTGGCCGGCTGGCTCGCCGTGAGCGGCGGGGAGGCGCCGGCGGCGGTCAGCGTCACCGGGCCGTCGCCCTCGACCGGGCCAAGCCGCCCGGCGACGATGCCGCCCAGCGAGAGCCGCCGCACGGCGTCGGGCCGGTTCGCCCAGCCGGCATTGACCCGGATCCGCCCGGCGAGGCCCGCCGCGCCCGGGCGGCAGGGGACGAGATAGACCTGTCCCGAAACGTCGGCGGCGCTCCGCCCGGCGCGGATCTCCGGCGCGGCATCGCGCGCATCGCAGGTGACAAGGACCCGGCGGAAGGACAAGGGCGGGACCGGGCCGCCGCCGTCGAGCAGCGGATCGAGGTCGACGACCGGGAGCGCCGGCCCGCGCGCATATTCGGCGAGCAGCCGCTCCTTCCAGGCGGAACGCTGCAGCTGCCAGATGCCGAGCGCGAGCATCGCCGCCACCGCGCCGGCGACGAACAGGGTCGGCAGGAGCGGCAGCCGCCTCATTCCACGTCCGCGATCCGGCCCTCGCGCGCGCGGTGCTTATATTCGAGCGCGAGCAGCAGGCCCTTGGAGAGGCGGAGCAGGCCGATGGTGAGGATGGTGGCGAAGGGCAGCCAGAGCAGCACGTGCAGCCACCAGGGCGGCGAGGCGGAAAGCTCGACCCAGATGGCGAGGCCGACGGTCAGCCCGCCGACGATGAAGATCAGGAAGGCCGCCGGCCCGTCGCCGACGTTGAAGCCGGCAAAATCGAGCCCGCAGCCGCGGCATTTCGGAGCGAAGCCGGCAAGGCCGGCGAACAGGGTCCTGGCGCCGCAGCGCGGGCACAGGCCCCTGAAGGCGACCTTTGCTGGATTGGGGCCACTCTCAATCATCGTTCGTCCCGAGCGTAGTCGAGGGGCGTGTGCTCGGCCACTGTGCCAGCGCCCCACGACTTCGCTCGGGACGAACGAAGGCGGGTGACGCCTCAAGCTTAGTGATAGGCCGCGCCCCAGCCGCCCCAGACGTAGATGCACAGGAACAGGAACAGCCAGACCACGTCGACGAAATGCCAGTACCAGGCCGCCGCCTCGAAGCCGAAATGCTGCTTGGGCGTGAAATGGCCCTTGTAGGAACGGACCAGGCAGACGGTCAGGAAGATCGTGCCGATGATGACGTGGAAGCCGTGGAAGCCCGTCGCCATCATGAAGGTCGAGCCGTAGATATTGGCGCCGTCGCCGACATTGCCGACGAACAGGAAGGGCGCATGGGCATATTCATAGGCCTGGATGCCGGTGAACAGGAGGCCGAGCGCGATCGTGCACCACAAGCCCTTGATCAGCCCCGAGCGGTTGCCGTGGATCAGCGCATGGTGCGCCCAGGTGACCGTGCAGCCCGAGCAGAGCAGGATCAAGGTGTTGAGCAGGGGCCAGCCGAACGGATCGAGCACGTGCATATGCTCGGGCGGCCAGACCCCGCCGACCGCGGCGACCTCGGCGGGGAACAGTGCGGAGGAGAAGAAGGCCCAGAACCAGGCGACGAAGAACATCACCTCCGAGGCGATGAACAGGATCATGCCGTAGCGCAGGTGCAGCTGCACGATCGGCGTGTGATCGCCGCCATGGGCTTCCCTGATGACGTCCGCCCACCAGCTGAACATGGTGAAGGCGATGCCGATCACGCCGGCGCCGACCACATAGGGGCCCGCCTGATTGTCGTGCATCCACAGCACCAGGCCGGCGAAGAAGGCGAGCGCCGAGACGGCCCCGATCAGCGGCCAGATGCTCGGATTGACGATATGATATTGGTGGGTCTTCGATCCGGCCATGTCTCACTTCCAATATTCAGGTCGCAGTCTCTAGCTTCCCGGCCTGCCCCGGTCCACCGGGTAAAAGGTGTAGGAAAGGGTGATCTCGGAGATGTTGCGCGCGTCGGGATCGTCGAGGATCGCCGGATCGACGTAGAAGGTGACCGGCATCTGCACCTCCTGGCCGGGGCGCAGCGTCTGCTCGGTGAAGCAGAAGCACTGGATCTTGGTGAAATAGCGGCCGGCCCGGCTCGGGGTGACGTTGAAGCTTGCCTGGCCGGTGACGGCGCGGCGGGATTCGTTGCGCGCCGTGTAGAGCGCGAGGTTGCGCGCCCCGATCGGCACGGTGCGGCGCTGCTCGACCGGGCGGAACTGCCAGGGGATGCCGGAGGTGTTGGCATCGAAACGGACGCTGATCGTCCGCGCGGTGGCGCCCGGCGCGCTGCCGCCCTCGGCCCGCTGCGGCGTGCCGGCGAAGCCGGTCAGCTGGCAGAAGGCGCGGTAGAGCGGCACGCTGGCGAAGGCCAAGCCGGTCATCCCGAAGACGAGGCCGCCGGCCAGCAGGGCGGTGCGCGTCGTCCGCTTCATCCGCGCAGCCCCATCTTGGCGATGCTGATCGCGTAGACGAGGATGACGAAGGCGCCGAGCAGCACCGCCAGGATGATCGCGCGGCTGCGCTGGCGGCGGCGGATTTCGGCCTGCTCGGCGGGCGTCATAGAGCGATCCACCGGTCCGCGACCAGGGCGCCGAATATGGCGAAAAGGTAGAGGATCGAGAAGGCGAACAGCCTCTTCTCCGCTTTCATCGCCGCGGGCTCGGCGGCGCGGCTCGCCAGCACCCGCACGGCGAGCAGGAGGAAAAAGCCGCTGAGCAGGGCGGCGGCGATGCCGTAAATGGGCCCGGCCAGGCCGAGCGCCCAGGGCGCCAGCGCGGCGGCGGCCATCGGCGCGCTGTAGAGCAGGATCTGGATCCGCGTCGCCCGCGCGCCCGCCACCACCGGCAGCATCGGCACGCCGGCCTTGGCGTAATCGGAGCGGACGAACAGCGACAGCGCCCAGAAATGGGGCGGCGTCCACAGGAAGATCAGGGCGAAGAGGATGAGCGGCAGGGTCGCGACGTCGCCGGCCGCCGCCGCCCAGCCGATCACCGGCGGGAAGGCGCCCGCGGCGCCGCCGATGACGATGTTCTGCGGCGTCCGCCGCTTCAGCCAGATCGTATAGACGAAGACGTAGAACAGGATCGAGGCGGCCAGGATCGCGGCGGCGAGCCAGTTGGTCGCCACCCCCATCAGCAATACCGAAAAGGTGCCGAGGCCGACTCCGAAATGGAGCGCCGTCTGCCGCTCCATGCGCCCGGCGGGCAGCGGCCGCGAGGCGGTGCGCTTCATCAGCGCGTCGATATCGGCTTCCCACCACATGTTGAGCGCCGCCGCCGCGCCCGCGCCCAAGGCGATGCACAGGATCGCGGTGAAGCCGAGCACCGGATGCAGGCGCACCGGCGCTACCAGCAGGCCGGCGAGCCCGGTGAAGACGACGAGGCTCATCACCCTGGGCTTGGTCAGCGCCAGCAGGTCCCGCCAGTCGGCGGTGAGGGTGTAGCTTTGCGTCAACGTCGCCATTTCACATTCCGCCATGCTGAACTTGTTTCAGCATCCATTCCCTCGCTCGCACCGGCTGTGGAAAGCCGGACCTGGATCCTGAAACAAGTTCAGGATGGATTGCCGGCTGCGCCGTCAATCCACCTTCGGCAGCGTCTCGAACTGGTGGTAGGGCGGCGGGCTCGACAGCGTCCATTCGAGCGTCGTCGCGCCTTCGCCCCATTGATTGTCCGGCGCCTTCTTGCCGGCGAACAGCGACCAGAAGACGTTGACGAAGAAGAAGACCATGCCGAGGGCCATTACGATATAGCCGATCGTCGCCAGGTGGTTGCCCCACGAGAAGGCGTCCGCATAGCCCGGCGTGCGGCGCTGCTGGCCCTCCATCCCCAGGAAGTGCATCGGGAAGAAGAGGATGTTCACGCCGATGAAGAACAGCCAGAAATGCAGCTGGCCCAATATCTCGTTATATCGCTTCCCCCACATCTTCCCGAACCAGTAATACCAGCCCGCGAACAGCGAGAAGACCGCGCCCAGCGACAGCACGTAGTGGAAGTGCGCGACCACGTAATAGGTGTCGTGCATCACCGTATCGACGCCCGCATTGGCGAGCACGACGCCGGTCACCCCGCCGATTGTGAACATGAAGATGAAGCCCAGCGCCCACAGCATCGGCGTCTCGAAGGTGAGGCTGCCGCCCCACATGGTCGCGATCCAGGAGAAGATCTTGATCCCCGTGGGGACCGCGATCACCATCGTCGCGGCGGTGAAGTACATCTTGGTGTTCACGTCCATGCCGACGGTGAACATGTGGTGCGCCCAGACGACGAAGCCGATCACCCCGATCGCGACCATGGCATAGGCCATGCCGAGATAGCCGAAGACCGGCTTGCGGCTGAACGTCGCGATCACCTGGCTGACCATGCCGAAGCCCGGCAGGATCATGATGTAGACCTCCGGATGGCCGAAGAACCAGAACAAATGCTGGTAGAGGACCGGATCGCCGCCGCCGCGCGCGTCGAAGAAATGGGTGCTGAAATTGCGGTCGGTCAGGAGCATGGTGATCGCGCCCGCGAGCACCGGCAGCGCCAGCAGCAGCAGGAAGGCGGTGACCAGGATCGACCACACGAACAGCGGCATCTTGTGCAGCGTCATGCCCGGCGCGCGCATGTTGAAGATGGTGGTGATGAAGTTGACCGCGCCCAGGATCGAGGAGGCGCCGGCGAGGTGGAGGGCGAAGATCGCCATGTCGACCGCCGGCCCCGGCGAGCCCGAGGTGGAGAGCGGCGCGTAGACCGTCCAGCCGACGCCGGCGCCGAAGCCGGTGCCGCCCGGCACGAACTGGCTGCCGAGCAGCAGCAGGAAGGCGGGCGGGAGCAGCCAGAAGCTGATATTGTTCATCCGCGGGAAGGCCATGTCGGGCGCCCCGATCATGATCGGCACGAACCAGTTGCCGAAGCCGCCGATCATCGCCGGCATGACCATGAAGAACACCATGATCAGGCCGTGGGCGCTGATCAGCACGTTCCACAGATGCAGCGCCTCGTTGAATTCGGCCGGCTTGGCGCCGACCAGGGCATGGATCGAATTGGCCCAGGCGCCGAGATACTGGAGGCCGGGCTCGGCCAGCTCGGCGCGCATCAGCCCCGATATGGCGCCGCCGATGATCCCCGCGGTCACCGCGAAAATCAAATAGAGCGTGCCGATATCCTTGTGGTTGGTCGACATGAACCAGCGGACGAAGAAGCCGGGCTTGTGGTCCGCGTCATGATGCGCGTCGTGGCGGTCGGCGGCCTCGAAATGGACGGCGTTAGCGGTGGTGTCGGTCATGGTGCGTCTGCCGCCTTATCTGGTCGCGCTTTGATTGGTCGTGGCCGGCGTTTCGGCCTCGGCGATGGTATTACCGCCGGACGGCGCGGCGGCCGGCGCGGCCGCGGGCTGGGCGCCCGGCATATGGGCGCCGGGCTGGGAAGCGACCCAGGCCCGGAAGCGTTCCGGCGTCACCACCTCGACCGCGATCGGCATGTAGCCGTGCTGGGCGCCGCACAATTCGTAGCAGACGCCGTAGAAAACGCCGGTCCGGTCGGCCCGGAACCAGGTCTCGTTGATGCGGCCCGGCACCGCGTCGATCTTGGTCCAGAAGGCGGGGATGCCCCAGGCGTGGATGACGTCGTTCGAGGTGACGAGCAGCTTCACGTTCGCGCCGACCGGCACCACCACCCGATTGTCGACCGCCAGCTGCCTGGGCTCGCCGCGCGCGGCCGCCTGCTCGTCGGGGAGCATGCGCGAGGTGAAGGTGATGCCGTGATCCGGATATTCGTAATTCCACGCCCATTGCGTGCCGATCACCTTGATCGTGAGATCGGCGCGGGGCGGATCATATTGGTGGGCGAGCAGCCGGATCGACGGCACCGCGATCACCACTAGGATCAGCACGGGCACCAGGGTCCACACCACCTCCAGCGTGGTATTGTGGGTGTTGCGCGACGGCACCGGATTGCGGCCGCGCCGGTAGCGGAAGATCACCCAGGCGAGCAGCAGCAGCACGAAGGCCGAGATCACCGTGATCAGCGGCATCAGGATATAGTTGTGGAACCAGGCGGCCTCCTGGCCGATCGGGCTGACCTGCTCCTGCAGGCCGAGCCGGCCGTCGGGCTGGCCGATGCCGGGCGGCGGCGCGGGCCGGGGCGGCGCCGCGTGCGCCGGGGCGGCGGT
>JBKJZJ010000053.1:0-13305 GCA_046715355.1 Allosphingosinicella sp. | reverse complement strand
GGCCTCAGCAACACCGTCGAGAGCCTCCAGGACGCGCCCCAGCCCGAAACCCCGGCGCCTCAATCCGCGCCCCCGGCGCCGCGCCCCATCCTCACCGGCCCGCCGCAGCCGCTGAGCCGGGCCGAGCGCGCCGCGCTCGACGCCTCGGTGCAGCGCGGCCGGCTGCTCGGCCTGATCGCGGCCTCGGGGCGCTTCGCCACCCAGGACATGCTGAGCCGGGTCTCCGATCCCGCCGCCGCCGGCATCACCGGCTGGATCGCCGAGCCCGAGGGCAATGGCGTCACCGTCACGTTCTACGCCGATACGGGCGGCGGCCCGGTCGCGGTCTACCGGGTCACCATCCTGGGTGGGCGAATCGTCTCGCGCGGCGTCCATATCGACCCGGCCGGCCGGCCGCCGCTCAATCCGATCCAGGCGCGGATGGCGGCCGCGCGCGCCGCCACCGGCCGCCTCGACCACCGCCCCTGCGCCGGCGAGGATTTCAACGTCTTCGTGGTCCAGCCGACCACCGCCGACGGCCCGATCGACGTCTACCAGATCAGCCCGCAGACCCGCCGCGGCTATTATTTCCTGGGCGGCCATTTCAAGACCAGCGTCGCCGCCGACGGCAGCATCGCCGGCAGGCGCGGCTTCACCAATGCCTGCCTCGACACCGCGGTCGCCGAGCCCGCGGCGGGCGCGCGGCCGCAGCCGATCGCGATCACCCACCTGCTCGATCCGCTGCCCCAGGAGATCCACGTTTTCCTGTCGATCTGGACCGGCCACCCTTTGGTCGTCGTCGCCGGCGATCCCCAGCGCCTGTTCCAGGTCACTCCGGACCGCATCGCCGAAGTGCCGAGGTAGGGAGGGCCTTCCCGGTTCGTCATTTCGAGAGCGCGGGATCCTCTCCCACGCCCAGTTCTGGCGCAGCCACGTGCGCGAGGACAGCCTCCGCCAGAACCTGCTGACCGATCCGCACAGCCGCTCCGCCTTCCGGGTCAACGGCGTCGTCCGCAACATGGACGCCTGGTATCGCGCCTTCGATGTCCGGCCCGGCGACCGCCTCTATCTGCCGCCCGAGCAGAGGGTGCATATCTGGTAGGCGGCGAGCGGGTCGGACCCGGGTCCGGCCCCGGCCCGCCTTCGCACTCGGCCGCCAGGCTCAGGGCTCGAAGATCGGCCGTAACAGCGACAAGAAGGTGGACACGATCAACGCGCCAAGGCTCGCCACGACCTGCCAGACCGCGCCCGGCAGCAGACCGGGGAGGGCGAGAGCCCAGACCAGGAAGGCAACCAGCGCGGCCACCATCCGGAATGTCGGCGTGGCGAACGGAGACGCCTGGGTGCCCGCCGGCAGCGCCCTGCTCGCGGTCACATAGCTCGAATAGGCGACCAGCCACACGATCACGGGCGTGAGCAGCGCATAGGTGCCGTAGATGATCCATCCCAGATGGTCATCCAGCCGAGCGCCCGCCTGCACGCCGGCAATCGCCTGCGCGGCGCCGACCGTCGCCACGAACAAGGTGATCGTCTCGGTCGGGATATATTTGGTCAGCGCCTCGAAATTCTCGTTGGTCGGCGCTACCGGCGTCGGTGGGGCCGTGTTGGTGCGGGCAACTCCCTTCGGTCCATTGCCGGGCGCCGGCGCCGGCGCCGCAGGGCCCGGCGGCAGCGCGAGCTGACGGCCCCATTGTCCACCCATGCGTGCGATGCTCATTCATCCCTCCCCCTCGTGTCGCCGCGCGCGCCGATCGCGCCGGCCGTCTAGAGCCCCACCGTTCCGAATGCCCTGGCGATCGCCCGGAGCCGAGCGCTCATCGTCGCGGGATCGCCGACCTGATAGGATCTGGTCACGCTCTCCAGCGTGCGGCGGCTGTCGCGGAAATCCGAGGTCGGGGTCAGCCGGTCAGGGTCAGGTAGCGAGCGGTCCGCGCTGTCGACGTCGACGGCGCTGCGGCTGCCGAAGATCGGGATGGCATGGGAGCCTTCCTGAATGATCACGCTGTTGGCCAACAGCGTCGGCTCGGCCGCGGTTCCGCTGATCTTCGGGCCGGGGACCAGTTCGGGCCGGTTGGGCGAGGTGATCTCGTGGGGCGTCTCCTGGCCGGCATCCTTCAGGAAGACCTGCAAGGAGCGGCGGCCGGCGGCCTCGTCGCCGGTGTCATGGACGCGTTCGGCAAATTCCCCCGCCATCGGGAGCGCTTCCGCGACCGAGACCCCGGGCGGACGGTAAATCGCGCGCCGCCGCGGCTGCGCAGTTCCAGCGTCCGCGTTGCCGAAGCTGATGCTCTTGAAAGCCGGCATTCCCGCCTCCGTCAGCTATTGGCTTCGCAACGCCCTGCCCGGACAAGTAACGACTCAAACAGAAACAGCGGCACCCCGAGTCGGAACTTGAACAGCCTAATATCATGTTCCGGAGCGGCAACATTTATTTGAGAACCAATTGCGCAAGCGGTCGGTGACGGTCTGGCGCTCGCCGTCCATGCAGGCAGAATGCTCGCCCGCTCAGGTCACGACGATGTCGGGGCCGGCGGGGACGAACTCGCAGCGGCTGCGATAGCCGGCAAGCATCGCCTCGATCTCGGCGCGCCGCGCCAGGACCGCCGCGCCCGGACCGTCCAGCACGGCCGCCGGGATGCGCGGCGCCATGCGCACGCGCCCGCGCCGGTCGGTGACCCGGAAGATCAGCTCGGGCGCGCCGGCGACGGCGGCGCGGACCGCCCCCTGGCGCCAGGAGGAGATGATCCAGGTGTCGGCGTGCACCCGTGGGCCGGCCAGGGCAACGGCATCCGCGCCGCCCGCGCCGCCGCGCAGCAGATCGACCCGGACATTGTGGCCGCCCGGGCGGTCCGCGTTCATGGTGAGCATCAGGCTCCAGTCGTCGCCGGGCTCCGGCAGCCTGACGCCCTCGAAGTCGAACTGCATCACCCAGTTCGCGCCGAAGCGCAGCCAGGTCAGATGATAGGCCTTGAGGCTGCCGTCCTCGGCGAGGGTCGCCCGCGCGAAGAAGCGGCCGTCCGTCGCGCGCCAGTCCCTCTCGCAGCGATATTCGGCCGGGTTGATCGGCGGGGCCGGGCGCGGCGCGGTGGCGCAGCCGGCAAGGGCGGCGAGCACCAGGATCGGGACCCATATGCGCATCCTTGCCCGGCCTTCCGCTACGTTTCTTCCAGGAAGGTCGGGCTGCCTCTTTGCCTCCCTGCCTTCATGGCTTGCGCAGGCAAGAGCGATGCCGACCAGACCAGGGCTGGCATTCGGCCGTGCCGCTTTGCCTTCCTCGACTGACGCATCGCTTATGGAGTTTCAGATAGCGTTTCCGGATCCGCAGCGCCTTCCGGTCAGGAAGCGGCGCCTTCCTCCTCCTCCTCCTCGAAGGTCACGGCGACGTCGGCATTGGCGGAGAGGCGCACGGTGTTGCCCTCGACGCCGGCGACGAGGCCCAATGAGATGAAATGATGATGGCCTTCATGGCTGCCCTGGCCGCTGTCGGCCTTGGTCAGCTTGATGCGGTCGCCCTCTACCTTGTCGACCGTGCCGACATGCACGCCGTCGGCGCCGATCACGTCCATATGCTCCCTGATATCGTCCCGGCCGGCCATGTCTGATCTCCTCGATGGGTGAGAATGCTATACCGTCTGAACCACCCTGACGGCGACCTGTTCCGGCCAGGGCCGGGCGAAACCCGAACGGGGCTTGATCCCGGCGCACCATCGCGCGCAGCATCGCGGGCGATAATGGAGACTCGGCCATGCGCCTGCTTCTTGCCCTGCTCGCTTTCTGCCTCGCCGCGCCCGCTCCGGCGCAGACGCCCGGGGAGCGGACCCAGCTCGATTGGGCGGCGCAGCGCGGCCGGCTGCTGTTCGAGATCGACCGCGCCGCCTGGGTGACCACCGACGACCTGCGCGAACGCCTGCGCCGCGACGATCTCGGTCTGGTGCGCGGCTGGACGGTCGAGCGCGACGGCGCCGGTTATGCGGTCACTTATTATGCCGGCGAGGGCGATGCCCGCGCCGCTCTGTATCGCGGCCGCGTCGAGAATCGGCGCGTCGTCTCGCGAGAGGTCTTCCCCGCGGGATCGCGGCCCTTGCTAACCCCGTTCCAGCGCCGGCTCGCCGATGCGCGCGGCGCCGTCGGCCGGCTCGGCAAGAGGCCCTGCACGCCGGCCGCGTTCAACGCCACCGTGATCCCGCCCGAAACCCCCGACGGGCCGATCGATGTCTATGCGCTGAGCGCGCAGACCGAGGTCGGCACCTTCCCGTTCGGCGGCCATTTCCGCGCCACCCTGTCGCCGGCGGGCGAGATCGTCGCCCAGCGCGACTTCACCCGCGCCTGTCTCAACATGCAAACGCCATCGACCGCTCAGGACCGGCCGGTGGCGCTGGCGGTCAGCCATCTCCTCGACCCGACGCCGACCGAGATTCACGTCTTCATGTCGATCTGGATCGGCCTGCCCGTCTTCGTCGCCACCAGCGGCGGGACGTGGGAAGTGGCCGGCGCGCGGATCGAGCTGATCGAACGCCGCAGCAGATAGGATAGCCAGATGATCCGCCGACTCGTCCTTTTCACCGCCCTCTCGCTCGCCGCCTCGGCTTCGGCCCAGACCGGCGCCTGGCGCCCCGCGCCGATCGCCAACGCGACCGAGCCCGCCGAAGTGATCGCCAACAGCCCCGCCTCCGCCTGGCGGCCGATCGACCCGCAGAATCTGCTGATCATGGAGCTCGCCGAGGGCCGCGTGATCATCGAGCTCGCCCCGGACTTCGCGCCCGTCCATGTCGCCAACATGCGCCGCTACGCGCGCGCCGGCTGGTGGAACAACGCCAATATCTACCGGGTGCAGGACAATTATGTCGCGCAATGGGGCAATGGCGATGCCGAGGTGCCGCTGCCCGAAGGCGTCGTCCGCCGCCCGCCCGCCGAATATGAGCGCCGCAGCGTCGGCCTCGCCTTGCGCCCGCTCGGCTTTCCCGACGCTTATGCCCCGGCCGCCGGCTTCGTGAACGGCTGGCCGGTCGCCTGGGACCCGCGCCGGCGCAGCGTCTGGCTGACTCATTGCTACGCCTCGGTCGGCGTCGGCCGCGACCTCGCGCCGGACACGGGCACCGGCGGCGAGCTCTACGCGGTGATCGGCCATGCGCCGCGCCATCTCGACCGCAACATCGCCAATGTCGGCCGGGTGATCGAAGGCATGGCGCTGCTCGCCGCCCGCCCGCGCGGCACCGGCAATCTCGGCTTCTATCAGGCCGAGCGCGGCGAGACCCCGATCCCGATCCGCTCCATCCGCATCGCCGCCGATCTCCCCGAGGCCGAGCGCCCGCGTTTCGAGGCGATGCGCACCGACACGCCCACCTTCGCCGCTTACCTACGCGGCCGCGCCAACAGGGGCGGGACCTTCTTCCAGGTGCCCGCGGGCGGCGTCGACGTGTGCAACGTCAACGTGCCGGTGCGGCGGCGAGCGAATTGAGCGCCGCCCGCTGATGGCGATCGGCCCGAAGGTGCAGCTGTCCCGGCTGCGCGACATCGGCTTTCGCGACTGGGACCCGATCGGCGTGCTGGCCGACGGCGAGCCCTGGAAGGATCATCCCGCCGCGAGCGAATATGACCGCTATCTGCTCGAGGTGGTCGGCCGGCTCGTGCGCGGTACCGGCGAAGCGGAGGCCATCGACTATCTGATCTTGGTCGAAAGCGATTATATGGGCATGGAGACGTCCGCCCGCACCGCAGATCGGGCGGCAGCGACGGTGCGATCGATCAGGGCCTATCTGGACAGCCTGCCGGACGCGTCGTCAGAGGCCGAGCAAGCCGCAAAATGAGCGGCGCTACCTCAGCAACATCCTATCGCCGCGGATCTCGACCGAGCCGAGTTGCGCCAGGAAATTCTGCCCGAGCAGCGAGACCGGGAGCTGGTCTGCGACCGCGCCCTGGATCGAGCGGGCCTCGAGCGTACCGAGGCTGAGCCGGTCGATCATGACAGGCGCCACCGAGACCGTGCCGCCGACGCCCATCGCCAGCTCGCGCTGGGCGGGAAGCGTAATGCCCGCGCGCCGCGCATCCCCGGGCGTCAGCATGACCACCGAGGCGCCGGTATCGACCATGAAGCGGATATTGACGCCGTTGACCCGCGCGTCGGCGTAGAAATGGCCGTCCGGGCCGCGCAGCAGCTCGCTGCCCGCATAGCCGTTGCCGATCCGCGCCCGTTTGAGCGGAGCGGCGGTGGCGGCGAAGGGCCGCTCCGTCTGCGGCGCGGCCCAGTCGCCGCTCTTCAGCGACGGCGCGACCAGGGCGACGCCGAGCAGCGCCACGCCGGCGAAGAGCAGGGTGCTTCCCGAGGACATCAGGCTATTTTAGCCGATCCTCGCAAAGAGCAGGTTAACGCCGCTGCGCGCGCCGTTTCAGGCCGCGTGCTGGGCCGGATCGGGGATCAGCCGCCGTCTCACCGTGCGCACGATCTGGCTGCCGCCCATCATCGTCGTGCTTTCGAGCGGCAGGGCGGTCCCGCAGAAGGCGCATTCCGCCATCATCCGGCCGATATGCCAGTGCGCGCGCCCGCAGCCCGGGCAGTGATTGGTCTCATGGTCGCGATAGACGATATGATAGCCGCGCTGCGCGGCAGGCGGGATGAGGCTCCCGCCACGGGCCTCGCGCACGTCGATGACCGTCGCCATAACAAATGTCCTTCTGTTCAATTTGCCCGGTTCAACGCCGCCAAGGCCCGGGAAGTTGCATGGATCGTGGCCGCGGCACGGGCCGCGCGGCGTGCGGCAGAGGGAACTTCGGCCGGTCTCGCGCTTTTTCCAGCCATGGCTTTCTTTCCCGATTCAACGAGATGCGACCGCCGCGACCTGATCCTGGCGCGCGCCGAGGCGACGCGGCTGCGCCGGCTCGAGGAAGCGCGCATCCGCGAGGCGCAGCAGATGGTGCAGCGCTTCTTCGGGCTGACCGGGCGGACGCCGGCACGATGAAACGCGCGAGGTTCCGCAAGCGCACGCTGCTCGGCGGCGGCGTCGCCCTGTTCCTGGTGGCGATCCTCGCCGTCACCCTGATGCCCGATCTGGGGAGCAATTCCGCACGCGCTCTGCCGCCGGCGGAACTGAACCGGATCGCCCGCAAGAACGACAATGCCGCGATGGACGCCGCCGCCGAGCTGCGCGCCCGTTCCGCCGCGACGGCGGAGGCCGCGGACCGGCGCCAGGCTGCGCGCGAGCGCGGCGAGGTGGCGGCCAATGCCACGCTCGCCCGCTCCGGCAATGAGGCTCCCGCTCCGCCGCGCTGATCCGCAATCCGCCCGCGCTTCCCATTGCCTTTGAGTCCGCTTACCCATTCCCGTCGAGATCGAGAGGGGAGATCATGTCCGCGTTTGCCCTGGCGATGCTGTTGACCGGAGCCGGCGCGGTGCAGGAGGGAAAGCCGCCGCCGCCGCCGCAGATCCCCAATCCGCCGCCGATGCTGTACCCCCCGCCGCCCCCGCCGCCAGTCAGCACGCGGCCGCCGCAACGCGCGCGCGCCAATCTCAGCACCTATTTCAGCGCCGACGATTACCCCGCCTCCGCCCTGCGCGCCCACGAGCAGGGCACGGTCGGCTTCGCGCTCAACATCGGCCCCAACGGCCGGGTCCACGACTGCATTGTCACCATGGCGAGCGGCTCGCCCGCGCTCGACCACGCGACGTGTCGCATCCTGCGTTCCCGCGCGCGCTACACCCCGGCGCGCGATTTCTACGGCCGGCCGGCTTTCGGCAGGGATTCGGGACGCGTCAGCTGGCGGCTGCCGACCAATTACATCGGGCCGGAGCGGTTCGGCATTCCGACGCCCGACGCTTATGCGGTCATGCGCCGAAGCCTCGGCGATCTGGTCACGGCGGGCGATTACCCCGCGGCCGGGGCGGGGGCTGCGGGCACGTCCGCGATTCGGGTGGTGGTCGGCCCGGACGGCCGCGTCATCGCCTGCGACGTGGCGCGCTCCAGCGGCTCGACCGCGCTCGACGCGGCCGCCTGCCGCATCGTCCGCGCCCGCGCCCGCTACACGCCGGCGCGCGACGCATATGGGACGGCTGTCTGCGATCTCGACGCCGGCGGGATCGACTGGCGGCCGCCGCCGCGGCGCCCGCGCGCCCGCGCCGGACCGCCTGCCACCGCGCCGCCCCCGCTGCCCAGCCAGCTGAGTCCGGGCCTCTGCCCCGGCTGGCAGCCCTGACCGGCCTTTATTGCGCTTGCGGCTGGCCCGCGCCCGGGCCGCGCTCGCGCGCGACATAAGCGATGAGCGCCTGCTTGGTGCCGCCGCGCACGCGCTCGACGTTGAGCGCGGCGACCTCAGCATTGCTGTCGGCGGCGATCGCCGCGCGGATCGCCTCCAGCTCGGCCGCGCAGCCCGCGATCGCCGCGTCGGCCAGCGCCTCGGCCGCCTGGGTCGAGCGCAGCCCGGCGTCGACCCGTGCCTTGACGCAGGCGCCCCAGGCTTGGCCCGCGCGCGAGACTGCGTCCTGGGGGGCGGGCACGGGGGCGGCGGCCTGGAGGGCGAGGGCGATAAAGGCGGTCAGCATCACAGGGCTCCCAAAAAAGCAGGGCCGCACCTTTGGCTGCCGCGACCGGATTAGGCAAGGACGGTCAGCCACTTAGGCGCGAAGAGAGGTCGCGCAGCCTTGCCGCGCGCCCGATATTGCTCTTAGATGCGAAGGCGATGGCGCCCTTCGCTCTCCTGGCCTTACTGCTCGCCGCCGGCCAGCCCGCGCCGGCACAGGTGCCGCGCGCCCCCGATGCGGCGCCGCTCCGACCCACCGCCTGGCCGTTCCGCCTGTTCAGCGAAGACGATTATCCGGCGGCCGCCCGGCGCGCCCGGGAGCAGGGACGGGTGACCTACCGCATCGAGATCGGCCCCGACGGGCGGGTCAGCGGCTGCGCGGTGCGCTGGTCGAGCGGCTCTCCTTCGCTCGACGCCGCCACCTGCCGCATCGTCAGCCGCCGCGCCCGCTTCGCCCCGGCCCGCGACAGCGAAGGCCGCCCCGTCCCCGACCGCCGCGACGGCGACGTGCTCTGGGTGCTGTCGCCAGAGGGGGAGGAGGAGGGGGAGGGGGAGGACTAGAAACGCGCCGCCTTGCGATCAATGCGCGTCATGGTCATTGGCCGCCCCGCCGCCGCCTTTGCCGGCCGGCTGCACGAGATCGTGATCCGAGCCGGCGCCGCCCCGGCCCTGCCCGGCCTGCGCCTCCCCGGTCGGGCCGCCCGTCCCCGCGACCTGCGTCACGAACGAGCGGGGGCTGACCTTGCGTGTGGGTTTCATGGGTAGGCGTCTCCTGTTTGGCGGGGAGTTTCTATCGGTTGGCGGGGTTGCGCAAGGGGGACAGCGACGGTCCGAGCGCGCTACGCCAATCCGGAAGACCGAGGGTGGACGCCCTCGCTGGCGATCTCGGCGTGCGTGGCGGCGGGGGGAGAGAGGAAGGAGCGGATTGCGCGTCGGCCCCTCGATCCCCGCATCCGCGCCGCGAACGTCCGCGAGCTGACCTTGCGCCCGGCTTCATTGGTTTCCTCGCGGGATCGGCGGACGCACTATCGGGCGGGGGGGGCTCCTCGATGCCCGGACGGCCGGCCTGTTTTCATCGGGCCGCCATTGCCGGCCCACCATTGCCGCCACCGTGCCCCTCCTCGGGCCGTTGACGCGATAGGTCCTGCCCGTCCGCAGGCTGACAAGAGTCAGGGCTTCGCCGCGCCGCAGCGTCAGCACGCGCTGCGTCGGGATCACAATGCCCACCGGATATCGCGACTGGGCGGTCGAGGTCGACCGGATCACGCGAAGCTGGGCCGCCGCGCCGGAAGCGGTCAACCCGCCCATCAAGGCCGCGAATGCAATGAGGAGGCCGCTTTTCATGCGCATCTGAAGTGCTCCATTCCCTCCCTGGGGGAGTCTTAATCCTTGGCGTGCTGCGCAAGGGGCTAGAGAATCACGGCCGGTCGCACGGCGGACCTGTTTTCATCAGGCGTCCATTGCCGGCCCACCATGGCGGCCACCGTGCCCCTCCTTGGGCCGCTGACTCGATAGGTCCGGCCGGTCCGCAGGCTGACAAGGATCAACGATTCGCCCCTCCTCAACTCCAAAACCCTGTCGGCACGAATAACCGTACCAACCGGATATCGAAACCGCGCCGCCGAGCTAGCGCGGATCACGCGAAGCTGCGGGATCGCGACGCCAGGTGTCGCGGTTCGACGTTGGAGTCGGGCCGTAATCGACGCGACGCTGCCTCTCGCGGGGACGTTGATGCTGTGAATATCATTCCGCACCACAATGAGTTGCGCGTTTGCGGCACTCGGCGCGGCGAGGAGGAGGACGAACGCCGCTGCTCCCATCCGGCTACTTCTTGTCGAATGCATAAGCCTGTCCCGCCCCCGTGGCACGTAGCCTTTCAACGAACTTCTGAAGCGCAATGTCATCTGGATGGCTTTCCGCGAGCTGGCGCAGCTTCTCTATTGCGCCCGGCTCGCCACCTTCGAATGCATCATAGGCCAGAATCAGCGTCTCCGCATAGTCAATCTTGGCAGCGTCCAATGGCTCGAACACCGCGATCGGCGTGGCGACCCCCGATAGGATGACGCGGCCCAATGGGCGAAAGGCCATTGCGGGCGCGCGGCTCATCACGGCTTCGCTGGCGAGAATATCGGTGCCCATCTGCTTGTTCGCGCTTTCCAACCGCGCCGCTATGTTCATCGCGTCGCCGAGCGCGGTATACTGGATGCGGCTGTCGCCGCCGAAATTGCCGACGATGGCCTCGCCATGGTGCAGCCCGATCCGCGTCCGGCCAAGCGCATGCCCCTTTGCCTTCACCTCCTCCTGGAAAAGCCGCGCCGCCTCGCGCAAGGCCAGCGCGCACCGCGTAGCGCGTTCGGCATCGTCCTCGCGCGCGAACGGAGCGCCCCAGAAGGCGATGACCGCATCGCCGACATATTTGTCGATCGTACCTTCATGGTCGAGGACGACCTTGCTCAGCTTTCCGAGATAGGCGTTCAGGATGTTCGCCGTCACTTCCGGTTCCAGCCGGTGGCTGAACCTGGTGAAGCCCTCCAGATCGGTGAAGATGATGAACAGCGACCGCCTTTCCCCCTCGAGATTCAGCTTTTCGGGATGCGCGAGAATCTCGGAGGCCACGCTTTGCGGAAGGAACTTGCCCAAAGCCCCCTGCGCGAAGCGTCTCTTGTCGGCCCCGATCGACCGCAAGACGTAGCTCGTCGCGATAAATGACAATATCCATCCCAGCGCGCAGCCGACGAGTGGGAAAGACATGATGTCGAAGCCGAGGCCGCGCACCAGCAGAGGGGCGGCGAGCAGGAGAAGGATCTGGACGACGATCAGGCCGACCAGGAGCCATGGCCGCCGCTCGACGAGGCCGGTGGCTGCGCCGGCGCCCGCGACCAGCAAAGCGACGATCCAGAGCAACCACGGCGCCAGGAACGGGGCGGCCCACCCGTCGATCGCCTGCGCCAGCATGTGGGCATGAACGAATATGCCGGAAATCGTGCCGCCGCCGCCAAGCCGCGTGATCGGGCTCGACAATTGGTCGGCATCGAACGTGTCGGCCCCGATGAGGACGTGGCGGCCAGTGATGAGATGGCCGAGCGCCGCCGCCGAGTCCGGGTCGGCGAAAGCGGAAATGGGAATGCTCGGAAACATGTCGGTCGCCGGGTTTGTCCCGGCATCGGCGGCGTCCGGAGCAAGGCGACTGAACCGGATCGAGCCCCGATAGGTATCGAACGGCGCGCCGCGTCCGGCGACCGCCGCGGCGAGCGTGCGGCGTCCGCCCGAATCGAGAACGGGCCAGCGGCGCACCACGCCGTCGCCGTCCACCCCGACAGCGGGAGAAACCGGGGCGACGTTCCCGGTGGCGATCCGGGACCAAAATTGCCGCTGATAGGCCTGCGCGTCGAAGTCGACGGAATCGTCCCAATAGGAGGTCCGGTCGTAGGCGGGGTCGGCGAAGGCGACATAGGTTCGAGTCCGCATCGCCGCCAGAGCCTCGATCAACGGCGCCTCGTCTTCGGTCGGCTGCACGAAGATCAGGTCGACGCCGATGGTTCGCGGTCGCAGCCGATCGATGTTGCGCAGGGCGCTGGCCAGTACGCGCCTGTCGAGCGGCGAGGATTTGGCGGTGTCCCGCACCACGGCGGCGTCGAAGACGAGAATCACGATGTCGCCGCGCGGCTGGACCTGCTCGGCGAGCGCGTAGGTGTAGAGATCGTAGACCGACAGCTCGAAGTTGCGGACGATCGGGATATTCCATCCGTTGCGCGCCAGGAGGGCCGAAAGGGCGACGATCGCCAGGACGAGGGCGGTGATGCGCCGGCTCTTCACTGCCACCCCCCATCAGCGCGCGACCCGATGCGGTCATCTTATCCGGCGAAGCGCCCGCCCGGCAACTGCCCCGCGGACCGCGAGGCTAATAGCTAATAATTGCCGGCTAGGGCGGGACGGCATCCTTCCCCCGTCGCCCCCACCTTGCTAGAGCCCAGCAGAATAAGCGGATCGCTCAAATTGGGAAGAGGGGCGCGGACATGACTTCCACCGGCCAGGATACATTAGGCACCCGCTCAACCTTCGATGTCGGCGGCAAGACCTACACCTATTTCTCCCTCGCCAAAGCCGCCGCCAAGCTCGGCTCCATCGACAAGCTGCCCTTTTCGATGAAGGTCCTGCTCGAAAATCTCCTCCGCTTCGAGGATGGCGTCACCGTTACCGTCGAGGACATCCAGGCCCTCGTCGACTGGCAGCAGACCCGCGCCTCGACGCGCGAGATCCAGTATCGCCCGGCGCGCGTGCTGATGCAGGATTTCACCGGCGTGCCCGCGGTGGTCGATCTCGCCGCAATGCGCGATGCGATGAAGCGGCTCGGCAGCGATCCGCAAAAGATCAACCCGCAGGTCCCGGTCCACCTGGTGATCGACCATAGCGTGATGGTCGACGAATTCGGGACTCCCAAGTCGTTCGCGGCGAATGTCGAGCTCGAATATCAGCGCAACGCCGAGCGCTATGAATTCTTGAAGTGGGGCAGCCAGAGTTTCGACAATTTCAAGGTCGTGCCGCCCGGAACGGGAATCTGCCACCAGGTCAACCTCGAGCATATCGCGCAGACGGTATGGACCGGCCCCGACCAGAATGGCGCCGAAGTCGCTTACCCCGACACCTTGGTTGGCACCGACAGCCATACGACGATGGTCAATGGTTTGGGCGTGCTCGGCTGGGGGGTCGGCGGGATCGAGGCCGAGGCGGCGATGCTCGGCCAGCCGGTGTCGATGCTGATCCCCGAAGTGGTCGGCTTCCGCCTGTCGGGGGCGCTCAAGGAAGGGATCACCG
>JBKJZJ010000052.1:0-6506 GCA_046715355.1 Allosphingosinicella sp. | reverse complement strand
GGCGCGCACGGCCGCCGCGTCGCCGCGCCGCGCCAGCGCCTCGCCGCGCGCATAATGACGCTGCACCCTATCCGCGACATTGGCGGGCTGGGGCGAAGCAAGCACCGCCTCGACAGGATCGTGGAGGCCGCTCGCGTAGAAGGTGGCGCTGCCCAAAAGCCGGTATCGCCGGTCGACCTCGCCGGTCAGATAGGCCTCGCGGAACTGGCGCGAGACGGCGAGCGCGGTGGCGCCGTCGCCGCGCGCGAGCGCGCTCTCGATCGCGAAGTGCATATTGTGGGCGAGCAGGCCCACGCGATAGCCGGACGCCGCAGGCCGCGCGCGCGCCGCGAACGCCCGGTCGGCGGCGATCGCGGCGACGTTGACCGCCGCCGCGTCGCGATAGCGGCCCACGCCGAAGAAGCTGTGCGAGGGCATGTGGACCAGGTGGCTCGCCGCGGGCGCGATCCGGCCGAGGCGCTCGGCATGCGGCACGGCGAGGTCCGCCCGGTCGATCCAGTCGGTGAGGTGGATATAATAATGGATGGCGCCTCCATGGTTCGGGCTGCGCGCCAGCACCCGCGCGAGCAGCCGCTGCGCCAGCGATCCCGGCGGCGGGTCGCGCTCGCCCCAGGCGATCATGCGCGCGTCGGCGGCCATGATCGCGAGGGTGTCGTCGCCGGGCAAGCCCAGCGCCGCGCCCTCCATATAGGTGGCATAGGCCTCGTTGCTGAAATCCGCCCCGCGCCGGGTTCGGATCTGCATGCCGCGCAGGATGAGGCGGTCGCGCGCGCCCAGGCGCTGCCCCAGAGCGGCGGCGCGGGCGACGGCGGCGCGCGCCGCCGCCAACTCGTCGGTGCGCGGCGACAGGTTGATGGTCGGGCCCCGCGCCCAGGCTTCGCCCAGGAAGCACATCGCGCAGTTCGGATCGAGCCGCTGCGCCATCTGGAAGGCGCGGATCGCCTCGACTTCGTCGAACGCCCAGATCAGGCGCACGCCCTGCGCGAACCAGGCGCGGGCCTCCTGATTGGCGCTGTCGGGCTCGATTCCGGCAAAACCGAGCCCGTCGACGAGCACCGGGGCGGTCTCCGCCGCCGGCGTCTCCCCGGGCTGGCCGACGAGGCAGTCCTCCTGCGGCAGCGCGGGCGCGTGCAGGGTCGCATCGCGGCTCGCCATCGCCGGCCAGGCGGTGGCGCCGAGCGCCGCCGCCGCCAATGCCATCCGCCTCGCCGCGATCCAGTCCATGGCCGGTCTCCCTGGCGCGCAGCTTAGCCAGCCTTGGCCCGCGAAAAAACAGCTTTCCTACAGCACACCTATTTGGTTATACCAATCCTCATGAAAATCACCGGAGACGTCCCGCCGAGTCGGCTGCTGAGGCGCGCGCTCAACGCCCTCAACCGCGGCGACGCGCCGAGCCTCCCGCTCGACGGCGCGCCCGACCGGCGCACTGCCGCCGCCCTTGCCGCCCTGCTGGCGCGGCGCGGGGCGGCGGCGCTGCGGCGCGCGCTCGCCGCGATCCGTTGATACAACCAGCTTTGGGAGACCGAGATGACCGCCGACGACAAGATCCGATCCGAAATCAACTCCTTCCGCGCCGCCTTGGCGATCCTCGCCCTGGTCGGCGGCCTGATCGGCATGGCCGGTCTTTTCTTCGTGCCGATCCCCGAGGGCAATCGCGAGCCAGTGCTGCTCGCGCTGGGCCTCGTGCTGGGCTGGGGCAGCACCGTCATCGGCTACGAATTCGGCTCCTCGCCCGCCGGCCGGCGTGCGGCGGACGCCGGCATCCGTCCGCCATTGCAGGGAGAGGCCGGGGCTCCCAAATAGGGCGGATCGAGAGCGGGAGCCCATCTATGGAAGTCTGGCACGGCACGACGATCATCGGCGTGCGCAAGAACAATAAGGCGGTGATCGCCGGCGACGGCCAGGTGTCGCTGCAGTCGACGGTGATCAAGCCCAATGCGAAGAAGGTCCGGCGCCTGGGAGAAGGCAAGGTGATCGGCGGCTTCGCCGGCGCCACCGCCGACGCCTTCACCCTGTTCGAGCGGCTGGAGCGCAAGCTCGAACAGCATAATGGCCTGCTGATGCGCGCCGCGGTCGAGCTCGCCAAGGACTGGCGGACCGACAAATATCTGAGGAACCTCGAGGCGATGATGATCGTCGCCGATAAGGACGTGACCCTGATCCTCACCGGCAATGGCGACGTGCTCGAGCCCGCCGCCGGCGTCGCGGCGATCGGCTCGGGGGGCAATTTCGCCCTCGCCGCCGCCAGCGCGCTCTACGAATATGAGGAGGATGCCGAGACCATCGCCCGCAAGGCGATGAAGATCGCCGCCGAGATCTGCGTCTACACCAACGACCAGCTCACCATCGAGACGATTGAGGGGGCCACCTAGCTTATCCTTGTCGCTTTCATGCAACAATGAGGCAGATTCTTTGCGGTTCGGCCGCGAAATGCGTCTTCGCCCTCGCCAAGGCCCGCTTGCTCTGCACATGTCTACCGCGTCTTGACCTGTATCAAGGGGGAGATTGCAATGAGCCGCATCGGCCGCTGGCACAGCGCCAGCCTTGCCTGCACTTTCATCGCCGGCCTCGCGCAGCCCGCGCTGGCCCAGGAGGGCCAGGCGAACACAGCCGAAAGCGACGATCCGCTCAACACGGTCTACGTCACCGCCAACCGCCGCGAGGAGAATCTCCAGGACGTCGCGATCTCGGCCGCGACGCTCGAGGCCGATCGGGTGCAGAGCATTTTCGATGCGGGCGGCGACACGACCGCGCTGGCGGCGCGCGTGCCCGGCCTGTTCGTCGAAAGCTCCAACGGCCGCGTCGCGCCGCGATTCTATATCCGCGGCCTCGGCAACACCGATTTCGACCTCGCCGCCTCGCAGCCGGTTTCGGTGCTGATGGACGACGTCGTGCTGGAGAATGTCACGCTCAAGAGCTTCCCCATCTTCGATGTCGACCGGATCGAAGTGCTGCGTGGCCCGCAGGGTACCTTGTTCGGCCGCAACACCCCCGCCGGCATCGTTATGATCGCAACCAACCGGCCGACCGACCAATTTTCCGCGCGAGGCTCGATCAGCGCCGGCAGCCATGGGTCGGTGGCGATCGATGCCGCAATCGGCGGGCCGATCGCCCAGGGGATCTCCGGCCGCTTCTCGGTGCTGCTGCAGCGGCGCGGCGACTTCATCGACAACGGCTTCACCGGCGAGGAGGATGCCTATGGCGGCTACACCGACTTCGCGGCCCGCGCCCAGCTGCTGTTCGAGCCGTCCGACCGGTTGAGCATCCTGGCGCTGGGCCAATACCGCAAGCTCGACGGCCAGAGCACCTTGTTCCGCGCCAACATCCTGGGGCCCGGAAATAACGAGCTGAACGCGAACTACGATCGCGACACGGTGTTCTACGATGCCGGCGGCGGGAACCCCGCCGAATATGAAGTGTGGGGTGCCTCGCTGCGGGCCGAATTAGAGCTCGGCGGCGCGACCCTGACCTCGATCACCGCGCATTACGAAAGCGACGGCTCCAGCCGGGGCGACATTGACGGCGGCTTCGGCGCCGTGTTCCTGCCGGTGATGGGCCCGGGCTTCATCCCGTTCCCGTCCGACACGCAGGATTCGATCGACCTCTCGCAGACGACGCAGGAAATCCGCTTGGCCTCCGACGGCGGCGGGCCGTTCACCTGGCAGGTCGGCGGCTATTATTTCGACAGCGGCTTCACCGTGGTGACGGAAGGGTTCACCTTCCCGCCGCCCGTCGCCGTGCGCCATACCAACGAGAGTTGGGCGGTGTTCGGCCAGGTCGGCGTGGAAGTGACGCAGGGCGTCACGGTGACGGCCGGCCTGCGCTACACCGAGGACGACAAGGATTTCCGAGTGGTCTCGGGCGCGGGACCGAACGACCGCAGCGTGAGCGACGAGCGGATAAGCTGGGACCTTGCCGGGATCGCCGAGGTGGCACCCGGCACCAGAGTCTATGCCCGCGTCGCCAGCGGCTTCAGGGCGCCGACCATCCAGGGCCGCGACGTCGCCTTCTTCGCTCCGCCCTCGGTGGCCACTTCGGAAAAAATCATGTCCTATGAGGTGGGCTTCAAGACCGAGCTCGCCGGACGCCGCGTGCGCCTGAACGGCGCGCTGTTCCACTACAGGGTGGACGATCCGCAATTCACCGCCGTGGGCGGAGCGGGCAACCTCGTCCAGCTGGTCAACGCCAATGAGGGAAGGGCCTGGGGCTTCGAGCTGGAGGGCGCATTCCGGGTCAGCGAGCATTTCCTGCTGACCGCGGGGGTGAGCTACAACGACACCCAGATCAACGACGACACGCTGGCCGTCGGCATCTGCGCCCAGTGCACGGTGACCGATCCGATCGTCGTCATCGGCGGCAGCAACCGGGCCCTCGTCGACGGCAATCCTTTCCCGAACGCTCCGGAGTGGATTCTCGACGTCACCGCCCGCTGGAGCATGCCGGTGAGCAACGACGGCGAGATCTTCGTCTTCACCGATTGGGCCTACCAGGGCAGGACCAGCTTCTTCCTCTACGAATCGAGGGAATTCGTCACCGACGGCCAGTTCGAGGGCGGGCTGCGGATCGGCTACGGGAAGCTCGACGGCCGCTGGGAAATCGCCGCCTTTGCCAGGAACATCACCGATGAGGACAATGTGAGAGGCGGCATCGACTTCAACAACAATACCGGCTTCGTGAACGAGCCGCGGACCTTCGGCATCTCGGCGCGGTTCAACCTTTGAGGCCGAGAAATGGGGACACTCACGAGTGACTGTCCCCTTTCCAGCGCAAGCTCGCTAGGGTGCCGGAATGCATCGCCGCGCCTTTCTCGGCTCCGCCGCCGCCACGCTCGCCTTGCCCGGCTGCGCGACCACCACGGCGACGCGGACGCCCCGCACCGGCTGCCTGCCGCCCGTCCTGGTCTCGCCCGGGCGCGTCATCCGCACCGTCGCGGGCCTGAGGCCCTATCGCGCGGCCGGTTTCGTGGTCCGCGCCGAGGCGCTGGGCGACAAGAGGCTGGTGCACAATTACGGCCATGGCGGCGCCGGCATCACTTTGTCCTGGGGGTCGTCGAAGCTCGCCGCTTTGCTCGGCCTGCCCGGCCATCAGGGCCCGGTCGCGGTGATCGGCGCCGGCGTGATGGGGCTCACCACCGCCCGGCTCGTGCAGGAGGCGGGCTTCCCCGTCACCCTCTACGCCAAGGCGCTGCCGCCCGACACCACCTCCAACGTCGCCGGCGGCCAGTGGAGCCCGTTCGGCCATTATCGCGACGGCGCGGTGACCCCGGAATGGCGCGCCCAGTTCGCCGCCGCGCTCGATTACAGCTGGCGCCGCTTCCAGATCATGGTCGGCGAGGATTACGGCATCCGCTGGCTGCCCACCTATGTCGACGCTTCGGGCGACGGGGACGACGGCCCCTCGCCGCTCGACGCCTATCATCCGGGCCGCCGCGTGCTGCGCGCGGACGAGCATCCGTTCGCGCTAGACCGCGTCGTCCGCTTCGAGACCATGTATGTCGAGACCGGCCGCTTCCTGCGCCAGCTCACCCGCGACATCGAGGCGGCGGGAGGCCTTGTCCGCGTCCGCGAATTCGCCTCGCCGGCCGAGATCGCCGCGCTGCCCGAAACTCTGGTCTTCAACTGCACCGGCCTGGGCGCCGGCGCCCTGTTCGGCGACACCGGCATCCAGCCGGTGCGCGGCCAGCTCGCCGTCCTGCTGCCCCAGCCGGAGATCCGCTACGCCTTCACCGGCGAGGCGGGCTACATGTTCCCCCGCGCCGACGGAATCGTGCTCGGCGGCACGTTCGAACGCGGCGTCTGGGAGACGAATACCGAGCCCGAGGCCATCGCCCGCATCCTCGCATCGCACCAGCGCCTGTTCGGCCAGTTCCGCTGCACCGCTTGAACTCGTTCCCCGTGGTGCCAATGTAGCGGGAGATGAACTATCAATCCTCCCCGGGCCCAGCGCCGGCCCCCTCCTCGTCCGGAACCCGCCCCGCCATGAAAGACTATCTGACCCCGATGGCGGTGGTGGCCGCTCTGGACGCCCATATCATCGGCCAGGACGACGCCAAGCGCGCGGTCGCGGTGGCGCTCAGGAACCGCTGGCGCCGCCAGCAGCTGCCCGATGAGCTGCGCGACGAGGTCACGCCCAAGAACATATTGATGATCGGCCCGACCGGCTGCGGCAAGACCGAGATCAGCCGGCGTCTCGCCAAGCTGGCCGACGCGCCCTTCGTCAAGGTCGAGGCGACCAAGTTCACCGAGGTCGGTTATGTCGGCCGCGACGTCGAGCAGATCGCCCGCGACCTGGTCGAGGAGGCGGTGCGGCTCGAGCGCGAGCGGCGCCGCAATGCGGTCAAGACGGCGGCCGAGGAAGCGGCGATGGAAAAGCTGCTCGATGCGCTGACTGGGAAGGGCTCATCGGAAGCCACCCGCGCCAGCTTCCGCCAGCGTTTCGCCGATGGCAGCCTCGCTTCGGCCGAGGTCGAGATCGAGGTCGACGAAGCCCCCGCGATGCCGTTCGAC
>JBKJZJ010000051.1:0-5901 GCA_046715355.1 Allosphingosinicella sp. | reverse complement strand
GCGGCGAGCAGCACGCGGCGGCAGGCCCGGGCAATCGTGATCATGGCCAAGCGGGGACTATTGTTCGTCCGCCGGTTCCTCGCCTGGGGCCGGCGCGGGCGCGGGCGCCGCCGGCTCCGGCGCGAGCGCCTCGCCCGCCCTCGTTCGCTCGGCCGCCTGCTCCTGCGTCACCGGATAATGCATGTAGCGCTCGACGCCGGGCCCGCGATTGGGCAGGTCCCCCGGCCGCCAGGGCCGCAATTCGGTGGTCGGGGTGACGTCGCGCCAGTAAGGCGCGGCGAGGTCGCGAGTCGCCATCGGCTCCGCGAAGGCGGCGGCGGCGGCGCGGGCCTGGCGCGCTTCGCAATCGCCGACGCATCCCGCGGCGCCCGGACCCCTGTCCTGGCTCCACACATAAGGCCGGGAGAAGGGGTCGTCGGCCGCGGGCCCGGCCGCGGCCGGATCGATTCCGGCCGGCCGCGCCGCCGGGCCCTGGAAGTGGGCCGGATCGATCTCCGAGATCGCGCTCTGGCCGAGCTGGATGCCAAGGATGGCGGCGACCAGCAGGCCGGCGCCGGAAGCGATGAGTGCGTTCGATCGGGTCCGCATCATGGCGGCAAAACGCGGACGGCCGCGGCGCGTTCCGGCTCGCCGCGCGGTCCGGCTCATGGCAGATCGCGCGCCGCGGCCAGAACCTCCTCGGCATGGCCGGGCACCTTCACCTTGCGCCAGATCCCGGCCAGGGTGCCGTCGCGGTCGATCAGGAAGGTCGCCCGCTCGATCCCCATATATTTGCGCCCCCACATGCTCTTTTGACCCCAGGTGCCGAACGCGTCGCAGACGCTGCCGTCGAGATCGGAGGCGAGCTTGACCTCGAGGCCGTATTTGCCGGTGAATTTGGCGTGGCTCTTCGGATCGTCCCTGGAGACGCCGAGGATCCAGGTCCCGGACTTCTCGAACTCGGCGGCGAGAGCGGTGAAGTCCTTCGCCTCGCGGGTGCAGCCCGACGTATCGTCTTTGGGATAGAAATAGAGGACGAGCTTGTTGCCGCGGAAGGCCGACAGGCTCATCGGCTGCCCGTCCATCCCGGTCAGCGTCACATCGGGAACCGGATCGCCTTCGGCGAGCATCAGCGCGACTCCGTCACCTCGCGCCACAGCGCGCTTATGCTTTGCCGCGCCTCTTCGTGCGCCGCAAGCAATTCCTCCCAGCCGTCCGTCCGGCAGGCGCGCGCGACCAGCGCGCGGGAGGCCGGCGCCGGCTCGGCCGAGTCCGGCGCGACCAGCCGCAGGGTGACCAGCAGCCGCACCAGCAGGCGATGGGCGTCGGCGATCTCCGGCGGGATCAGCCCCTGCTCGACCAATGCCGCCACCGCCGCGCCGAGCCGGGGCGCGAAGGCGGTGCGGCGCGAGAGCTGAAGCGTGTGGACGGCGAATTCGAGATCGACCAGCCCGCCCGGCGCCAGCTTGATGTCGAACGGCCCTCTGGGCTTCTTGTGGCGGGCGATTTCGAGCCGCATGCTGGCGGCGTCGGCGGCGACGCGGGCGGGGTCGCGCTCCATCCCGAGCACGTCCGCGACGATCGCGGCCAGCGCCTCTTTGTCGGCCTTTGAGCCGTAGACCGGCCGCGCCCGGGTCAGCGCCATATGCTCGAAGGTCCAGGCGGTCTCGCGCTGATAGCGGGCGAAGCTTTCGAGCGAGATGGCGAGCAGCCCGTCTGCGCCCGAGGGCCTGAGCCTGGTGTCGACATCGTAGAGCGGCCCGGCCGCGGTCGGCACCGAAAGGGCCGCGCTGATCCGGGGTGCCAGCCGGTTGAAATAATCGGTGGCGCGCAGCGGCTTCGCGCCGTCGGACTCGCCCTCGTGGCTGCCGCTGAACAGGTAGATGAGGTCGAGGTCCGACGCATGGGTCAGCGCGCCGCCCCCCAGACGCCCGAGCCCGAGAATGACCAGCGCCGAGCCCGGCACCCGCCCATGCGCCTTCTCGAACTCGGCGATCGTGGCGTCTGCGAGCACCCGGATCGCGGCCTCGGCCACCCGCGCATAGCCTTCGCCGACGCCGATCGGATCGCTCAGCGCCAGCACCACCTGCGCGCCCAAAGCGAAGCGCATTTCGTTGACCCGCCGCCGCACCCGATCGAGGATCAGCTGATAATCCTCGTCGGCGCGGTCGGTGCGGGCCAGGCTTGCCGCCAGCTCCTCGACCGGCCGCGCCGGATCGAAGGCGCTGGCGTCGATCAGGCCGTCGAGCAGTTCGGGCCGCTGCCCCAATTGCCCGGCGAGCGCCGGCGCGTGGCTCAAGATCGCGGCGAGGAGCTGGGTCAGGCCCGGCCGCGCCTCGAGCAGGCGGTAGAAATTGACCCCGCTCGGCAGGCCCATGACCAGATCCTCGAAGCGGTTCATCGCCGCGATCGGATCGGGTGCGGCGCCGAACGCCTCGATCAGCACCGGCAGCATCGCCTCGAACGCCTCGCGCGCCGCTGGCGTGCGCAGCGAGCGGATCTTGCCCGAGCGCCAGCCCTCGATCCGCGCGCGCGCCGCCGCCGGCTGGGCGAGGCCCGCTCGTGCCAGCGCCGCGTCGAGCGCGTCCGGATCCTCGGGCAGCCGATCGCCTTCCTCCTCGACGAGCGTGTCGTAGAGCGCGGCGACGCGCTCGACATGCGGGCGCAGCAGGCCGAGCAGGCTCTCGCCGCCGGCAAGGCCGTGCAGCCGCGCGACATTGTCGAGCGCGCCCTCGTCGGCGGGCAGGCTGTGGGTCTGGCGATCGTCGACCATCTGCAGCCGGTGCTCGATCGTGCGGAACAAGCGATAGGCTTCGGCCAGGGCCGCGGCGTCCGCGGCGGCGATCCGCCCCGCTTCGGCCAGCGCCGCCAGCGCGTCGAGCGTGCGGGGCGCGCGCAGCTCGGGCTCGCGACCGCCATGGATGAGCTGGTGGACCTGGACGAAGAACTCGATCTCGCGAATGCCGCCGCGGCCGCGCTTAAGGTCGTAGCCGGGGCCGAAAGCCTGGCCTTGCGCATAATGGTCGCGGATCCGGCGGCTGATCGCCCGGATCTCGCCGATCGCGCCATAATCGAGCGAGCGCCGCCACACGAAGGGATGCACCGCCTCGAGGAAATAGCGGCCGAGCGCGGCGTCCCCCGCCGCGGCGCGGGCGCGGATGAAGGCCGAGCGCTCCCAGGGCAGAGCCGAGCTTTCGTAATAAGAGATGGCGGCATCGACCGGCAGCACGATCGGCGTGACCTCCGGCGAGGGCCTGAGCCTGAGGTCGATGCGAAAGGCATAGCCTTCCTCGGTGCGCTTCTGCAGGATTTCGACGACGCGCTGGCCGATGCGGAGCGCCGCCTGATCGGGCTCCTCGCGCGGCTTTCTCGGCAGGGTCTCGGGATCGTAGAGGAAGATCAGGTCGAGGTCGGACGAATAATTGAGCTCGCGGCCGCCCAGTTTTCCGAGCGCGAGGATGGCGAAGCCCCGGGCCTCCGCCTCCGGCGTCCGCTCGGCGACCGCCGCCCTGAGCGCGCGCCTGAGCTGGCGGTCCGCGAGATCGGAGAGCGGCTCGACCACCTGCTCGAGCGCCAGCCGCCCGGCGAGATCGCCGATGCCTAACGCGAGCGCCAGCGCGCTGCGCTCGCGCCGCGCCGCCGCCATCGCATCGCCCCCCTCGCCCGCGGCGCGGGCCATTTCGAGCGCGGACTCCCATTCGCCTTGCGCAAGGGCCTCGGCCAGTTCGGGCATCCGGCCGAGCTGGAAGGCGAGAAAGGGCGAATGCGCGCGCGCGCGCCCTAGCGCCGCGTTAAGACCCTGTTTACAAAGTGTTTCCTTCATACCACAGCCGTTTGGCGATCCGTTGGTGCAGCGCAACGATTGCAACTTTGCCCGGACATCGTACGTTAATCTTGCCGTGAAGGAACGGAAGAAGACGATGAGAGCCCAGGCTGATTACCCGACGCGGCGATACGTCAAGGTGGCGCCCCCGAGCGTTCACGCCGGCGTGGGCGACGCCTTGCGCCAGGCGTTCCGGATGGACGGCGAGGCGCGCTCGCTCAAGCCGTTCGAGGATCTGCTCGCCCGGCTCAACTAGCCTCCTGCAGGGGACAGTTGCTAGCAACTGTCCCCATTCCCCGCTTGTTTATTCCTCGTCCGGCCGCGGATCGCGGTCGCGGCTGAGATAGTCCACTTCCTTCATGATCGTCTGCAGCGCGGTTTCGTTGTCCGGCGTGCGATGCGAGCGGCGCGAGGGCAGCTTGCCGTCGTTGAGGAGGCTTTCGAGCGCCACCCGGCCGCGCGCGACCCGGCTCTTGATCGTGCCGACCGCGCAGCCGCAAATCTCGGCCGCCTCCTCGTAGGCGAAGCCGCCGGCGCCGACCAGGATCAAGGCCTCGCGCTGGGGCTGCGGCAGATGCAGCAAAGCGCGCTGCATGTCGCCCAATTCGATATGGCGGTCCTGGCTGGCGGGCGCGGCGAGCAGCTTGGAGGCGGTCAGTTCGTCCCACTCGCCCTTGAAGCGCGCGCGCCGCATCTGGCTGAGGAACAGATTCCTGAGGATGATGAAGGTCCAGGCGCGCATGTTGGTGCCGGCCTGGAAACGCTTGCGCGCCGCCCAGGCCTTGAGCAACGTCTCCTGAACGAGATCGTCGGCCAGGTCGCGGCTGCCCGAGAGCGAGCGGCCGAAGGCGCGCAGATGCGGGATGACCAAAGCGAGCTGGTCCTTGAACTGGTCGTCGGGCAGCGGCGCCCATTCGCCCCCGTCCCGCTCGACCTCCAACTGCGCCGGCTGTTCGCCCGCCATCAAGCTGCCCCTAGACCCAAAATGTCACCCATGCCGCGCGGCGCCGGACGGCGTGGCCGCATCGCCGGTAGATGGGTTCATTTCCAGAGAAGTACAATCGCGACGAACGCGGCGATGACGAGGATGAGCCCGAACGCCAGGATGTAGCGCGTCATGTGCGGCGTGCTGCCGGCGCGCGCGTCGGTCGTGCTGATATGCTCGCGGTGATCGCTCATCTTGTCGTCCTGACTCGGGTTCCAGTCGTTACGGGGGGAACGCCTCCCGCCCGGGCCGGTTCCGAATGGGGCGCCGCTCAGCGCCTTACGCCGGCACGGTCGCCGTGTCGAAGAACAGGGCCTGAGCGATCTGGGCCTTCACCGTCGAGCGCTGGAACGGCTTGGTGATCAGGAAGGTCGGCTCGGGCCGCTCCCCGGTCAGCAGCCGCTCGGGGAAGGCGGTGATGAAGATCACCGGCACCGAGAATATGGCGAGGATGTCCTTGACCGCGTCGATCCCGGAGCTGTCGTCGGCGAGCTGGATGTCGGCGAGAACGAGGCCGGGCCGAGTCGCCTTCGCCTGCGCGACCGCCTCGTCGCGGGTGACGGCGACGCCGGTGACGTTATGGCCCAGGTCGCGGAAGATGGTCTCGATATCCATGGCGATGATCGGCTCGTCCTCGATGATGAGGACGTCGGCGCGGGTCTGCCGCTCGATCTCGGCCAGCGCCTCGGCGACCAGGGCCTCGACCTCCTCGCCCACGGCGCCGATCAGGTAGCCGGCATCCTCGGGCGTGAACCCCTCGAGCGCGGTCAGCAGCAGCGCCTGGCGCGACAAAGGCGTGATCCGCGACAGCCGCGCGCGGGCGATATCCTCGGACCCCTCGGTGTCGCTATGGCCGGGCGCCTCCTCGACATTGGCCGACGACCAGATGGCATGGAAGGTCCGGTAGAGGCCGAGCCGGGGATCGACGTCGCGCGGGAAGGCGTCCGGAGCCGCGACGATCGCCTCCAGCGTCGCCCGGACGAAGGCGTCGCCGTGCGTCTGGCTGCCGGTGAGGGCGCGGGCGTAGCGGCGGAGGAAGGGAAGATGCGGCGCGAGATCCTGGCCAAGCGACATGGTCGGTGCGACTCCTTCAAATCGTTACGGGCCTCATGAT
>JBKJZJ010000050.1:0-2881 GCA_046715355.1 Allosphingosinicella sp. | reverse complement strand
CGCTCATCTGCGCGGCCAGCAGTTTCGCCCGCTCCGGCGTGTCGACGCCGTAGAAGCAGGAGTGGCGGGTCGGCGGGCTGGCGATCCGCATATGGACCTCGCGCGCGCCCGCCTCGCGCATCATCTGCACGATCTTGAGGCTGGTGGTGCCTCGGACGATCGAATCGTCGACGAGGATGATCGACTTGCCCCGGATCAGCGCCGAATTGGCGTTGTGCTTGAGCTTGACGCCAAGGTGGCGGACCTGGTCGCCGGGCTGGATGAAGGTGCGGCCGACATAATGCGAGCGGATGATGCCGAGTTCGAACGGAATGCCGCTGGCCTGCGCATAGCCGATCGCCGCCGGGACGCCGCTGTCGGGCACCGGCACGACATAGTCGGCCGCGACCGGATTCTCGCGGGCGAGCTCGGCGCCGATCCGCTTGCGGACGTCGTAGACGCTATGGCCGTCGACGACGCTGTCGGGCCGCGAGAAATAGATATGCTCGAAAATGCACGGGCGGGGTCTCTGCGCCGCGAACGGGCGGTGCGAGCGCACGCCCTGGTCGGAGACCTCGATCAGCTCGCCGGGCTCGACCGAGCGCAAATAGGTCGCCCCGACGATGTCGAGCGCCACCGTCTCGGAGGCGAAGATATAGGCGTCGCCGAGCCGGCCCATGACGAGCGGGCGGATGCCGAGCGGATCGCGGCAGGCGATCATCCCCTCGGCGGTCAGGCAAACCAGCGAATAGGCGCCCTCGACCTGCTTGAGCGCGTCGATGAAGCGATCGAGCAGGGTGCGGTAGCTCGAGGTTGCGACCAGGTGGATGATCACCTCGGTGTCGCTCGTCGACTGGAAGATCGAGCCGCGCCGGTTGAGCTCCCCGCGCAGGCGCATCGCGTTCGAGATATTGCCGTTATGCGCGACCGCGAAGCCGCCGCTCGCCAGCTCGGCGAAGAGCGGCTGGACGTTGCGGAGGCCGGCGCCGCCGGTGGTGGAATAGCGGACATGGCCGATCGCCGCGCGCCCCGCCAGCTCGCGCATCAGCTCTTCCTGGCGAAAGACGCGGGCGACGTGGCCGATGCCGCGGTGGCTGTGGAAATTCTGGCCGTCGAAGCTGGTGATTCCGGCCGCTTCCTGGCCGCGATGCTGGAGCGCGTGCAGACCCAGAGCGACGATCGCGGAGGCGCTGTCCGCGCCCCACAGCCCGAATATGCCGCATTCCTCGCGGAGCTTGTCGTCATTGAAGGGATTGGTGCCGTGCATTTCGCCCGCTGGAAGGCTGGTCTGCGCGGTCCTATAGTCAGGCCCCCGCCGTTTGTCGCCCCGCTTGAGGAGGCCGAAGTGAGAAAAGCGCTGATCCTTGCCTTCTCGCTGGCCGGCTGCGGCCAGGGCGGGGGGAACGACCACCACGCTTTGCCGGCCAACCGGGCCGCTCCGGCGCCGCCCGCGGCGGTGCAGACCGCCACGCTGACCGGCCTCTACGAAACGGCCGGCGCCCGGCCCAGCCAGATCTGCATCCTCGAGCAGGGTGCGCGCGCACGCTTCGGGCTGGTCACCTGGCAAGGCGGGCGCCCCGGCTGTTCGGGCGCGGGAAGTGCCGTCCGCAACGGCGGGACGCTGCGCCTCAATATGGACGGCGAATCGGCCTGCGCGATCGAGGCGCGGATCGAGGGCGGCAGGGTTAGCTTCCCCGCGGACCCGCCGCGCGGCTGCGCTTATTATTGCGCGCCAGGCGCCCCGCTCGCCGGCCTCGCCTTCGCCAAGACGGGTAGCACGAGCGAAGACGCCCTGCGCGCCCGCGACCTGGTCGACGACCCGCTTTGCGGTTGACGTTAACGTAAAGCGGAATTAGGCCCGGCCGATGCCCGAGACCGCGCTCCATTCGGATTACCGCCAGCCGCGCCAGGTCCGCACCTATACGATCACCCAGCTCTGCGCCGAATTCGGAGTCACCGCCCGCGCGCTGCGCTTCTACGAGGATGAGGGGTTGATCTCGCCGCGGCGCAACGGCCTCGCCCGCGTCTATTCGTGGCGCGACCGCGCGCGGCTCGCCTGGATATTGCGCGGCAAGCGCGTCGGCTTCTCGCTCTTGGACATTCGCGAGATGATCGACCTTTACGACGTCGACGACGACCGCCTGTCGCAGCGCCGCGTGACGCTCGAAAAATGCCGCGCGCGCGTCGATCACTTGCGCAAGCAGAAGATCGACATCGACGCCACGATCGACGAGCTCGACCGCTTCATCGCCATGGTCGAAGCGAGCGATCCCCAACTCGCCCGATAAGGAACAGACCCGATGCCCAGCTATACCGCCCCGGTCGCCGACACGCGTTACGTGCTCGAGGAGGTGCTCGGCATCGAGCGCTATTCGAACCTGCCCGGCTTCGAGAATGCCACCCCGGACCTCATCGAGGCGATCCTGACCGAGGGCGGCCGCTTCGCCTCCGAAGTGCTGGCGCCGCTCAACCGTTCCGGCGACGAGGAGGGCTGCACCCGCCACGACGACGGCAGCGTGACAACCCCCAAGGGCTTCAAGCAGGCCTACGACCAGTTCGTCGCGGGCGGCTGGACCACCTTGTCGGCGCCCGAGGAATATGGCGGCCAGGGCCTGCCGATGGTGATCGCCACCGCGGTCAGCGAATATCTGCTCTCCGCCAACCAGGCGTTCGAAATGTATAGCGGCCTGACGCAAGGCGCGATCGCCTCGATCCTCACCAAGGGCTCGGACGAGCAGAAGCGGACCTACGTCCCAAACATGGTTTCGGGCAAATGGACCGGGACGATGAACCTGACCGAGCCGCATTGCGGCACCGATCTCGGGCTGCTCAAGACCAAGGCGGAGCCGCAGGCGGACGGCAGCTACAGCATCACCGGCACCAAGATCTTCATCTCCTCGGG
>JBKJZJ010000049.1:0-3434 GCA_046715355.1 Allosphingosinicella sp. | reverse complement strand
GTCCAGTCCCGAGTTCGTAGCTGGACCCCTGCTTTCGCAGGGGAACTGCCGGGTTGGATCAGGGTCAGTGCGCCGCCCCTTGCGCGCCCCACACAGCGCGGATGCGGGCGTCCTTGCCGCAGCCGGTGCGGTAGCGGTTGTAATGGCCCGGATTGCGCCGGGCATAATCCTGGTGATAGGCCTCGGCCCGGTAGAAGGTCGCGGCGCCGCGCACCGGCGTCACCACCCGGCCGCGCAGGATCCGGTTCGCCTCCGCCACCGCCGCCAGCGCCTCGCGCCGCTGGCCCGCGTCGAGCGCGAAGATGGCGGTGCGATATTGCTCGCCCCGGTCGCAATATTGGCCGCCGCCATCGGTCGGGTCGATCGTCCTCAGGAAGCGGCGAGCCAATTGGCGGTAGCTGATCCGCGCCGGATCGTAGACCACCTGCACCGCCTCGAGATGGCCGGTGCCGCCGCGCACCACCTGCGCGTAGCCCGGATTGGCGACGCGCCCGCCGGCGAAGCCCGACACCGCCGCGATCACGCCGGGCACCGCCTCGATGTCCCGCTCCGCCGACCAGAAGCAGCCGCCCGCGAACAAAGCGGTCTGGGTGTTGGCGTGGTGGCGGGGGCGCTGGGCCGCGTCGGCGCTGTCGGCGCTGCTTTGCCCGCAGGCGGCGAGCAGGAGGGCGGCGAGGAGGAATTTCCTGGGCATGCGCGGACCTATAGCAGGCGCGAAGCTGAAGCGCCGCTTAATCCTCGCGCTTGACCCTGCGGCGCGGCGGGAGGAGGATCGGCGCCATGCCGCTTCTCCTCCGCTTCCTCGCTTTGCTGCTCGCCCTCGGCGCGGCCATGCCGGCGCGCGCCGACCAGGTCCGCTTCACCGGGGTGACCAGCGTCGACGCCGTCGTCATCCGCGACACGCTGCAGCAGATCCTGACGGTGGCGGCCGCGCGCGGATGCAATCAGCTGAGCGCGGTCGAGGCGCGCATGCTCCCGGAGGATTACCGGCCGGCCGATAGCGCGGATCGTGGCGAGCGGCCGGGGCTCCGCTTCGAACGCTGGGAGGTGACGCTGTGCGGCGCCGTCGTGCCGCACCTGCTCGGCTTCTGGCATCCGCCCCAGGGCGGCACGATGTTCCAGATCATCATTCCCTATCCCGCGGACGCGCCCAATCCAGCGCCCGCGCCCGCGCCCACGTCCTAGGCGCTCGCGGCGCTCAGCCGATCGATCTGCTCGCCGCCCAGATCCAGCGTCAGCACGCCGAGCAATTCGTCCAATTGGGCGCGGCCGGTGGCGCTGGCGATGGGGGCGGTGATTCCGGGCTGGGCGGCGAGCCAGGCGAGAGCGACCTGGGCGGGCGTGGCGCCGGCGTCGGCGGCGGCCTCGTCGAGCGCGGCGAGGACCGTGCGGCCCTTGTCGTTCAGATAAGCGTCCATCCTCCCGCCGCGGACGCTCTTGGCGAAATCCTCTTTCGAGCGGTATTTGCCGGTGAGGAAGCCCGAGGCGAGGCCGAAGTAGGGAAGGACGCCGATCTCCTCGTCGATGCAGAGCTGCTGTAGCGGCCCTTCGAACGTGTCGCGCGTCATCAGATTATATTCGGGCTGCAGCACCTCGTAGCGCGCCAGACCCTCGCGCGCGGAGGTGGCGAGCGCCTCGGCGAGCCGCGCGGCGCTGTAATTGGAGGCGCCGAGCGCGCGCACCTTGCCGGCCTTCACCAGCTTATCGAACGCTCCCAGCGTATCGGCGAGCGGCGTCTTCTCGTCGTCCTGATGGGCGTAATAGAGGTCGATATGGGTGCCGAGCCGCCCGATCGAGGCGTCGGCGGCGGCGGCGATCCGCGCCGGCTCGAGCTTCTCGCCGCCCTCGCCGGTCAGCATGCCGACCTTGGTCGCGATCAGCACGTCGTCGCGCCGGCCGCGGCGCTTCAGCCATTCGCCGATATAGGTCTCCGATTCGCCGCCTTTGTGCCCCGGCACCCAGGCCGAATAGACATCGGCGGTGTCGATCATCGTGCCGCCCGCCTCGGCGAAGCGGTCGAGGATGGCGAAGCCCTCCTCGCCTGCCACCGTCCAGCCGAAGACGTTGCCGCCGAGCACCAGCCGCGGCGTGGCGAGGCCGCTGCGGCCCAGGAGCCTCACATCCATTCGTCCCTTCCCTTCGCCTTCAGCGCTTCGACCGCGTCCTTGACCTTCTGGCTCTGCGCGCGGGGCACGATCAGGACCGCGTCCCCGGTCGCGATCACCACCAGGTCCTCGACCCCGATGGCGGCGATGAGCGGCCCTTCGGAGCGGATCAGGCAGTTCCTCGAGTCGATGGCGAGCACGTCGCCGGTCAGCGCGTTGCCGGCCTCGTCGCGCGCGAGCAGATCGAGCAAGGCGTCCCAGCTGCCGACGTCGGACCAGCCGATCGCCACCGGCACGACCGCGACCCTGTCGGCCTTCTCCATCACCGCATAGTCGATCGAAAGCGACGGCGAGGCGGCGAAGGCGGCGGCGTCGGGCAGGATGCGGCGGCCCTTGCGCACGGCGCCGGCCATCGCGGCTTTCGCGGCCCTGGCGATCTTCGGCGCGTGCTTCTGCAGCGCGTCGAGGCAGGTGCCGGCGCTCAGGAGGAAGATGCCCCCGTTCCAGTCGTGGCGGCCGCCCGCGGCGTAGCGGCCGGCGGTGGCGGCGTCGGGCTTCTCGACGAAGCGCACCGCCTGGTGCACGCCCTCGCCCAAAGCGGGGCCGCGCTCGATATAGCCATAGCCGGTCTCGCCGCGCTCGGCCCTCATTCCGAAGGTGACAATCCAGCCGTCCTCGGCGAACGGCGCCGCGCGGCGGACCGCGTCGTGGAAGCCGGCCGTATCGCCGACCAAATGGTCGCTCGGCAGGACGAGGAGGAGGTCGTCGCGGTCCGCATGGAGCGCCGCAAGCGCGATCGCCGGCGCGGTGTTCCTGGCCTCGGGCTCGAGGATGAGCGTGCCCGATTTGGGCAAGGCCTGCGCGACCGCCTCGGCCTGGTCGGTGCCGGCGACCAGCACGGGCGGCGCGAACAGCGCGGGCTCGGCGACGCGCGCGACGGTCAGCGCCAGCATGGTGCCGCCGCCGGCGAGATCGAGCATCTGCTTGGGCCGGGTGCGGCGCGACAGCGGCCAGAGCCGGGTGCCCGAGCCTCCGGAGAGGATGACCGGGACGATCCTGGGCGGTGTCGGGTCGGCGCTCATGCGGCGGACCCTAGCGAGACACCCCTCCCTCGTCATCCCCGCGAAAGCGGGGATCCAGCTTTCTGTTCGAAACGGAGACGCCGAACTGGATTCCCGCTTTCGCGGGAATGACGGTTATGCCTGGCGCTTTGTCAAAATCAGCGGCAGCCCGCCGCGCGGCCGCATGGTGATCATGCCGGAGGGTTGGACCTCGCGCCCCGGCATCGGCGCGAACGACCACGACCGGAGCCAGTGCGCGAGCACCGCC
>JBKJZJ010000048.1:0-9148 GCA_046715355.1 Allosphingosinicella sp. | reverse complement strand
TGATGGATACGGTGCTCAACCTCGGCCTCAACGATGCCACCGTCGCGGGCCTCGCCGAGATCAGCGGCGATCCGCGCTTCGCCTGGGACAGCTATCGCCGCTTCATCCAGATGTACGCCGATGTCGTCCTGGGCCTCGATCACGGCGCCTTCGAGGACGCGCTGGAGATCGCCAAGGAGGATAAGGGCGTCCATCTCGACACCGAATTGGAGGCCGCGGATTGGGAGCGGCTGACCGGGCGCTATCACGAATTGGTCGAGGAGCTGTGGGACAAGCCCTTCCCGCAGGACGTTCATGACCAGCTCTGGGGCGCGATCGGCGCGGTGTTCGGCTCGTGGCAGTCGGAGCGGGCGCGGACCTACCGCCGCATCCACCATATCCCCGGCGACTGGGGCACCGCGGTCAACGTTCAGGCGATGGTGTTCGGCAATATGGGCGACACCTCCGCCACCGGCGTCGCCTTCACGCGCGATCCATCGACCGGGGAGCGCGCGCATTACGGCGAATATCTGATCAACGCCCAGGGCGAGGACGTCGTCGCCGGCATCCGCACCCCGCAATATCTGACGCGGGCGTCGCGCGAGCGAGCGGGGGCGAAGGCGCCGGCGATGGAAGAGACGATGCCGGAGGTGTTCGCCGAGCTGGCCCGCGTTTTCGACCTGCTCGAGCGCCATTATCGCGACATGCAGGACATCGAGTTCACCGTCGAGCGCGGCAGCTTGTGGATGCTGCAGACCCGCTCGGGCAAGCGCACCGGCAAGGCTGCCCTGCGCATCGCCGTCGACATGGCCGAGGAGGGGCTGATCACGCGGGACGAGGCGGTGCTGAGGATCGATCCCGCCGCGCTCGACCAATTGCTTCACCCGACGCTCGACCCAAAGGCCGACCGCAAGGTGATCGCCAAGGGCCTGCCCGCCTCGCCCGGCGCCGCCGGCGGCAAGGCGGTGTTCGACGCCGACACCGCAGAGAAGTGGGCCGCGGCCGGCGAAAAGGTGATCCTCGTCCGCACCGAGACCTCGCCTGAGGACATTCACGGCATGCACGCCGCGCAGGGCATCCTCACGGCGCGGGGCGGCATGACCAGCCACGCCGCCGTGGTCGCGCGCGGCATGGGCCGGCCCTGCGTCTCGGGCGCCGGCATGCTCGCCATCGACCATAAGGCCAAGCGCATGCGCGTCGGCGGGCATGTCATCGAGGAAGGCGAGGTGATCACCATCGACGGCGCCTCGGGCGAAGTCATGCTCGGCGCCGTCGCCACGGTCCAGCCCGAACTGGTCGGCGATTTCGGCACGCTCATGGCTTGGGCCGACGTCCGGCGCAGGCTGGGCGTGCGCGCCAATGCCGAGACGCCGTTGGATTGCCGCACGGCGCGCGAGTTCGGCGCGGAAGGGATCGGGCTGTGCCGCACCGAGCATATGTTCTTCGATTCCGAGCGGATCATGAACGTGCGGCGGATGATCGTCGCCGAGGACGAGGCCGGGCGCCGCGCCGCCCTTGCCGATCTGCTCCCCGCCCAGCGCGGCGATTTCGCCGAGATCTTCAGGATCATGGCGGGGCTCCCCGTCACCATCCGCCTGCTCGATCCGCCGCTGCACGAATTCCTGCCGCAAGCCGAGCACGACGTCGCCGAGGTCGCCGCGGCAGCCGACGTCACCGTCGACACGCTCCGGCGCCGGATCGCCGAATTGCACGAGTTCAATCCGATGCTCGGCCATCGCGGCTGCCGGCTCGGCATCACCTATCCCGAAATTTACGAGATGCAGGCCCGCGCGATCTTCGAGGCGGCGCTGGAGGTGGAAGAAGCGCCGATCCCCGAGGTGATGGTTCCGCTCGTCGCCACCAGGGCCGAGCTCGCCATCATTCGCGCGCTGATCGAGCGCACCGCCGAGGCGGTGTTCGCGGAGAAGGGCGGCCGGGTCGACTATCAGGTCGGGACGATGATCGAGCTGCCGCGCGCCGCTCTGGCTGCGGGCGCGATCGCCGAAGAGGCCGAATTCTTCAGCTTCGGCACCAACGACCTCACCCAGACCACTCTGGGCGTCAGCCGCGACGATGCGGGGCGCTTCCTCACTTTATATGTCGAGAAAGGCATCTTCGCGCGCGATCCGTTCGTCAGCATCGACGTCGAGGGGGTCGGCGAGCTGATCTCGATCGCGGCGGAGCGGGGGAGGGCGGCGAGGCCCGGGCTCAAGCTCGGCATTTGCGGCGAGCATGGCGGCGACCCGGCCAGCATCGCCTTTTGCGAGGCGACCGGCCTGGATTACGTCAGCTGCTCGCCCTATCGCGTGCCGATCGCCCGGCTGGCGGCCGCGCAGGCGGCGCTTCGCAACGCAGCTTAGAGCGGCCCCGGCTCGTCCCGATCGCGGCGGCGGGCCGCGTCGCGGGCTGCGGCGGTGCGGGGCGTTTCCGCCTCGTCCGCATCGCGGCGGCGGGCCTCGTCTCGGGCCGCGGCGGCGCGGAGCGTATCCGCCTCGTCCGCATCGCGGCGGCGGGCCTCGTCGCGGGCCGCGGCGGTGCGAAGCGTATCCGCCTCGGAGCCGTCGCGGCGGCGGGCTTCGTCGCGGGCGGCGGCCTGGCGGAGCGTATCCATCTCGGCGCCGTCGCGGCGCAGCCGCTCATTCTCCGCTTCGACCGCCTCGCGCCGCGCGACCTCCTCGCGGTAGCGTTGCTTCCACTTGGGGCTGGCGAGCAGCGCCATGCCGAGCACCAGGCCGAGCAGAAAGACGAGCGTCAGAATCGCCCACTGGTCCAGCGTGAAAATGGTCATGCGGCGCTCCCTGCGTGATCGTCGCAGGGCTCAACCGTGCACGGCGCGCGATGGTTCCGCCTCGGGTCCCCTAGTTGCCGCCGATCAGCGAGTCGTTGATCGAGCAGGCGGCGGGGCCCAGGATGACGATGAACAGCACCGGCAGGATGAACAGGATCAGCGGCACTGTCATGATCGCCGGCAGCCGCGCCGCTTTTTCCTCGGCGCGCATCATCCGCTCGTTGCGGAACTCGGCCGAAAGGACGCGCAGCGCGCTGGCCAGCGGCGTGCCGTATTTCTCGGTCTGGATCATGGTGGTGACCACGCCGCGGACCGAATCGAGGTCGATCCGCTTGGCGAGATTTTCGAAGGCGAGCCGGCGGTCGGTGAGGAAGCCCAGTTCGATCGAGGTCAAGGCGAATTCGTCGCCGAGCTCGGGATAGGCGCGGCCGAGCTCGCGCGAGACGCGGGCGAAGGCGGCGTCGACGGTGAGGCCGGCCTCGGCGCAGATGACGAGCAGGTCGAGCGCGTCGGGCAGGCCCTTGCGGATCGCGGAGGTGCGCTTCTGCACCTTGTTCTTCAGCCACAGATCGGGCGCCTTGTAGGCGAGGATGAAGGTGCCGGCGACGAGGGCATATTTCTTGAACGAGCCCCAGTCGGGGAAATAATCGACATAATAGACCAAAACGAGGATGCCTATGCCGAACACGAGCGGCATCAGGAAACGCGCGAAGATGACGACGAAGGCGAGGTCCTTGGAGCGGACGCCGGCCTGCATCAGCCGCGCCTGCGCCTTCACCACCTGCTCTTCCTGCAGCATCTTCAACGACGACAGCAGGCCGCGGACCTTGTCCGCCATCTCGTTCTTGTTGGTGATCGCCTTGCGGCGCTTGCTGGTCGAGGCGACGATGCCGGCCTTCAACTGCTCGCGCCGCTCGTTGAGCGCCTTCACCCTCTTGCCCATCGGGTCGCGGACGGTGGTGGCGGCGTAGATGGCGACCAGCACGGCGAGCGTCGCCACGGCGGCGAGAATGCTCGCCACCATCACGACGTCGATCCCCATGATCGTCGGGCCCTGCGGGGTCTCCATCTTGATTCAGTTCCTCTCGCTCAAATCTCGAAATTGATCATCTTGGCCATGATGAACGCGCCGATCGCCATCCATACCAGGCCGACGCCGCCGGCGATCATCAGCCGCTGGTCGGTGAAAAAGGTCTGCATGTAGGTGCCGTTGATGAACCAGATCAGCCCGAAGACGATGAAGGGCAGCGCGCCGATGATATAGGCCGAGGCCTTGGATTCGGACGACATGGCGCGGATCTTGAGCTTCATCTGCGAGCGCTTCCTGAGCACCTCGGCGAGGTTAGACAGGGTCTCGGCGAGGTTGCCGCCGGTCTCGCGCTGGATGGCGAGGCTGATCACGAAGAACTGGAATTCGGGCGTGCCGAGGCGCGCCGCCGTGTCCTGCAGCGCCGCGTCGAGCGTGCGGCCGATCTTCATCTTGTCGGAGACCGAGCGGAACTCGGTGCTGACCGGCTCGGGCAGCTCGTCGGCGACGATGCCGATCGTCTCGGAGATCGGCAGGCCCGAGCGCAGGCCGCGCACGATCAGTTCGATCGCGTCGGGGAATTTGGCGGTGAACTGCTTGACCCGGCGCTTGATCAGATGGCTGATCACCATGTGCGGCAGCGCGACGCCGACCAAAAGGCCGACCGTGATCGCCAGCAGGATCGGCAGCCCCTGGAACAGGAGCAGCACGATCATCAGGGCGGCGAGGCCGATCGAGGCCATCGCATATTGGGCCAGCGTCCAGTTCTTGCCGGTCTGGCTCAGCCGGAGCTGGAGCAAGGCCGGCTTGGGGATGAAGCGTTTGGCGAAGCCTTCGCTCTTGGTCTGGCGCTGCGCGAAGATCTTCCTGAGCTGCGCCTGGGCGACCGCCTCCGACGAGCGGCTGTGGCGCTCGCGCAGCACTTCGAGCCGGCGCGTCACCAGCTTGCCCGTCGCCGGCCCGGAAAGGGCGGCGAAGAGCAGCAGCAGCGTGCCGGCTGCGCCGGCCACCAGAAGGATCAAACTCACAGACGGCATTTCGCCTCCCTCGTCTCGTCGCGATACGCGGGCCGGCCGTCAGGCCGCCTGCGAGGACGCCTCCTTCGGCTTCTTCGCGAACGAGACCTTGAAATTGCCGAGCTTGCCGAGCAGCGAGCCGCCGCCGCGCGCCGGCTTCTCGGTCGCAGGCTCGGCGGTATTCTGCTCGACGGTCAGGCTCAGCAGCTGGGCGAGCGGCTGGGTCAGCTTGGTCGACTTGGTGACCTTGGCGAGGGGCTGACCGAGCTTGGCCGCCTGCGAGGCGGCCTTGGCGTCGAACGGCAGCGCGATATCGACCTTGCGCTCGATCGAATGCTCGAAATCCTTGCGGCTGACCTCCTGAACGGCGGACTGCACGCGGTTGGCGACCACGACCACCCGGGCCTGCGGCGCATTGGCCTTGAGCCAGGAGAGGATGCGGATCGCGTCGCGGGTGCCGGCGAGGGTGAACTCGACCACCACCACGACGACGTGGACGTCGTTCAGGAGGTGCGGGAACTGCACCATCATGTTGCGTGGCAGATCGATCACCATGCCTTCGAAGGCGTGGCGGATCTCTTCCTGCAGCTGGTAGAAGGCCGAGCCGTCGGTCAGCATCGACTGGTTGATCGGCGCCTCGGCGGAGAGGACGCAAAGCTTGTCGTTGGCGCGGACCATGGCGCGCTCGATGAACAGGCCGTCGATGCGGCTCGGATTCTCGATCGCGTCGGTGAGGCCGCGGCCGGGCTCGAGGTCGAGCGCGAGCGCGCCGGTGCCGAAATGGACGTCTAGGTCGAGCAAGGCGGTCGAACGGCCGCCCTTGTCGCCCATCAGCCAGGCCAGCGAAGTGGCGACGGTCGAGGCGCCGACGCCGCCGCGGACGCCGATCACGGCGGCCATGACGTTGGGCTTCTCGCTCGCTGTCTCGAGCAGGCGCGGGCCGGAAATGGTCATCTGCGCATTGGCGAAGGCGTCGCGCAGCTGGTCGGCCGAGAAGGGCTTGAGCAGATAATCCTGGATGCCGCTGGCGACGAGGTCGCGATAGAGGCGGACGTCGTTGACCTGGCCGGCGGCGATCACCACCGTGCCCGGCTCGCAGACCTCGGCGAGCGCGTTGATGTCGTTCAACGGGTCGCCGCTCTCGGAGAGATCGACGAACAGGATGCTCGGGCTCGAGCCGACCGAAAGCGACTGGACCGCGTTCCGGAGCCCGCCTTTGTTGACCTTTTCCGGCGACCAGCCATGCTCGACCGCGATCGGGCGGATGAGCTCGGCCGTGGCCTCGTCGGCGACGAAGGCGGTGAAGGGATCGCGAAGACCGCTGCCGCGGTGAAAGGGCGCGTTCATTATTGTCCACCTCTCGTGGTAACGGACGGCAGCGCCTGGCTGCCGGTCGGCGTACGTTCGCGGTAGGTCCGGATCGCCCGGCCGGCGGTCACGGACGTGTCGCGGCCGGAGGCATCCTGGCCGCGCACCAGATCGTCCGGATTGGCGATCATCGCCGCGAGATTGCTGTTGATCGCGCAGCCATAATTGGTGCTGTTGCGGACCGGCGATTCGATGCCGGGATCCGTCCACGACGGGCAGCCCTCGACACGGGCGCTCGAGCGGCTGGCGACGACGCGGACGGTGCCCGCCTCGACGGCGCCCTCGGTGACCGGCGCGCCGTCGCTGAGCAGCAGGCCGAAATCGGACGCGACGCGGGCGAGATCGCCGCGCACGCTCGCCGATTCAGAGCCGCGCGGCTCGTCGACGGTGACGCGGTCGCCATAGCGGACCCCGATCGAGCGGAACCAGGCGGCGAGCCGCTCCAGCTCCGCTTCGGGCACGCGGTCACCCTCGACGCGCAGGTCGAAGACGAAATTGGTGTGCTCGACCACCGGCTGGTGGAGCGAATAGACGCTGGTATTGTTGGCCGGCGTCAGCTGGCGCGGCTGCGCCGCGCAGCCGCAGACGGCGAGGCCGAGAGCGCTGACCGCGGCGAGCTTGATGAAACGAGACATGGTCTTGGTGTCCTTTCGATCTCGGGCGGTCATCTGAGGTCAAAGCCGGGCTGGGCCGAAGCACTGCTCGACGGCCGGGCCGGGGCGGCATTGGCCCGAGCCGGGCCGTTCGGCGCCGGCGCGGTGACGGCGCCGACCGTGCCGACCCCCGGCGCGACGGTGCGCGGCTCGGCGGCGGTCGGGCCGGGGCGTTGCTCGCCGCTGCGGCTGTCATTCATCTGGCCGATCAGCAGGCGCTGCGCCTCGTCGGGGTTGCGATGGCCGTCGGTCGGCAGCGCGATCTGGTTGGCCGAGACCGGGCGGACCAGATAGGGCGTGATCACGATCACCAGCTCGGTCTCCTCGCGCCGATAGCGCGTCGAGCGAAACAGGGCGCCGATGATCGGGATGTTGCCGAGGAAGGGCGCCCGATCGATCGAGTTGTTGTTGTGGTTCCTGAGCAGGCCGCCGATCATGAAGCTCTGGCCCGAGCCCAGCTCCACCGTCGTCTCGACCCGGCGCGTGGTCAGCGCCGGAATCTCGAAGCCGTTGAAGCGGACGCTGCCCGAGGCGGACAGCTCCGAAACCTCGGGCCGGACGCGGATCGAGATCCGGCCGTCCTCAAGCACGGTCGGTGAGAACGCCAGGCCGACGCCAAATTGCTTATATTCGATCGTTACCGTGCCCAGCGACTGCGGGATCGGTACCGGGAACTCGCCGCCGGCGAGGAAGGTGGCGGTCTCGCCCGACAATGCGACCAGGGTCGGCTCCGCCAGCGTCGTGACCTGGCCGGTGGTCTCGCCGAGGTTCAGCGTCGAGAGGATGTCCATGCCGAGCAGGCGGCCGGCGGCGCCCAGCGTCGTCGTACCCGACGGATTGTTGAAGGCGAATTGGGTGCCGACGACGGTCGGCAGCCCGGTCGCCGGATCGATGGTCCCGATCGTGCGGTCCGTGATCGTGCCGGGATTGCCCCGGCCGATGCCGAACAGGAAGCCGCCGCTGTTGTCGCGGCTCAAGAGATTGGTGCCGATGTCGCGGGCCAGCGAGCGGCTGACCTCGGCGATCCGGACCTGCAGGTAGACCTGCTGCGGCGTCGCCGTGCGCAGGCGGCTGACCACCTGGACGTTGGCGCCGACGAAAGCCTGGACGAGGCGCTCGGCCTCGGCCGCGTCGGTCGGTTGCGCGACCGTGCCGGTCAGGAGGACCATGCCGTTCATCGGCGTCGCGGTGATGTCGGCTTCGGGCATGGCGAGATCGAGCATCTGCGAGACCGAGCCGAGATTCTGGCCGACGCGGACATTGGCCGAATAGACCACCCGGCCGGATTGGTCGGTCGCATAGACCGTGGTGTTGCCCGCCGCCTTGCCGAAGATGTAGATCTGGCTGGGCGAGCTGGCATGGACGTCGGCGACGCTCTCGTCGGCGACGAACACTTCGAAGACCGAGCCGTTGGGCCGGACCATGCGGCCGGTGCCGACCGAGAGCGTGACGTCGTTGGTCGGCGCCAGCGCGGCCACTTGCTGCGCCAGAGCGGGGGCCGGCGCGGCCGCCGCCAGGCCGATCGCCAGGGCAGCCGCGAGGGCAGTGCCGATACCGGCCCGCCTGATCTTGCTCACTTTGGTCATCTCAACGTGCTCCCACCGGAACGACAGTGACATTGTTACCGCGGGCGATCCGGACGACCGGCCCAACGGGCTGGCCCGACGGGGCGCTGTTCGCGGCAGGCGCGGGGCTTCCGGACGGCGAGGCATTATTGCCCTGACCGCCCGCCCTTCCGGGCACGCTGCGGCGCTGGAAGCGGGATACGTCGGCTCCGACCGTGTAGGTCGGATTGCTGTCGATCGGCCGGCTGGCGACCTGCAGCAGGAACTGCCGCTCGGCGCGCGGGTCGGCATTGGCCGGCACCCGCACCTCGCCCGAGGCGATTGCGCGCTCGAGCTCGGCATTGTTGTCGGCGAGCGACCTGAGCGACAGCGAGAGGTTGCCGATGTCCTGCGCGACCGCGATCTTCTCGGCGATCGTGGGCGTTGCCTCGAAGGTCACCGTGGCGGAGGGCATTGCGACCTGGTTGCCCGCTTCGTCGCGGGCGTTGAGGCGCTGGTCGACCGCGAGCACGCGGATGTTGCGGATGATCGTCTCCGAGACGCGCAAGGGCGGCCCGTCGCCGCCGCCGGCCACTTCCTGGGTCAGGACCAGATCGACCCGGTCGCCCGGGAAGACAAAGCCGGCGACGCCCGACGTGGCGGAAACGGGAACGGTGACGGCGCGCATGCCGGGGCCGAGCGCGGCGGCGAGGAAGCCGCGCTCGCCGTGACGGACGATCGCGCCGTCGCTGAGCGGCTGGCCCGCGCTGATC
>JBKJZJ010000047.1:0-27128 GCA_046715355.1 Allosphingosinicella sp. | reverse complement strand
GCCCTAGCCCTAGCCCTAGCCCTTGGCCTTGGTCTTCTTTGCCGCAGGCTTCTTGGCGGGGGAAGCGGCTTTCTCAGCCTCTGCCTTGGGAGGCGCCGCTTTCTTCGCCGCGCCCTTCTTCGGCTTCGCTTCACCATGATCGTGGCCGCAGCCGGGGCCGTGGACATGGGTGTCCTCGGACTCGATCGCGGCTTCGAGCGCCTCGCGGGTCACCGCGCGCTCGGCGATCTCGGCGCCGGCGAACAGGAAATCGACCACTTTGTCCTCGAACAGGGGCGCGCGCAGCTGGGCGGCGGCCATTGGGTCGGCGCGGACATATTCGGCGAACTTCTGCCGGTCCTCGGGCTTGTACTGCTGGGCGGCCTGCATGATCAGCTGGTTCATCTCCTGGCTCGAGATCTGGATGTCGTTCTTCTGGCCGATCTCCGACAGGAGCAGGCCGAGGCGGACGCGGCGCTCGGCGATGGTGCGGTAATCGCCGCGCTCCTTTTCCATCTCCTTGCGGGCGGCCTCGGGATCCGCCTCGTGCGTCGCTTCATGCTCGAGCTGCTGCCAGATCTGGTCGAACTCGGCCTCGACCATCGATTCGGGAACCGGGAAATCGTGGGCGGCGGCGAGCTGGTCGAGCAATTGCCGCTTCATATGGGTGCGGGTGAGGCCGTTCAGCTCCTGCTCGATCTGGCCCTTCAGGAGGTCGCGCAGCTGGCCGATGCCCTCGAGCCCCATCGCCTTGGCGAAATCGTCGTCGGGCTTCATCGCCTTGGGCACCTGCACCTCGTTGACGAGCACGTCGAAGGTGGCGGCGCGGCCCTTGAGATAGTCGACGTTGTAGTCGGCCGGGAAGGTGACGCCGATCACGCGCTCCTCGTTCGCCTTGACGCCGACCAGCTGGTCCTCGAACCCGGGGATGAGGCGCCCCGAGCCGAGTTCCACCGACATGCCCTCGCCCTTGCCGCCCTCGAACGGCTCGCCGTCGACCTTGCCCTCGAAATCCATGATGACGAGATCGCCGGTCCGCGCCGCATGCTTGGCGGGCGCCGGATCGAAGCTCTTCTGGCCGTCGGCGAGGCGGGCGACGGCCGCGTCGATGGCGTCGGCGGTGGGCTCGACCCGCAGGCGCTCGATCTTGAGGCCGGCGAGGTTCGCCTCGGGAACGTCGGGCAGGGTCTCGACCTCGACGGTGACCACTGCGTCCTTGCCCTCGCCGCCTTCCTCGAGCGCGACCGTCGGCTGCATCGCCGGGCGGATCTTCTGCTCGGTCATCAGCTGCTGGACGCCGTCCTGGACCGCGTTCTGCAGCGCCTGCTGCTCGAGCTGCGGCCCGTGCATCCGGCGCACGAGATTGGCGGGGACCTTGCCGGGGCGGAAGCCGGGCATGCGCACCTGCGGCGCGATCGACTTCAATTCCTTGTCGACGAGCGCGTCGATGTCCTTGGCGGGGATGGTGATCCGGTAGGCGCGCTTGAGGCCCTGGTTCAACGTCTCGACAGTCTGCATCTCGAATTCAAACCTTCATGTCAGCTTAGCGGCGCCTTGGCTGGGGCGTGTCGGCGAACTGGTGCGGGCGAAGGGACTCGAACCCCCACATCTTTCGATACCAGGACCTAAACCTGGCGCGTCTACCAGTTCCGCCACGCCCGCTGAGGCCGGCAGGCGGCGTCTATAACGATGCTGGCACTAAGGGCAAGCGTCAGGCGGCCTTGGCGAAATCGCCGAGACCGCCCCCGCGGCTGCGGAACAGGCCGGCGCCGGAGCTCAGGCTTTCGGTCAGCGGCAGCGCGGTCCCGCAGAAGCAGCATTCCGCCGAGAGTCGGCCGACATACCAGTGCGAGCGGCCGCAGCCTGGGCAACGATTCACTTCGTTGTCGCGATAGGCGATATGGTAGCCGCGCCGCGCCGGATCGTGCGCATGGTCCCTGCCCGCCTTGCCGAAAATCGAAACACGCATTGATCTTACTCCCTGCGCCCTGCCGTTACTTGGCAGCGACGAACCGTTCTATTTCATGGATGAGTTGAACGGGGGCTGACTGAAACCGTTCACCGATGTTCAGCTTCGCGGCGGGATTGAAAGAGGCGGGCAAGTGCTTTAGTCGGGCGGCACACCGTTTCGAGGGCCCTTCTTCCGATGATCGTCAGACCCTTGCTGGCCGGCCTGGCCGCTTTCTCCCTTGCCGCCTCGTCGCTCGCCCAGCCGGCCGCGCCCGCGCCCGATTTCAGCGCGGACGCCTTCCGCGCCCATGTCGCCTTCCTCGCCGACGATTTGCTCGAAGGCCGCGAGGCGGGATCGCGGGGCCACGAAATCGCCGCGCGCTACGTCGCCACCCAATTCGCGGCGCTCGGCCTGCAGCCGGGCGCCGGCGGGGGCAATTGGTACCAGCCGATCGAATTCGTCCGCTTCGTGCCGCAAGGGGAGGCGACGCTCCGGGTCGGCGGCCAAGTCTTCACCCAGGGCCGCGAGATGATGATGCGGGCGAGCCCCGATCCGGCGCCGCTCGCGCTCACCGCCCCGCTCGTCTTCGTCGGCTACGGGCTCGACATGCGGAGCCACGGCTTCGACGATTATCGGGGGCTCGACGTGCGCGGCAAGATCGTGGTCGCGCTGAACGGCGTTCCCGAAGGCACGCCGAGCGACATCGCCGCCCACCTCAATGGCGACAAGCGGCGGATGGCGGGCGCGCGCGGCGCGCTCGGCATGATCAACATCCGTCCGCGCGGCGAGGCGGCGGCGGCGCCCTGGGCCCGCATGGTGCGCTTCGCCAATCGCCCGGGCACGATTTGGCTGGAGCCGGGCGGCACGCCCTTTTCCGACGCCGGCGCCTTGCGCTTCAGCGCGACGCTCGACGATGCCAGCGCCGAGCTGCTGTTCCGCGCGGCCGGGCGCCAATTGGGTCCCATTCTCGATGAAGCCGCCCTCCCCCGCTCGCGCCCCCGCGGCTTCGCGATGCGGATCGAGGCGCGGGTCGTGCGCCAGCCGCCCGCGACGACGCGCTTTTCGAGCCCGAACGTGCTCGCAATCCTGCCCGGCACCGATCCGAGCGTGGCGCAAGAATATGTGCTGCTGATGGCGCATCTCGACCATATCGGGGTGCGCGATCCCAGGCCCGGCGACGCCGCCGGCGCCGACCGGATCAACAATGGCGCGATGGACAATGCCGCCGGCATCGCCACCCTGATCGAGGCCGCGAGGGCGATGAGCCGGCCGGGCAACCGGCCGCGCCGTCCGATCCTGTTCGCGGCGGTGACCGCGGAGGAGAAGGGCCTGCTCGGCGCCGAATATCTCGCCCGCCATCCGGTGGTCGCAAACGGCCGGATCGTCTCCGTGGTCAATCTCGACATGCCGATCCTGACCTACGACTTCCAGGACGTCACCGCCTTCGGCGCCGAGCATTCGACCATGGGGCCGATCGTCGCGCGGGCGGCGGGACGGATGGGCGTGCGCCTTTCGCCCGACCCCCTGCCCGAGGAGGGGCTGTTCACCCGCTCCGACCATTATGAGTTCGTTCGCGTGGGCGTGCCGGCGGTGTTCCTGATGACCGGCTTCGCGGGCGAGGGCGAGCGCGAGTTCCGCCGCTTCCTGTCGACGCGCTATCACAATGTCGGCGACGACCTCAGCCAGAACATCAACTGGCAGGCCGGGGCGAAGTTCGCGCAATTGAACTATCTGATCGCGCGCGAGATCGCCGACGGGGCGGAGGCGCCGCGATGGTATCGCGGAAGCTTCTTCGGCGATCTGTTCGGCGGGACGCGGCCCAGGGCAGCGCGGCCGGCGCCCTAGCTACTGCTCCGCCCGCCGCCCCCGAATCCGGCGCGCCTTGTCGATGACTCGGTAGCCGAGCGACTTCAGGTGGTTCTGGTGCGGGTAGCGCTTCGGACGGGCGGGGCTGAGGCCGGCCTTGCGCAGCATCGCGTTCATGCGGTGCGCATATTCCTCCCTATAGCTCCATTCCGAACGCCAGGTGATCGAGAAGGAGACCGAGACGCCGGGGCCGTTGCGGACCAGGTGCGGCGCCATGAAGGGGACGTGCACCGCCTGGCCGGGCGCGAGATCGAAGGCGCGACCGCGCGCGGCGAATTCGTCGCGCCAGGGCAGGTTGCGGTGGCCGCCGCTGTGGAAGCGCTCATGCTCTTGCGGAGGCACGACCTGCTCGTCGTCGGGCGGGAAGATGGTCATCGTCTTGGTGCCGCGGACCTGGAGCAGGATATTGTGCTCCGGATCGAAATGGAGCGGCGTCACCGAGCCGGGCGAGCTGATGAAGACGAAGCCGCGATGCTTGAGCATGGCGCCGGTCTTGGCGCCGACCGCCTCCTCGAGCGGCGCCAGCGCTTCCAAGAGGAAGTTGCGGAAGATCTCGTCCTGCTCGACGAACTTCAGCACCATCCAGGAGCCGCACTCCTCGATCCGCCGGATCGTCTCCTGCACGCCGAGGCCGTTGCCGGGCGCGGTCAGCGGATCGATGCCGAACGGCGTGTCGCCCGGATAATATTCGACGTCGATCGGCCGGATCCGCCCGGCCAAAGCGGCGAGCGCGTCGAGCTGCAGCAGCGGATGATCGGCAAGCGCGTGGGTCAGCAACGCCGGCTGCTCCGGATAAGCGGCGCCGAAGATCTTCAATGAATCGTCGAAATGGGTCATCTGGCAAGCGTCCTGAACAACGCCGATCCCCGTTCGAGGGCGCGGCAGAAGGCGAAGGTGGCGGCGCGGCGGGCGCCCTTGAGCGGCACCGAGACCCGCACGATGCTTCGCCGTTCGGTCCACAGGCTGTCGATCATCGGGTGGTCGGCGGCGGCGCAGCTGTCCATCCAGTCGATCGCGGGATCGTTCAATATGCCGAGATTCTCGAGCTGGATAAGCACGCCCGGCGAGAAGCGCGCATAAGCCTCGTCGAACACGGTCTTGAACGAAAAGCTGCCGGGCGGGCTGAGGAAGTTGGCCAGCATCGCGATCGTCCTGTCGCCGACCTCGAGGCGCAGGAATTGCAGGCGCCCGGCCTCAAAGGCAGCGCGGATCGCGGCGCGGAAGAAGGCGTCCGTTTCGGGCCGGCAGGCGAGCGCGCTCCCCGCCCCGCCTTTCCAGCCCGCTTTCTCCATGGCGAGATAGGAATCGCACCAGGAGTCGAGCTGGGCGGAATCGTCGAGGCGCCGCGTGGTGACGGGGCCCTGCTCGGCGAGGCGGTTGCGAAGGCGTTTTATTTCCTTGCGCTTCTTCTGGCGGACCGCGCGCTCGTAATAGGCCTCGGGGTCGAGATCGCTCTCCAGCATGGCGCGAATCTCGCGGTGCACGATTGCCGAGGCACGCGCCGCGTTCAGGCCGCGCAGGACCGGGCCGTGCTCATTGAGGCCGCGCAGGTGGAGCAGGCCGTCGGCCCAATCGGCCTCGTCGAGCGTCGCCAGGATCGCCGCCCAGAACGCCTTTTCCTCGCCCGCGGCGACGAGCGGGGTCATCAGGAACATCTGGTCGTGCGCCCAATTGCGGACGATTCCGACCGGAAGCCGCGCATAGCCCCGATAGGCCTCGACCGGCAGCAGGCCGATCAGCCGGGAGCCGCTGCGAACCTCAAGCAGGCGGATGTCTCGGCCGGCGGCCATATCCGGCAGCGAGGCGGCGACGAACCAATGTTCGGCGAAGGCATTGGGCTCGGAGGCGATCGCGGCGAGCGCGCTCCATTCGCGCGCCAGCCCCTCGATCGCCGCGCCAAGCGGGCGGACGAGGACGCCAATTTCGTCCGTGGCCGGCACGGCCCCGAGCGGGACGCGCGCAGCGCCCCGCCGATCGGCCCGCGCCGCGATCAGCCCCATCGAACTCATCGGCGCGCGATAGCGCACGGAGGTAAATATATCGTCAGGCGCTTTGCAGCTGATAGTCCCGATATTGGTCGCGCAAAGCGGTCTTGAGCAATTTGCCGGTGGCGGTGTGCGGCAGGCTATCGACGAACAGGATGTCGTCAGGGAGCCACCATTTGGCGACGTGCTTCGCCAGGTGGGCGCGGATGTCGGCTTCGCTCACCTCCGCGTTCGGCTTGCGGACGACGAGGAGCAGGGGCCGCTCGTCCCATTTTGGGTGCTTGATGCCGATCGCCGCCGCCTCGGCGACGCCCGCGCAGCCGACCGCCGCATTTTCGAGCTCGACCGAGCTGATCCATTCGCCGCCCGACTTGATCACGTCCTTGGAGCGGTCGGTGATCTGCATCGTGCCGCAGGGGTGCATGACCGCGACGTCGCCGGTGTCGAACCAATTGTCGGCGCCGACGCAATCCCCCTGCTCGTCCTGGAAATAGCGCTTGATCACCCAGGGGCCGCGGATCTGGAGCCGGCCGGAGCTCTTGCCGTCGCGGGGCTGGACCCGGTCCTCGTCGTCGACCACGCGCAATTCGACCCCGAACGGCACCCGGCCCTGCTTGGCGACGAGATCGACCTGTTCTTCGAAGCTCATCTCGTCCCAATCGGCCGGCGGCGCGCCGATCGTGCCGATCGGCGAGGTCTCGGTCATCCCCCAGGCGTGACCGACTCGAATCCCCATCTTCATCAGCCGCTCGATCATCGCGCGCGGCGCCGCCGAGCCGCCGATGGTCACGATCTCGAGATGCTCGGGCGTGGCCCCGGTCTCGTCCATATGCTGGAACATGCCGAGCCAGACCGTCGGCACGCCCGCCGAATGGGTGACCTTCTCCTCGTTCATCAGCCGGCACAGGACGATTGGATCGTTGACCTGGGCGTAGACGAACTTGATCCCCGCGCTGGCCCCGGCGAACGGAAGCCCCCAGGCGGCGGCGTGGAACATCGGCACGATCGGCAGCGCCACGGCCTGCGGGCCCATGTCGAAGCAGGAGGGCGCGATCACGGTCATGGCGTGGATCACCGAGGAGCGATGCTCGTAGAGCACGCCCTTCGGATTGCCGGTCGTCCCCGAGGTGTAGCAGAGCATGCAGGGCTCGCGCTCGGAGCCCTCGACCCATTGATAGTCGCCGTCAAACCCCGCGATCAGCGCTTCGAACTCGTCATTGTCGAAGCAGATATAATGGTCGATCGTCGTCCATTGCGGCTTGAGACGGTCGACGATCGGCTGGAAGGCCTTGTCGTAGAGCAGGACCCTGTCCTCGGCATGGTTGGCGATATAGACGAGCTGCTCGTCGAACAGCCGCGGGTTGAGCGTATGGATCACCCCGCCCATGCCGATCGCGCCGTACCAGGCGACCAGATGGCGGTGATGATTCATGGCCAAAGTGGCGACGCGATCGCCGCGCTTCAGGCCCATGGCTTCAAAGGCTTGTGCGAGCTTCCTCGCATCGCGCGCGATTCCGGCCCAGTTGGTCCGCGTCTGGCTGCCGTCGGCCCATTGGGTGACGATCTCGCGCCGGCCATGCTCGCGCTCGGCATGGTCGATCAGCCGCGGCACGCGCAGTTCAAAATCTTGCATCCCGCCCAGCATCGACTCTCCCCTCGTCGTCCCAGCTTTTTCCACTGCACTGGATTCCCGCTTTCGCGGGAATGACGCAAGAGGGTTTAGGAAGCCTGGGCCAATCTCAGCTCTTCGAGCGGAATCACGCTCAGCGTCGCCGAGGTCACTCCGTCGAGCCGCCGCAAGCGCTCGGCAAGCTCGGCGTCGAGCAGGAAATCGCGCCCCAGGACGAGGTCCGCGGCTCCCTTGGCCCATGGCGCGTTGAGCCGGAGCACGCCGGTGCCGCCATGCTCGCCCGCCACTTCGGCGGCGAGCCGGCGCACCGCCGCCTCGTCCTCGACCTCGACCGCGATCTGGAGGCGGCTCCTCTTGGCCAGGCTTTCGAACGGCTGCAGCGAGCGGATGGTAACGCGCGGCGTCTCCTCGCCCGGGCGGCGGTCGAGCTCGACGCAAAGGAGCGCACACCCTCCCGCCTTGGCCGCGCCCGCCACCTGCTCGGCGACCTGGTCGTCGAACACGGTCGCCTCGAACTGGCCGGACGAATCGGACAGCGTCGCCATCATGTAGCGGCGGCCCCGCGCCGAGGTGCGCCAGCGCGTGTCCTCGACCAGGCCGGCCATGGTGGCGGGGGCGCGGCCGCCCTCGGAGGAAGCCGGCACGGCGCCCAATGCGGCGAAGCTCTTCGCGCCGTGGGCCTCGGCCAAATGCCGGTAATTGTCGACGGGATGGGCGGAGAAATAGAAGCCGAAGCTTTCCTTCTCCGCGGCCATGCGCTGGGCCAGCGTCCAGCTCTCGCCGGTCGGCATGCGGATCGGGACGACATTGGCCGGCCCCTCGCCGAACAGGCCGCCCTGCCCGCTCGTGCGCGCATCGGCGGCGCTGGCGGCGGCGGCGAGGATGGTCTCGGCCGCCTGGCTCGCCTGCCAGCGCTCGACGAGGCCGTCGAAGGCACCGCCGCCCGCGAGGCTCTCGATCTGGCGGCGGTTGAGCAGGCGCGGATCGATGCGCGCGGCGAAATCGTCGAGGCTGGCGAAGGGGCCGCCCGCACGGCGCTCATCGACCAATTGCTCCATCGCCTTCTCGCCGACGCCCTTCAGCGCGCCAAGCGCGTAGCGGACCGCGAAGCCCTCGCCCTGCGCCTCGACCGAGAATTCCGCCTCGCTGGCGTTGATCGCGGGCGGCAGGCACAAGACGCCGATGCGCCGCATGTCGTCGGCGAAGATGGCGAGCTTGTCGGTCTGGGCCATGTCGAAGCACATCGAGGCCGCGTAGAATTCGACCGGATGGTGGGCCTTCAGCCAGGCGGTCTGATAGGCGATCAAGGCATAGCCGGCGGCATGGCTCTTGTTGAAGCCGTAGCCGGCGAACTTGTCGATCAAATCGAACAGCTCGTTGGCCTTGGCGGGCGCGATGGCATTGACCCGCTGGCAGCCCTCGACGAAGCCGGCGCGCTGGGCGTCCATCTCGGACTTGATCTTCTTGCCCATCGCGCGGCGGAGCAGATCGGCCTCGCCCAGGCTGAAGCCGGCGAGCACCTTGGCCGCCTCCATCACCTGCTCCTGATAGACGAAGATGCCGTAGGTTTCCTTCAGCACCCCCTCGAGCAGGGGATGGGGATATTCGATCGGCTCGCGGCCGTTCTTGCGGGCGCCGAACATCGGGATATTGTCCATCGGTCCCGGCCGGTAGAGCGAAACGAGCGCGACGATGTCGCCGAAATTATCGGGCTTCACCGCCGCCAGCGTGCGCCGCATCCCCTCCGACTCCAACTGGAACACGCCGACCGTCTCGCCGCGCTGGAGGAAAGCGTAGACCTGCGGATCGTCCCAGGGGATGCGGTCGAGATCGACGTGGATGCCGCGCGCGGCGAGCATCTCCACCGCCTTGCGCAGCACCGAGAGCGTCTTCAGGCCGAGGAAGTCGAACTTCACCAGCCCCGCCGCCTCGACATATTTCATGTCGAACTGGGTGACGGGCATGTCCGAGCGCGGATCGCGGTAGAGCGGGACGAGCTGGTCGAGCGGCCGATCGCCGATCACCACGCCGGCGGCATGGGTCGAGGCATGGCGCGGAAAGCCTTCGAGCTTCATCGCCAGATCGAACAGGCGGCGGACGTCGCGATCGTCCTTATAGTCGGCGGCCAGCTCGGAGACGCCGTTCAGCGCCCGCTCCAGCGTCCAGGGATCGGTCGGGTGGTTGGGGATCAATTTCGCGAGCCTGTCGACCTGGCCGTAGGGCATTTGCAGGACGCGGCCGGTGTCCTTGAGGACGGCGCGGGCCTTCAACTTCCCGAAGGTGATGATCTGGGCGACGCGGTCGGCGCCCCAGCGTTCCTGCACGTAGCGGATCACCTCGCCGCGCCGCGTCTCGCAGAAATCGATGACGAAATCCGCCATCGACAAGCGCTCGCGATTGAGGAAGCGCTCGAACAGCAGGCCGAGCCGGATCGGATCGAGATCGGTGATGGTCAGCGACCAGGCGACCACCGAGCCGGCGCCAGAGCCGCGGCCCGGGCCGACCGGAATGCCCCGCTCCTTGGCCCATTTGATGAAATCGGCGACGATCAGGAAATAGCCGGGAAAGCCCATGCCGGCGATCACGTCGAGCTCGAATTCGAGGCGGTCGGCATAGATCTGGCGGTCGGCCTGAGCCAGGTCCTCGTAGAGCGACAGCCGCTCCGCGAGTCCGATACGGGCGTCGCGGCGAAGCTGCTCGGCCTCCTCCTCGACGTCGCCGGCGGTGCGCGGAAGGATCGGCTTGCGCTGCGGCGCGGCGAAGGCGCAGCGGCGCGCGATGACGGAGGTGTTCTCGATCGCCTCAGGGAGATCGGCGAACAGCGCGCGCATCTCGGCGGCCGGTTTCATCCAGGCTTCGGGCGAGGAGCCGATGCGGTCGTCGCGGGCGATCTGGCTCGACTGGGCGATGCACAGCATGGCGTCATGGGCTTCGTGGAAATGCGCCTCGGCATAGGAAGCGGGATTGGTCGCGACCAAAGGCAGGTCGCGGGCATAGGCCAGGTCGATCAGCGCCGCCTCCGCGGCGGCCTCGACCGCGTCGCCGCGCCGGCTGAGCTCGATATAGAGCCGGCCCGGGAACAAGGCGGCGAGCCGGGCGAGCATGTCTTCGGCCGCGGCGCCCTGCCCCTCCGCGACCAGCCGCGCGAGCGCTCCCTCCCCGCCGCCGGTGAGCGCGATCAGCCCTTCGGTGCGCCCCTCCAGCGCCGCGAAAAGGACGTGCGCCTGCTCCTCGACCGGGCGGCCGAGGTGGGCGGCGGAGACCAGCGCGCAGAGATTCCCATAGCCGGCCTCGTCCTGCGCATAGAGCGGCAGCCAGTCGATCAGCGGCGGCTTACCCTCCGGCGTGCCCGGCCGCGCGACGCCGAGCAAGGTGCCGACGATCGGCTGCACGCCTTCGGCGATGCAGGCGTCGCTATACGGCATGACCGCGTAGAGCCCGTTGCGGTCGGTCAGCGCCGCGGCGGGGAAATCGAGCCGCTTCGCCTGCTTTGCGATCGCCTTGGGCTCCATCGCCCCTTCGAGCATCGTGTAGCAGGAGAAGAGGCGCAAGGGGACGTATGGACCGGGCATGAAGCGACTATGGGAGCCGGGCGCGATTCGGGGAAGCGCCGAGTCCGGCTTTTCCACATCTATTGCGGCGGGACCTCGAGGCGGACCTCGTTAGAGCGGAAATAGCCGCCCATCATATTGCCGCCGCCGAGCCGGATGCAGAGCGTCCGCCGCTCGCGGCCAAGATCGTAGGCCGGCATCGGCCGGTTGAAATCGGCTTCGGAGCGGAGGCGCCCTTTCATGGGCACGAAAATTTGATAGTCGTAGCGTGCCGCTTGCTCGCGGCGCAGGCCTTCGTACCGGGCACTGGCGCGGTCAGCATAGATGGCGGTGCGCAGGCCGTGGCGATAGGGTCCGTAGGAATCGAAGGTCAGATCCGCATCGGCGCAGTCGGCGACCAGGGGATAGGTATTGAGTTCGCTATTGTGGGCCATCGCGGCAAGGTTGCGGTCGCTCGACAGGGTGAGCCTGAGCCAGGGACGGCGGCCCCGCGGCGGATCCCGGCTCTCCGGCACCAACGCGTCCTCGACCACGCGCGCTTCGGTCAGGACGACGGTCATGCCGGGCGGGACGATCGCGCAGGCATAGACAAGGAAGCAGAGGATGGCGCCGACAGGTGCCAGCCAGATCATTCAATCACGCCCTCGTGCAGCCGCAGCACTCGGTCCATCTTGGCGGCGATCCGCTCATTGTGAGTCGCGACCAGGGCGGCGCTGCCTTCGTGGCGGACCAGGCGGAGGAACTCGGCGAAGACGATATCGGCGGTGGCCTCGTCGAGATTGCCGGTGGGCTCGTCGGCGAGGATCAAGGCGGGCCGATTGGCGAGCGCGCGGGCGACGGCGACGCGCTGCTGCTCGCCGCCGGAGAGCTTGCTCGGCCGGTGGGTCAGCCGCTCGGCGAGGCCCAACGTGCCGAGCAGCGATTCGGCGCGCTCGCGGGCCTCGGCCTTGGAGGCGCCGCGGACGAGCTGGGGCAGGATCACATTTTCGAGCGCGGTGAAATCGGGCAGCAGATGGTGGAACTGGTAGACGAAGCCGAGCAGGTCGCGGCGTGTCCGCGTGCGCTCGGAGTCGCCGAGCTGCGCCGCCTCCTCGCCTTGGATCCGGATCGAGCCCTCGAACCCGCCCTCCAGCAGCCCGACCGCCTGGAGCAGGGTCGACTTGCCCGAGCCCGACGGGCCGAGCAGGGCGACGATCTCGCTTTTGCGGACAACGAGGTCGACGCCGCGCAGCACGTCGATGCGCACGTCGGCCTGGACGAAGCTGCGCTTCAGGCCGGCGACTGCGAGCACTTCACTCATAGCGCAACACCTGCACCGGATCGGTCTTCGAGGCGCGCCAGGCGGGGATCAGGGTGGCGAGGAAGCTCAGCACCAGAGCCATGGAGACGATCGCGACCACCTCGAACGGATCGATCCGCGCCGGCAGCTCGGTCAGGAAGCGGACCTGCGGATCCCACAAATTCTGGCCGCTCAGCCGCTGGATGAAATCGACCACGGGCTGGCGGTATTGGAGCAGCACCATGCCGAGCACGAGGCCGGCCAGGATGCCGAGCACGCCGATGGTGAGGCCGACGGTCATGAAGATCTTCATCAGCCCCCGCCGCGTCGCGCCCATGGTGCGCAGGATCGCTATGTCCCGATGCTTGGCGCGGACCAGCATGATCAACGAGGAAAGGATGTTGAAGGCGGCGACCAGGATGATGATCGAGAGCACGACGAACATCACCACCCGCTCGATCTGGATCGCCTCGAACAGGGCCGAGTTCATCGATCGCCAGTCCCTGACCACCGCGCGCCCCGCGAGCGCGCTCCGCAGCGGAGCGAGGATGGACTCGACCCGGTCGGCGTCTGTCGTGGTGACCTCGATCATGCCGATCGCATCGCCCATCAGCAGGAATTCCTGCACGTCCTCGAGCGGCATGACCACGAAGGCCTTGTCGAAATCGTAGAGGCCGACCTCGAAGATGGCGACGACGTTGAAGTCGACGATGCGGGGCACCGTGCCGAAGGGCGTGGTCCGCCCCTCCGGCGAGATGATCGTGATCCGGTTGCCGACGCTGAGGCCGAGCCTCTCGGCGAGGTGCGAGCCGAGCGCGACATTCTCGCTGCCCGGCCGCAACGCGGCGAGCGAGCCGGCGATCACGTTGCGGTTGAAGGACGGATTGGCGAGGATCTCCTGGCGGGGCACGCCGCGCAGCAGGATCGGCTCGACCCGCCCCTCGCGGCTCGCCACCAGCCCCTGCTCGACCAGCGGCTGGGCGGAGACGACGCCGGGCGTGCGCCGCACCTGCGCGAGCACCGGCCGCCAGTCGCTGAGCCGGCCGCCGGGGCCGTGAACGATGGCGTGGCCGTTGAGCCCGGTCACCTTGTCGAACAATTCGGCGCGGAAGCCGTTCATCACGCTCATCACGATGATCAGGGCGGCGACGCCGAGCATGACCGCGCCGACGCTGATCCAGGCGACCAGGAAGATGACGCCCTCGCCCTTGCCCGGCAGCAGATAGCGCCGCGCGACCATCCGTTCGTAGCGGTTGAGGATCACGCGGTCAGCCTCGCCAGCGCGCTCTCGATGCTGAGCTCCTCGCGCTCGCCGGTGGCGCGGCGCTTCAGCTCGACGAGACCTTTCTCCAGCCCTCGCGGCCCGAGGATCAGCTGCCAGGGCAGGCCGATCAGGTCCATGGTCGCGAATTTGGCGCCGCCGCGCTCGTCGCGGTCGTCGTAGAGCGTATCGATGCCGGCCTGGGCCAGGCGGCCGTAAATCTCGTCGGCGGCGCTCGCGCAATTGCCGTCGTCGGCGCGCATGTTGATCAGGCCGACCTGGAAGGGGGCGACGCTTTCGGGCCAGACGATGCCGGCCTCGTCATGGCTGGCCTCGATGATCGCGCCCATCAGCCGCGAGACGCCGATGCCGTAGCTGCCCATCTGGGGGTGGACCTGGCCGCCGTCGGCGGTCTGCACGGAGAAGCCCAGCTTGGTGCTGTAGAGCGCGCCGAAGGCGAAGATGTGGCCGACCTCGATGCCGCGCCGGGTGCGCAGCCGATCGGCGGGGACCGGGCAGTCGGCGACCTTGGCGTGCTCCTCCTCCTCCATCGCGTAGAGGCCGGTGAGGCGCGCGATGGTCGCGGCGTCGGCGGCCAGCAGCTCTTCCTGGCTCACGTCCTCGATCGCGGCGTCGTAGAAGAGCGCGCTCTCCCCGGTGTCGGCGAGGATATGGAATTCGTGGCTGAGCTCGCCGCCGATCGGCCCCGTCGGCGCGCGCACCGGCACCGCCTGCAGGCCCATGCGGGCGAAGGTGCGCAGATAGGCGACGAACATCGCCTCGTAGCTCGCCTTCAATCCCGCCTCGTCGAGGTCGAAGCTGTAGGCGTCCTTCATCAGGAATTCGCGGCCGCGCATGATGCCGAAGCGCGGGCGGACCTCGTCGCGGAACTTCCACTGGATATGGTAGAGAGTGCGCGGCAGATCGCGATAGGAGCGGGCGGCGTCGCGGAAGATGATCGTGATCATCTCCTCGTTGGTGGGGCCGTAGAGCATCTCGCGGTCGTGCCGGTCCCTGAAGCGCAGCATCTCCGGGCCGTAGGCGTCGTAGCGGCCGGATTCGCGCCACAGCTCCGCCGACTGGATGGTCGGCATCAGCAATTCGACCGCGCCGGCCTTGTCCTGCTCCTCGCGCACGATCGCCTCGATCTTGCGGAGCACGCGATGGCCGAGCGGCAGCCAGGCATAGATGCCGGCGGCGGTCTGGCGGATCAGGCCGGCGCGAAGCATCAGCTTGTGGCTGACGATCTGGGCGTCGGCGGGAGTCTCCTTGGCGACGGGGAGGAAGTAACGGGAAAGGCGCATGGCGACCCTCTAGGGAGGGCGATGCCGCAACGCAACACGGGGCGGCTGCTGTGGCGAGTCGGCAACAGGGCGGATGCAAACTGGCCACCAGGCCAATCGGGCAATGACAAGCCGGACCGGGGTGCATACCGTACTTCCACGCAACCAAGGACTTAACGGCCTGGTTCGGGGAGGCTTCGGCCCCGCTTTCCTCTGGCGAGGTGAGGAAAGCGCGCGGGCCGGAGCATCACAAGGGGGTAGACGGTGTCAAAGCCGTCTCACGGGTGCCCGGACGGAAACGTCCGGGCACTTGTGATTCAGCGGCGGTCGGTCTCGGTTTCGGTCCCGTCGGGACAAATCGCCCGAAGTTTGCCGCTTTCGCGCCGCCCTCGGCACCGAAGTTGTAAAGAAACGCGGATGCGCCTATATCAAAGCGGCTGACGTCGCCTGCGAGCGAATCTGACGCCTTCGGGCCTCTCTTCTTCCCTTCAAGCTTCACCGGCCCCGCCGCGCCTTTTGCGCGCGGGCAATTTTTGCATTCGAAAGGACCCGATCATGGCTATCGGCACCGTAAAGTTTTTCAACATGGACCGCGGCTACGGCTTCATCACCAACGAAGCCGGCGGCCCCGACGCCTTCGTCCATATCAGCGCCGTCGAGCGCGCCGGCATGGGCAGTCTCAAGGAAGGCCAGAAGGTCAGCTACGAGCTCGAGACCGGCCAGAACGGCAAGAGCTCCGCGGTCAATCTCACGGACGCTTCCTAAAGCGTGGCCAAAGAGGAATTGATGGTCATGGAGGGGCAGATCGACGAGATCTACCCCGACGGCCGGTTCGGCGTCATGCTCGACAACGAGCACCGGATCATCGCCTACACCGCCGGCAAGATGCGGCGTTTCCGCATCAAGTCGGTGGTCGGCGACCGCGTTCATGTCGAGATGACGCCGTACGACCTCAGCAAGGGCCGGATCATCTTCCGCGAGAAGATTCCCGGCCAGGGTCCGGGAAGCGGGCCAAGGCGGCGCACGTTCAGGCGATGACGCCACCAACACCAACACAAAGACAATGGCGGCCAAGGCCGCCCAGGAATGAAATGAAGTACGATAAACGACCCAAACTCTATCTGCCGCTGGCTCTGCTGGCGGCTTCCAAGGCATCCAAGCAGACCCCCGCGCCGACGCGGCACGCGCCCCCGGCGCTTCGCCGACTGGTCGCCGCGATGGTCGACTGAAGCCACAACCTTCGCCCTCCTTTCACAAAAGGAGGGCGTTCTGACGAACGGATCCGACCGATGTCGAGAGAAATTGTGAAACCCTATTTGATCGCCAAGGAGGAGGACGGCAGCTTCCGCCTCACCGTCCGCGAGACTCGCTACAACAGCCAGGGCTACCCCCTGGTGACGGCCACGCCGGTCGAGGAAAGCTTTAAAAGCGCCACCGCCGCGCGCACCCATGCCAAAGAGCATTTCGGCGCCGAAGCGGGCCAGTTCGCGACGCGCTGAGGCGCGTCGCCGGACCTAGAATTCGAAGGCGGCGCTGGCGACGATGCCGCCCCGCACGTTGCGGCCGAGGCCCGACGTGACGCCGTTCAAATCCGTGTCGAAATAGCCCAGGCTCGCGCTGAAGGGCCCGCGGGTAAACTCGGCGCCGAACGACCAATCCTGCTTGCGGCCGTAGAACGAGCCGCGCTCGCGCCCGGCCTGACCGAAGATCGTGAATGGCGTTCCGGGAATTCCCGCACGCGCCTCGGCGCTCAGATAGAGATTGTCGCCGGCCAGATTCTCCTGGTCGGGCGCGTAGAAGGCGCTGAGCTTGGCGGTCACCGGGCCGAGCGTATAGGAGAGAGCGGCGGTGCCCTCGTAGACGTCGGCGGTGCCGTCCCCGCCCGGATAGAGATAGGCGATCGCGCCCGCTTCGTATTCGATCGGCCCCGCCCTCCCGGCATAGCCGGCATAGAGGTCGAGCTCGACATTGCTGTCGGCGGTGCGCGCGATCGTCGACGCCCAGGCGCCGGCATAGAAGCCGCGCCAGCTGATATCGACCGCGCCCTGCAGAGCGGGATCGCGGTCCGACAGCGAGACGCCGCGGAAGCGATAGTCGGAAACGCCGGTCAAGGTCGCGGTGATGTCGAAGGCGCCGTCGTCGGCCGCCTCCTCCTCCACCGCCGGCGCGGCGTCCGCGCTTTGCGCGCGCGCGGGCGCGGGCGCGGGCGCGACGGAGGAGGCCATGAGGGCGAAGGCGGCGAGCGCGCTGCGGCGCAAGAAATGCTGGGTCATGGCATGCCTGTTAGCCGAAGCTGGTTAGCGGACTGTAAACCAGCCGCCCGCACGGACCCTATACCGTGCCGAAGGCGCGCCAGGCGAGGCTGTAGCTCCCTGCCCTTCGCGCGCGCAGCAGGCGTCGCCGCGTCGCCGTGGCGGGCAGCACGGAATAGCGGCGCTGATAGGCATATACGGGCTCGAAGCGCGGCGGCAGGACCGGCGTCGGTGCCGGGACGGCCGCGGGCGCGGGAACCGGCAGCTGCGGGAAGGCGCTGGCGGCCGCGGCGGCGCGGCGGTTGCGCCAGACCGTTTGCATGACCGGGCTCGCAGGCGGCGGCTGCTCCCAATGCGCGAAGGCGTGCTGGATCGCATAGAGCATCTTGCGGCAGTTTGCCGCGCCGCAGCTGCAGGCCATCGTCCAGGCCGAGTCCGCCTCCGTCGTCGAATAGTCCATCGTCACCTCTTCGTGCGCCGCGATCGCGCGGAGCGCGATCAACTGGCGGCGCGGGCCGAAGGCGGCGTTGGGCGCGCAATGATGATTGATATGGTCGAACGGCAGATCGGGGGCGATCCACACGTCCGGGCCGATGCCGATATAATTGGGCCCGCTATGGGTGACCGCGCCGAACACCGGCCTGCCGGTCAGCTTCCAGACGGCCTCGCCCGGCTCGAAGCGGCGGCCGGCGATCATGCCGTGGCCGTGGATCGGGCTCTTGCCGATATAGATGGTCTTGGCGGCGTCGACCCAGCGGCCGATATTGGCGCGGCCGCGCAGCGACATCAGGGCGATCGAGCCGTGCAGCACCATCGAGAGCAAAGGATAGACCATCAGCGCCGGATGCCGGCCCTGGTCGGCGAGCAGGGTGACGATGGCGAGCACGCCATAAGCGGCGGTCCACACGATCCACGGCTCCGGCCGCTCGCGCTCCGGGGTCTTCCAGGTCGAGCGCAGCACCGGGAAGAAGGCGGTGAGCGTGGTGACGTTGCCGGCGAGCAGGAAGCCGGTCGAGAAGGTGTCGATGCTGCCATAGCCGAAGGCGATCGCCGCCCACAGGATGGTCAGCCAGACGTCGGCGGAGAAAGCGGTGGCCTCGACCTTGTCGACGCGCTCGGTCGCGCCCTTGCGCAGGCAGAGCAAGGCGATGAAGATGCTCATGAACGCGCAGGTGGCGGGGAGCGCGAGCATCACCCAGGAGGCGCCGTCGCCATATTCGAGCAGGACCAGCAAGGCGGTGCCATAGGCGAACATGAAGGAGCTGGCGGCGTTCGGGCGGATCACCTTCTTCAGGAACAGGCGGGCGTAGAGAATGTAGCCCAGGGCCTGGAGCAGAGCGGCTAGAATGGCCAGTTGGACGATCACGGAGCACCCCTTGCTGTTCGCGAAGGCCGGATCCGCATCCCTGCCTTCACGCCCCTAGTCTCTTGAGACGGTGGGAAAATGTCGCTTGGTTAAGAAAAAATTTACCAGCGCGCCGAATCGCGGCTTTCCGGCCACAGCCGGCCGCGCGGCCCAAGCGCCGGCAACCCCGTGAAATCCCGCAAGAATGTGGTCAGCATTTCGTTAACTTCGAGCCGCTAAAGCCCTGCCTGCAACATGGCGAGGATATGGCGATAATCCGCGAGCATAACGGCGTCAGCGCGACGCGGAGGTTCATTGTGCCGGTGGCCGGGCTGATGCTCGTCGCGGGCGCGATGATGATCGCCGTCATCCTCTATTCCGCGCGCAAGATGGACGAGAATATCGTCGGCTCGCAGACAGAGCTGATCGACAATTCGATCAACGCCCGGCTGACCCGCTCGCTCTCCGAGCTGCGCAGCGTCGCCTGGTGGGACGAGGCGGTGACCAAGAGCCGCGGCACCACCTTCGATCCGGCCTGGCTCGATCTCGAGGTCGGCGTGTTCATGACCGAGAGCTTCCATCACGACCGGATCATGATCCTCGATGAGCGCGACCAGCCGGTCTACGGCTTCGCCGGCGAAAGCCGCACCCAGATTGCGCAACAGCGTGCCGATCTCGCCGCGGTTCTGCCTCTGGTCCGTCAGGTGCGCGGCGGCCGCAACGCCTCGCCCAGGATCACCGACGCCGCCTTCACCGGCGACGCCGTCGAAAGCGACTTCAGCAACCGCCGCTACGGCCTCAGCGCCGCCGCGGTGGTCAAGATCGGCAATCATGGCGAGCTCGCCTCGGTGATGACGATCACGCCGTCGGTCGACATGGCGCTGCAACGGCCGCGCCCGCGCATCCTGGTCAGCTTCATCAAGCTCGACGACGCCTATTGGCAGGCCGCCGGCCGCGACATGCTGCTGCCCGATCTCGGCTTCGGCAGCCCCTCGGGCGAGCGCCGCGGCGGCTATTCGCTCAAGACCGACGATGGCCGCCCGCTGGGCTCGCTGGCCTGGACGCCCCGGCGCCCCGGGCTGATGCTGCTCAAGAACGTGCTGCCGCTCGTGCTCGTCGGCCTCGCGCTCTGCGTCATCATCATCTCGGCGCTGGCCCGCCGGCTCTTCTCGGCCTCGCGCGCGCTCGAATTGAGGGAGTCGGCCGCCCAGCATCTCGCCAATCACGACGCGCTGACCGGCCTGCCCAACAGGCGCCTGCTCGAAACGGAGCTGGTCGCCTTCGCCGCCGAAGCCGAGCGCAGCGGCGCGCGGCTCGCCATCGCTTGCGTCGACGTCGACCGCTTCAAGGATATCAACGACACGCTCGGCCACCATGCCGGCGACCAGCTGATCTGCGGCCTCGCCGACCGCCTGCGCGAGGTCGTGCGCGAGGACGATTTCATCGCCCGCCTCGGCGGCGACGAGTTCGCGGTGGTGCGCAATTGCCGCGACGACAGGGATGCCGACGCTTTGCTGGCGACGGTGCGCGAGTGCTTCGGCACGCCGTTCCGGGTCACCGGCCATCTCCTCGAGGCCAATGCCTCGGTCGGCATCGCCTTCGCCGAAGCGGGCCGCTCCTTCGAGGATCTGATGCGCGAGGCCGACATCGCGCTCTACGAGGCCAAGGCGTCGGGGCGCGGCTGCGACGTGCGCTTCGAAGAATCGATGGCGCAGAAGATCGAGAAGCGCCGCATGCTCGAGGTCGACCTCAAGACCGCGATCGCGCGGGGCGAGCTTTCCGTCCTCTACCAGCCGATCGTCGAGGCTTCGACGGGCCAGATCAGCTCGGTCGAGGCGCTGTGCCGCTGGACCAGCGCGCGCCACGGCGCGGTCCCGCCCGACGTCTTCATCCCGATCGCCGAGGAGGCCGGGCTGATGGCCGATCTCGGCCGCTTCGTGATCGGGCGCGCCATCGAGGATTCCTTGCGCTGGCCGCAACTCCACACCGCGATCAACGTCTCGGCGGCGCAGCTCCGCTCGGTCTCGATCCTCGAGGATCTGATCGCCCCAACCCGGCGCTTCGGCGTCTCCCCCGAGCGCGTCACCATCGAGATCACCGAATCCGTGCTGCTCTCGAACGACGGGCATACGACGCGGATGCTGCAGACGCTCAAGGATTGCGGCTTCGCGCTGGCGCTCGACGATTTCGGCACCGGCTATTCGAGCCTCGCCTACATCCGCGACTTCCCGTTCGACCGGCTCAAGATCGACCGCAGCTTCGTCCACGGCCTCAAGAACAGCGAGCGGGCGCTGGCGATCATCGAGGCGGTCGCCAATTTCGGCCGCATCCTCGGCAAGGACGTCGTCGCCGAGGGGATCGAGACCGAAGCCGAGATGCAGGCGATGCAGAAGGCCGGCTGCACCCACTTGCAGGGCTGGCTGTTCTCCAGGGCGCTCACCGCCGAGCGGATCGAGGCGATGGTCGCGCTCGGCCGGCTCAGCGCGATCCGCGGCGACCGGGCGGTCGCGGGCGAGGCCGATGAGACCGAGACCGTTGTCGCCCAGCGGGGGATCGCCCGGCGCCGGGGCGGCCGCGGGCGCGCCGCCTGACGCCACCCTCCCCTTCCCTTTCGCCGGTGCCGTGGCCTAGATCGTAGGCGACACCGACGATTGCGGGAGATGCGCCATGGCCGACGAACTCGACCCCGCCTTGAACCAGCCGCCGGGCTACGTGCCGCCCAAGGTCTGGAGCTGGGACGCGCCGAGCGGCGGCCAGTTCGCCAACATCAACCGGCCGGTCTCGGGCGCGACCCACGACAAGGAACTGCCGGTCGGCAGGCATCCGCTCCAGCTCTATTCGATGGGCACGCCCAACGGGGTCAAGGTGACGATCATGCTCGAGGAGCTGCTCGCTTTGGGCCATGCCGGCGCCGAATATGATGCCTGGCTGATCCGCATCGGCGAGGGCGACCAGTTCGGCTCGGGTTTCGTCGCGGTCAACCCGAACAGCAAGATCCCGGCCATGGCGGACCATTCGACCGACCCCGTCACCCGCATCTTCGAGAGCGGCGCGATCCTGCTCTACCTCGCGGAGAAGTTCGGCGGCGCCTTCCTGCCGAGCGAGCATCATGCCCGCGCCGAGACCTTCTCCTGGCTGATGTGGCAGATGGGCTCGGCGCCCTTCGTCGGCGGCGGCTTCGGCCATTTCTACGCTTACGCGCCGTTCAAGATGGAATATCCGATCAACCGCTACGCGATGGAAACCAAGCGGCAGATGCACGTGCTCGACACGCATCTGGCGAGCCACGAATATATGGCGGGCGCGGACTATACGATCGCCGACATGGCGATCTGGCCCTGGTACGGCGCGATGATGCGCGCGGCCTATGGGGCGCAGGAGTTCCTGTCGGTGCAGGAATACAGCAATGTCGAGCGCTGGGTGACCCAGATCGCCGAGCGCCCCGCGGTGAAGCGCGGCCAGATGGTCAACCGGACCTTCCCGCCAGTGGAGAGCCAGCTCCTGGAGCGGCATGAGGCGAGCGACTTCGAGACCAATCGCGAGGACATGGTCGAGGCGCGGGGCGGCGTGCGGGTCTAGGCGAGGCCGAGGCCAAAGCGGCCACGTGGCCGCGCTCGCATCGGGCTGGAAGATTACAAAGATGACACGATGGACGGCCGAATTGGGCCGCCCCGTTCAGCTGGCGAGCATCAAAGCTGAAGGAAAGTGGCGAAGGTTCAAAGGTTCGGCTTCCTTGGGGAGAGAAATCTGCCTGGTCACTAAAAGGGACCGGCGGAGGCAGGGTGGCCGCGAATAATTGCGATCGTGGTCCATGAAGCAGTCGGACGAGATTGGGGCCGCGCAGCCGGACGGGATCCCTGAATGCGAGTTCCCTGGATCGACGCCCAGGGCAGGCAGAGGCCGGCGGAGGCGGAGGCGAGGTGACGAACGCTGCGAAAGAGCCGCCCGGCGCGAGGCGCCGAGTCGCCTCAGGCTGGCAGGTGAAATCCTATTTGTATCCAACAATCGAACTGGTTCAGATCATGCTTGGGCATCAAGGTCATCCGGCTTAAATCTCGATCACCTCTTCGCCACCGAATTTTCGCATTTGAACGAGAAGTGCTTTTAGATTGTTCGCGCCCTGCTTGATCCCTTGTTCAGATCCAACCACCTCTTCAAAATCGCCAAGGGCCAGGGAACCTCCATTGACTAAGTCGGATACAGAAATGTTTGTCATGCGGGGCGTACCATCCGACATACGCCCCCACTGGAACTTATGAAGAACGAAGCCCCCAATCTTGTAGTGATCTATCAGGCCCCGCTCTTCATCAGAAATATCCAACTTATATTGAAGAGAGAAGTTGACCCCCTTGTGACCTCCAAATATCCCTTTCTGGTCGCTCTGTGAACGAAACAAACGTAGTTGCATGGTGTATTCCTTTCGACCGCGTCAGACTCAACAGGTCTTGCCACGAACGTTGGACAAGTAGAAGATGGGTTGGCGTATAAGGCCCGTTTATCTTAAGAGACATTCGTAATGTGTCATCAATGGAGGCTCAAGCAATGAAGGGAGTCAGGGGAACACTCGCAGCCACGGCCATCGAAGGCCCGCCTGGCCGGCCAGAGTCGTGGACGTGCGGCAAATGCGGGGCAAGGGTTCCAAACAGCCGCGCCGTTTGTCCGAACTGCGGGGCAAGTCGCTGAGGTAAGACGTACGGCTGTGCGGGTGGTCGAGCTTATCGGCCTGGCACCAATGTAAGAGTCAGGAAGTTCGTCGTCGCGATCACTCCGCGCAAAGGTGCAACGGGCTATGGTTTGAGCTCGTTGAAGAGGCGCGGCAAGGCGATCGCTCGGCCGCTAATTCGGCGCCCCGCGCCGGCTTGCAAACGCGGGCGGCGCGTGCGAATCGTCGCCCGTCAAGATCTTGGGGCGGGTGACCGAAATGGGCAAGAAGACGGTCGTGGTGGAAGGCGGTAACACCTACACTGTTGGCGACAGTAGCGGTACGTTCTACGTCAGACGAGGTGGGTTTTACGGGATTGATATCGGCAGAACGAGGTCACTCGATGACGCCCTCTCGCTCATCAAGTCCCATTCCGGAAGGCAAATAAGAAGCATAAGCTAAGGAATGCGGGCGCCGATCGAGCACCTTTGTCGGCCGGACTTTGAAGAGGGCCCAACATGCCTGTCCTCGTAGTTCTTGGCATCATCGCATTGATATTTTATATTGGCCAGGAAACTGGCCTGCTTCAATTTGCGATGACGGTCGCGGCTTCCGGAGTGGCATTATCCGGTCTGATTAGATTCGCTCTGATATTGTACAACATTCCATCGTTTTTGACGCCAAGGACGAGCGGAACCGATGTTGTGCTCGACGTCAATTCCAGTGAAGTCGAGAGGTTTGAAAAATCCATCGATTTTGCCACGCCAGCAATAGCCGTTGGTATCGCATTGTTGTTTTCCATGATTCTGACGCCTCCCAATGTGTCGGGATATCGTGACCCGTTAATCGGGCAAGTGTCCTTCATTTTCAACGTCGGCGGCCCACTACTGGCCGCCATCATCGCCCGTTTCTGGCGGTTTCTGCCTTCGGTGCGGAAGATGGCGGAAGCGCGCGCGGCGTCGCTCGCCGGCCAATTTGCCGCACTGACGCAGCAGCTGAACGCCATCGAGCAGCAGGTAAACTCTGTGGCTTCCCGCGTCGCCATCGCGGCTCCCCCCAGTCGCCTGCCCGAGATCGTGGGCGCTTTTCAGGATTTTGGCCAGCAACTGGCTCTGGGCCGCCCGACAGCGGAATTTCAGTTGCGAATAGACGAGATTCTGGCGGCGGCCCACGCCGACCTCTCGGCGCTTGCGGCCATAGCCGACGAAATTGGCGCGATTACGTCACTCCACAAAGTCGTCACCGAAAAGATTACATCATTGCATTTCTATTCGTTATTCTCCCAAGTCGATGAGGTGTGGGCATTCATCAACTCGTCCCATATTTCCGATCTCATCCAGGACCGACGCTATGGCGAGATTTTGTCGCAAATCGCCGGGGTCAAAATCGAGCTCGAGGAGATTTTGGAAAAGGCCGATTCGTTGCGACCCGAAGGGCCGGCCCCCCGCTCCGGCTCGGCACATCTCGACATCTGGGACGAGGACATTCAGCTGGTCAGCAACGATCTCGAGAGCACTAGAATCGCGCTCGCCAGGCTCGCAGCGAAAGAGGGAGATCCGCCGCAACGGCTCAAAAAGATTTACCATGGGCTGGCGAAGGCTTTTAATGAGGACCAGAACAAAGAGGATGGCGACAATCGTCGTTTCAGGCAAATAAACGAAGCTTATCAATTTCTGTTGAGCGAGGGGTGGGGAGCGTGAAGGATTCATTGCCATTCGTTCCCGGGCCGAAGCGATCGGATATCGCGCCGTCCAAGGATTGGCGAGCGGCCGTTAAGGCGAGCGGGGGCACTCTCGATCCGACGCAGAACGCGCGCAGAAACGCGGGTGGACACGCGCTCCTGGTCGTCGATTTTTCAGGAAGCATGGCGAGCGCGATGGACCAGGCGCGGCGCGGAGCCCTGGAGTTCGCCCGCGAATGCGTCGCATCCGCCAGGCTTGTCGGCCTGATCGGGTTCGGGAGCATGGCGAGACTGCTGCAGCCCGCATGTCGCGATCCGGCTCTCATCGAACGGGCGTTCCCGCGCGAGACATGGGGGTCGACCGGACTCCACCTGGCGATCGATCTGGCCGCGAAGCACCTGCCGCAGCCTTGCCGAGGTCATGCGATCTGCGTGGTCACCGACGCCTTTCCCGACGATCCCAAGGCGGCTCTCGCGGCAGCCGATCGTCTCAAGGCGCTCGGTGTGGACATATTGACCATTGGCGTGGAGGGCGCGGACCAGGATTTCCTTCGGAAACTGGCGAGCCGAACCGAACTGGCGACGCAAAGCACGCCGGCGCAGCTGGCGATTGCGATGAAGCGGTCGGCGCAGTTGCTGTTGATCGGAACGACGGGAGGCACTTGACCGGCCGCCTCGGCTTACCGCCGCCCCCTCCCCGGCCTAATCCACCCGCCTAATCACCGACTCCACCGTCGCCACCGTCACCCCAAACCGCTTGAACACCATCCTGTTGTGCGCCGTCCGCCGCCCCGGATGCAGCGTGATCCATTGCTCGACGTTCGGCCCTTCCGCGCTGCGGTAGCGGAGGTGGAGGACGTTGCCTCTCACCAGGCCGGTCACCGGGCCCCTGGCGTCGCTGATCGTGCCGGCGATGCGGTTGCCCGCTGTGCGGACCAGGCGCCAGGTCCGGCTGCGGGCGGGCTTGCCTTGTTCCTGCACATTCTGGTCGAGGATGAGGACATTGCCCCGCTCGATGCGGCCGCGGCTGCGGTCGCGGACGGCGTGGCGGCCGCTCATGATGACGTGGACGGTGCCCGCGCTTTCGGTGCGGCCGACGAAGAAATGCTCGGGGCCCTGGGCCGCGGGGGCCTGGGCGAGGAGGAGCAAGGCGAGGAGGGCTGGGACTGTCATGGGTGTCGAACGTTCCTTTGCCGCTTCGTGTCCCGCCGCCGGCCTCGCCGGGTGGAATTATACGAGCCGGCTCTGCTTGACCGCGGCTTCGATGAACGATGCGAACAGCGGGTGGGGATCGAAGGGTTTGGATTTCAGCTCCGGGTGGAATTGGACGCCGATGAACCAGGGATGGTCCGGCCGCTCGACGATCTCCGGCAATTCGCCATCCGGGCTCATCCCCGAGAAGACCAGCCCGCCCTGCTCCAGCGCGTCTTTGTAATGGGCGTTGACCTCGTAGCGGTGGCGGTGGCGTTCGCTGATGGTGTCGGCGCCGGCGTAGATGGTGCGGACGACGCTGTTGCCGGCGAGGCGCGCTTCGTAGGCGCCCAGGCGCATGGTGCCGCCCAGATCGCCTTCGGCCTCGCGCCTTTGCAGGCCTTCCTCGCTCATCCACTCGGTGATCAGGCCGACGACCGGCTCTTCGGTCTCGCCGAACTCGCTGCTGCGCGCGTCCGCCAGGCCGGCGGTGTTTCTGGCGCCTTCGATGCAGGCCATCTGCATCCCCAGGCAAATGCCGAAATAGGGGACGTCGCGGGTGCGGGCGAAGTGGACGGCCTGGATCATCCCCTCGGTGCCGCGCTCGCCGAAGCCGCCGGGGACGAGGATGGCGTGCATCGGATCGAGCTCGGCGGCGACGTCGGCCTCGGGATGCTCGAACAATTCGCCCTCGATCCAGCGGATGTTGACCTTGACGCGGTTGGCGAGGCCGCCGTGGACGAGCGCCTCGGTGAGGCTCTTATAGGCGTCCTGCAGGCCGGTATATTTGCCGACCACGCCGATCGTGACCTCGCCTTCGGGGTTGAACAGGCGATCGGTGACGTCGTCCCAGCGCGCCATATCGGGCTCGGGCGCATCGTCGATGCCGAAGGCGCGCAGCACCTCGGCGTCGAGCCCGGCGGCGTGATATTGGGCGGGGACGGCGTAGATACTCGGCGCGTCGAGGGCGGGGATGACGGCTTCGGTGCGGACGTTGCAGAAGCTGGAGATCTTGGCGCGCTCGCTGTCGGGCAGCTCGCGGTCGCAGCGGCAGACGATGATCTCGGGCTGGATGCCGAGCGAGGTGAGCTCGCGGACCGAGTGCTGGGTCGGCTTGGTCTTCAGCTCGCCGGCGGCGGCGATATAGGGGACGAGCGTGGTGTGGATGCTCAGCGTCTTGCCGGCCCCGCCGCCTTCTTCATTGGCGCATTCGTTGCGGAACTGCCGGATCG
>JBKJZJ010000046.1:0-3308 GCA_046715355.1 Allosphingosinicella sp. | reverse complement strand
GTACGGGCCGGAGCGGCGGGCCGGGCGGCGCGCGGCGTCGTCCTGGCCTGCGGTGCCGGGGTGGCGCGCGGCGCGGTCGCCACCGGCGGCGTGACGGTCACCGGCGCGGGCGGCGCGGTGATAGTCGGCGGCGGCGCGGCGATCACGGGTGCCGGAGCCGGGGCCGCGGCATCTTGCGCGAATACTGGCGCGGTGGAGAAAGCGAGGGCGGCGAACAGCGCGGCCGACGCGGGGCGAAGCGGGTTGAGGGGCTGTTTCATATCACCGGCACAACGACTTCACGGGGCAAAAGGCTCCATCCGTCGCGGGCGGTGCGCCGGGATGTTGGGAGTCAGCGGCGAAGCGAAATCGGGCTCGGCGCAGGATCGTCCCTCAGACGAAGCCCAAGTTCCAGGTGCTGGGATTGTAATTGTTGATGTTGGGCAGGACCGTCGGCAACTGGCCGCCCGCGACGCCGAACCAGCTCGCCAGCGTGGCGCCGTACTGGTCGACCGAGAGCGCCGGCAGCAGGCGGCCCTGGCCGACGTCGTCGGGGCCGTTATTGGCGATGGCGGGCGGCGTTCCGTAATAGTCGCGGCCGTGGACGGCGCCGCCCATGACGAAATGGATCGAGCCCCAGCCATGGTCCGAGCCGTTGGCGTTGGAGGTCAGGGTGCGGCCGAAGTCAGAGGCGGTGAAGGCGGTGACGCGATCGGCGACGCCCAATTCGACGGTGGCGTCGTGGAAGGCGCGCATCGCGCCGCCCAGGCGGGTCATCAGGGTCGGATGGGTGGTGAGGATCGAATCGTGATTGTCGAAGCCGCCGAGGCTGACGAAGAAGACCTGCCTTTTGGCGCCCAGTTCCTGAGACACCGAGATGAGCCGGGCGACGATGCGCAGCTGGTCGGCGAGCGGGTTGCCGGCCGGGAATGGCGTGGCGATGGCGGGCCCGGCGCCGAGCGCGGCGCTGACCTGCGCCTGGAGATCGAGCGAGCGCTTGGTCACGCGGCTATGCTCGTCCTCGAAGAGATGGGCGCGCGGCTGGGTCATCAGCGCGCGCAGCGTGCTCATCCCGGTGCCCGAGCCGAACAAAGTGGCGCCGTTGTTGAGCAAAGGCACCGGCCCGGTGGTGGTGACGCTATATTGGACCGCGGTCTGGCCCGAAAGGAAGACGCTGTTGCCCGAGGCGTTGATGCAGGTGAGCGTCGCGTTGCCGTTGCCGGACTGGAGCAGATCGCCGATCCGCCCGCCCCAGCCCGAGGTCGCGCCTTCGGCATTGGAGGCCTGCCAGAAGCTCTGCTGGTCGTTGTGGGAGAAGAGCTTGGGCGGCAGCGGCACGCTCTTGTTGGTGTAGGCGGTCTTGCTGGTCGGCTGAATCAAGGTGCCGACGTTGAGCACCACCGCGAGCCGGCCGGCGTCGAACAAAGGGATGAGCGGCAGCAGGCCCGGCGCCAGCGCGTGCTGGCGGCCGCCGGCGAGCGCGGTGTTGGGATAGAGGATGGTCTGGGCGAGCGAATCGCGGCTGTGGGCGATCGTGCCCCTCAGGTTCGCATAGAGATCGTAGGAGGGCTGGTCGTAGGGGGTGACGGTGTTGGCATAATCGTTGCCGCCGAACAGGAAGACGCAAACCAAAGCCTTATAGTCGGTCGCGGTGGCGGCGGCCGCCTCGCCGATCGCGGCCAGGTTCATCACGAAGGGCGAGGCTCCGCCCATCAGCGAGCAGGCGGCGGCGCGCTTCAGGAAGGCGCGGCGGGATTGTTCCATGCTCATGCCGCTTCCCTCATTTCTGCACCAGATATTCGGGCGCGGCCAAGGTCAGCAGGACCGCGGTATAGACGCGGTTCTGCGGGCCGCCCGCCGAGCCGATGGCGATCGCATCGACCGCGGCACGGATCGAGGTCTTGGTGGCCGCGCTCAACGCAGCGCCGAGCAGGATGTCGACCTCGTCGACCAGGCTCGTGCTGTTGTCGGCGAGCGCGACCATGTCGGCATAATCGGCACGGAAATCGCCGGTGCCTGCCGTGGCCAGCACCGCCATGTAATTGACATAGGCGATGACCGAGGGCTCGTTGGTGATCTGGAATTCCGGCGCGACCAGGCCGGCGGTGGCGATCGCGCTGTTGGGCGGGGTGTAGCCCGGGCGGAAGAAGTTGAACACCGACGGGCTGCGGCCGGGGCTCTGGCCGAGCCGGTTGGAGGTCGAGGAGGTGTCGCCGATCGGCCAGGCGCCGGACGGCGAGGTCGCGTTGAACGCGCGCGCCCAGCCGGTCAGCCGGTTGATCGGCTCGCGCAGTTTTCCGTAGGTGGCGGCGGTGGTGGGCGTGCGCGCCTCGGGGTCGAGCAGGATGGCGCGGACCACCGCCCTCAAATCGCCGCGCGCGCCGCTGCCATTGTTGGCGAACACCGCCGAGATCCGGCCGACATAGGCCGAGGTCGGATTGGAGGTGACGAGATGCTGGATCAGCTGCTTGCAGACGAAGGGCGGCGTGTTCGGATGGGCGAAGATCGCGTCCAAAGCGAGGCTCAGGCTCTGCGGCCCGGCGGTGCCCGCCGGAATCGTGGTGCCGAGGAAGGTCTTGGCCCCGGTCTCGTGCTGGGCCGCGGTGTTGACCATCGGCAGCCGCATCCGGTCGGGGGTCGTATTGTCCGAATTGGCGATGTTCCAGCCGGTGAAGACGCGGGCGAGGCCGGTAATGTCGTCCTGGGTGTAGGTTTCCTGCGGCGTTCCGCCCTGCAGGCTGCCGTCGGCGTTCAATTTCAAGAGGCCGATGGTGAACAGCTGCATGCACTCGCGGGCATAATTCTCGTCCGGGACCGAGCCGGTGGCCGGGTTCGCCTTCCGGTTGCCCGCGAAGGTCAGATAATAGCCCATGGCGACGTTGGTCGAGATCGCCTGCAGCAAAGCGCGGTAATTGCCGAACGCATTGTCCATGAGCAGATCGACATAAGCGGCGACGGCGAATTGCCGCCAGGGGAGGTTGACCCCGTCTATGCCGACGACGAGGAAATCGAGCAAAGCCATGGCGACGCGCTGGCGGAGCTGGTCGGCGCTGGCGATGAGCTGGCGCCACATGACGGGATCGAAGCCCTGCTGGTTGTTCTGGGTCGCGGCGGTGGCGTAGCCGGCCTGGACCATCCAGTCCCAATGCGAGATGGCGCGCGGCATGGCGAACTGGGCGTCAAGCCAGGCGTCGTAGCCCTGGGCGGCGACCTGATCGACATTGGCCCTGGTCGCGCCCATCGTCGCCTGCGAAAGGAAGCGGGCGGCCTGGGCGCGGGTCGGCAGGACCGCCGCTGGCGGCGGCACCGGCGCGGGCACGGCCGGCGCT
>JBKJZJ010000045.1:0-2608 GCA_046715355.1 Allosphingosinicella sp. | reverse complement strand
GGAGGTTGCCGAGCTGTCGTTCTGATAGCCCTGGATCTTGTCCATCCGGCCGGTGAAGCTTTGCGGAAGCAGGGGTACGGCGGCTAGTCCGACCGCGCCGATCAGACCGATGTAGAGCAGCCGTCGTTTAACGTCGCGCAGGCCGAGCAGGATCAGAACCCCGATACAGATAAGGCCGGTTCGCGCCTCAGTGCCCACCGGGATGAGCAGGCATGCGAACACCAGAGCGTAAGCGAACAGCCGAACCCGCCAATCGGGCGGGAATATCGTTCCGAAGCGCGAAAGCCACATCACCAACGGGATCATCGCGATGGCCACGGTCGAGATGGTGCTGCTTTCGTAGAGCCCGCTATTGTTGTCGACCATCAGGTTGAGCACGCCATAGCCGGCGCCGCCCGCCACCGTCTTGATGCCGCCGACGATCACGATCGCCGCCGCCGACAGGCAGAGGAACAGGAAGGCCGCCTCGAGCCGCAATTTGGTGCGCAGGGTGAAGGGCAGGAAGATCGCGAACAGCATCGCCTTCCACACCCACTCCCACTTGCTCCAGGCCTCGACCGGGACGTCGGCATAGACGGTGGTCCAGGTGACGTAGAGGAGCAGGAACAGGATCAGCCCCTGGCGCGCGGAGAAGCGCCATTCCTTACGGTCGGCGGCCAGCCAGCCCGCTATCGCGAGCGCGGCGACCACCATCGAGATCGGGATCCAGGCGAGCAGCGAATAGGAGATGCGCTGCGGCGAGACCGTATCGACATAGATATAGGCGAGCGTGAACAGGAACGGCCGCTTCAGCCCGAACAGCAGCAGCGCGGCGACGAACGCGAAGAGGACGAGGTCACGCATCCTCGCTCTCGCTCCCCCGCTTGCCGAACCAGCCGCCCTTCGCGGCGCGCGGCGCGTCGTCGTCCTCGAGATCGGGACGCGAGAGCAGCCGCCAGGCGGCGAGCATCAGCAGGCCGTGGCTCAAGGCGAGCGCGAAATTGTCGATCATCTCTGGCTCAACCCGTCGTCCCGCATCGGGACCCAATAGCGGCAAGCAATTGACGCGCCGTTAAGCTTGCCGTGGCAGAGGGTAGCGATGCGCATATTGCACGTCCTCGACCACGGTTTACCGCTGCACAGCGGCTATGCCTTCCGCACCCGCGCCATCGTCAAGGCGCAGCTGGCGATGGGCTGGGAAGTCGCCTGCCTGACCGGTCCCCGCCACGCCGCCGAGGGGCCCGATCCGGAGGTGGTCGAGGGCATCACCTTCTATCGCACGGCGAAACCCGATCCGGCGCCCGCCCCCCTTGGGGAATGGCGCGAGATCAGAGCCTTGTCCGACCGGCTTGACAGGTTGGTCGAACGATGGAAGCCCGACCAGCTGCACGCCCATTCGCCCGTGCTCAGCGCGCTCGCCGCCTTGCCCGTGGCCAGGCGCCGCGGCCTGCCTCTGGTCTATGAGATCCGCGCCTTCTGGGAGGATGCGGCGGTCGGCAACGGCACCGGCCGGCAGGGCTCGGCCCGCTACCGGCTGACCCGGATGATCGAGACCTATGCGGCGCGCAGGGCCGATGCGGTGGCGGTGATCTGCGAGGGGCTCAGGGAGGATTTGATCCGGCGCGGCATCGATGCCGACAAGATCATCGTCGCGCCCAACGGCGTCGACATGGAGCTGTTCGGCAGCCCGCTCGCCGCCGACGCGGGCTTCGCGGACAGCCTGGGCCTCACCGGCGCCGACACGGTCGGCTTCATCGGCTCCTTCTACGATTATGAAGGGCTGGACGACCTCATCGCCGCCATGCCGATGCTCATCGCGCGCCGCCCGAAGGCGCAATTGCTGCTGGTCGGCGGCGGGCCGATGGAGGACGCGCTCAAGGCGCAGGCGGCGGCTTCGCCCGCGGCGGACCGGATCCGCTTCGTCGGCCGCGTGCCGCACGGCGAAGTCGAGCTCTATTATGCGCTGATCGACATCCTCGCTTATCCGCGCAAGGCGATGCGGCTGACCGAGCTGGTGACCCCCCTGAAGCCGCTCGAGGCGATGGCGCAGCGCAAGCTCGTCGCCGCCTCCGACGTCGGCGGCCATCGCGAGCTGATCGAGGACGAAGTCACCGGAACCCTGTTCCCGGCCGGCGACCCGGCGGCATTGGCCGGCGCGCTCGCCGGCCTGTTCGAGCGGCGCGGCTAATGGGACAAGCGCCGCGACACCGCCCGCCGCTTCGTCAAGCGCGAGCGTAACTGGTCGTCAAACATTTCGCGTTATGCACCGCTCTATCAGCGGCTTACCGGCAAGGCTCCCTAATGGCTTCGAGGCCCTTCCAGACAATGTTCCGCGGCGTCGGCCGCAACGCGCTCGATCTGCCGGTGGCGGGCCTCGCGGCGGCGGCGGCGGTCTTCTTCGCCTTCGCCATGCCGCAGGAATTGCTGTCGCAGATCGTAACGGCCACCGGCCTGCCCTCGCTCTTCGCCGCCGCCCAGCCGCCGCTCGGGCTGACCGCGCGGATCGCGATCGCGGCCGGGGGCGCGCTGATCACCTTCGGGCTGGTCTTCTTCCTGCTGCGACTGCTCGACAGGAGCGGGCTCGAGACCGCCAAGGACGAGGCGGCTGTCGAGCCGGACGACTGGGAGG
>JBKJZJ010000044.1:0-21614 GCA_046715355.1 Allosphingosinicella sp. | reverse complement strand
CTCCTGAAGGTTGCGCAGGTCGAACGCCTCGAGCGCGATCAGCTTCTCGACCGCGGCGCCGGCCGCCGCCGGCGCCGCCACGGGATCGCGCAGCTTGACGATCGCGCCGTCGACCTTCTCGACCCGATAGGAGGTTGCGCCGAGGCGCAGCAGATCGTCGGGCTTGATGCCCACGGCCTGGACGAGCTGGAGGGTCTTCGCATCCGTCTCGACCGCGCTCAGCAACAGGTAGCGGGTCGGCGGCGCGGCCTCGGCGAGGCCCCCGGTGACGAAGGCCGGCGCCCGTTCGATCCGGTCGGCCGCCGGATCGGCCGCGATCAGCGAGGCCAGCCGCGCCGGAGTCAGCGTGATCGCCTCGCGCGTTTCGAAGTCGATCGTTTCCTTTTCGCGCTTGGCGGAAAGCTGCACGCGCGGGGGGGCGAAGACGGGCGTCTCGCGCTTCTCGGCGAGGGTGAAGACGATCGGCACGCTTGCCGATCGCGGCGCCGGCGTCGCCACGTCGAGCGCGTCGAGGAAGGCGAGCTTGTCGCGGAATGGGGTCCTTTCGAGGCGGCTGGTGCTGTGCTCGGCGAGCCTGGCCGCGATCTCGATCAGGGCGCGGCCGAAATCGCCTTCATGGCGCAGGCCCGCCCATTCGGGAGCGAGCATCGGCGCGCTCTTCTCCAGCGTCTCGCGCAGCTTCGATGCGCCGCGTGGGTCGATGCTGGGCCAGTCGCCGGCCATCGCTCAGCGGCCCTCCTTGAAATAGAAGGGAAAGACGCAATTGCCCGGCTGGTTGGTCTGGCGCACGCGATAATCGATCTCGACCTCGAGCCTGCCGTTGATGAGATTGGCCGAATCGACCTGGACCGAGAGCACGTCGATGCGCGCTTCGTAGAGCCGCAGTGCTTCGGCGACGTCGCGCTTGATCTGCGCGATCGTTGCCATGTCGATCGCGCCGTAGACCAGATTGTGGATTCCGCAGCCGAAATCCGAGCGCATGACGCGCTCGCCCTTGGCGGTGCCCAAGATGATTCGGATCGACTGCTGGATGTCGCGTTCGTCCGCGATCGTCGCGACCCGGCCGGTCGCCGGCTCGAACTGGAATGGGTAGGCCCAGCCGCGGCCCATGAACTCCTTGCCGGTGGAATCGCCGCTCATCCGATCAGCACCGTCGGGAGGCCCGCCGCGATCGCGTTGGGCGGTCCCGCTTCGACGACCGTGTCGCCCTGGCGGGCGGCGGGGAGCCCGCCGATCAGCACCGTCGCGCTGCCCACCGCGACAGTGCCGCCGACATGCGGCTTGGGCCCGTCGAACAAGGGGCAGACGTGCATGTCCGAACCGGCCCGCCAGGCCGGCTGGCCGCCGATCAGCACGGTCGGGCAGCCGGGCCCCGGGCCGAGCGGGGTGCCGTGGCTGGTCAGGTCTCCGAGCCGCGCGGCCGGCTGTCCCATTTCGCGCTCCCTAATTGATCTGCACAACCGACCCCTTGATGGTCAGCGTGCCCGAGGATTTGAGCTCCATCGACGCGCCTGCCTCGATCGAGATTTTCTGGGACGTGATCTTGAGCTCGGCGGTCGATTCGATGGTGATCGCCGAGGACTTGCTTTCGATGACGATCTTGTTGGTGCCGTCGGTAAACTCGAGCCCATCCTTCGACAGGCTCAGTTTCTTGCCGTCCTCGAGGCTGATTTCGGCGAGCGGCGCCGCCGCGTCGTCGACGAACATCAGCTGATGGCCGGAACGCGTCTTGATGAAGCGCTTGTTGTTCTTGCCGTCCTGGTTGGTTTCGGGCGGCGTCAGCTTGCCGTTCCACAGCATGCCCAGGACATAGAGGTGCGACGGATCGCCCTGCTCGGCGCCGAGCAGCACCTCGTCACCGATCTCGGGCAGGAAGAAGGTGCCCATGTCCTTCCCCGCCATCAGCATCGCGGTGCGCGCCCAATAGCTGACCGCGCCATTGTCCAGCCAGGGCAGCTGGACGCGGACGCGGGCGAGCCCTTCGGGATCCTTGTTGTCGGTAACGACGCCGACCGCGAGGCCCTGGATCACGCCCCGGCCCCGCTCCTCGACCGGATCGGGCATGATTTCGTCGAGCAGGCTCATATCGAGAGCTCCTTCACCTTGAAGCGGGTGCGGTAGCCCTTGGCGTCCACGGCGTGGGTGGTGTCGGTGATGTAATAGTTCTTGCTGAACGCCCGGCCGACCCCGGTGATGGCGACATTGGTGTCGGGAAGCAGTTCGGGCAGGCCGACGCATTCGCCGTCGCCGGTGACCAATTCCTGGCCGAGCTCCTTGAAAATGGCCTTGGCGCGTTCGTCGGCGTCCTGCTGGCTGTGCACCGCCGCACTGATCGAGAGGATCGGCGTCTTGCCGAGCGCCTTGCCGACACGCCGCGCCCCGCTTTCGGTGCCGCTGTCGACGCCCTCCTCGTCCCCGATCCTGGCCCGGCCGACGACGGGCTTGCCGTCGGCGGCCGACCAGCCACGGACCTGGACCTCGCCGATCTGCTTGGCGATGTTGGCGGTGGGCGAGAAGGAGGAGAGACCCTCGCCCCAGCCCAGCTCCGCCACCGGCTCGGCGCCTCGACGTTCCGGCCCGAAATTCAGCACGCCGTCGCGCAGGTAGAAGATCGACTTCGCGAGCTTGGCCATCTCGACGATGAAAGCGAAATCCGATTGCCGACTCTGATCGATTCTCGTCTTGACCGCGTCGAGAGAGGTGATCTTGACTGGGAGCGAATTGCGCTCGGCAACGATGATGACCGCGTCGGACGGTTTTATATCCTCCCAATGATGGCTCTCCGCGCCGATGCTGAGCGCATGAAGCGCATCGAAGCCGCCTATCGTGAGCGCCGGCGTCCCGGATTCGGCAAAGCTGGTCCCGATCTTGGTGACCATGCCCTTCAGGATCGGCTTCAGCCGCGCCGGCTCGCCATAGCCGATCGACACTTCGACCTCGGCTCCGAACGCGAACAATTCGAGGAGATCCAGCTTGGCCCGGCCGAGGAACTCGCGCTCCTTCCAGTCGAACGCGCTGGCGATGGTGAACGAGAAGCGGCCGCAGGTGTTCAGCCCGAATTCGACCTCGGTGGCGGTGACGGTGAGGAACAGGTCGCGGACCAGGTCGCGCCCACCGACCTTGATCACCGAGGTCGGCACGTAAAAGTCCTTATAGTCCTCCTCGAATTCAAAGAGCTTCTTCACGGTCATTGTCCGGCCCCTTTCGGCTTTTCGTCGAGGGGAGGGACGACGAGCACGGCGCCGGGGCGGAGCGCGCGCGGATCGTCGATGCCGTTGTGGCGCGCGATGCGCCGCCAGTCGCGCTGATCGCCATATTCGCCGCCGGCGAGCAGCCAGATCGAATCGCCGGCAGTGACGACGCGGCGCTTGGTCTTGTCGGCGGAGTTGCGCCGCGGATCGATGAGCTGCTCGGCGAGCGGCTTATATTGCTTGAAGGCGACGTTCAGCGTCGCGCGGACGGGCGTACCGTCCGACAGGAACATCGTGAAACGCTGCGACAATTTCTCGATCACCGCCTTGAACGCGAACAGTCCCCACTGAAACTCGACTCGGGGCGGGGCGTGGGTTTCCCGGTCGATGCGCAGCAGGCCGGCGAGCCTGCCGGTCTTCTCGCTGACGTCGCTGCGGCCCCCGTCGGTCCAGGTGTCGAAGAACAGATCCATGGTCAGCGTGTCGGAATTGCCGTTGACGAACTGGAGGATCGGGTTGTTGAGCCCCGGCGGCGCAGAGGCCTGGAAATTGTTCGAGATCTCGAAACTATATTCGGTCGGATTGAACAGCACCTCGACCGCCTTGCCCTTGTGGTGGCCTTCGAGGATCTGAATCCTGGCTTTGGCGAGTTCCTGCGGCACCTTCGCTACACCCTGCCGTGCCGTTCGCGCTCGATGCGCAGCCTCTGCTCGATGCGGCTGATCACGTCGCGGCTCAGCGCGTCCATGTCGATCACCGGCGGCTGAGGCGGCGGCGCGGCGCTCGGCGCTTGCTCGACCGCCTCGGCGGCGACCGTCGGCGCCGGCCGGCGATAGTCGAGCGGCGCGGGCAACCGCGGCGGTGCTTCGCCGGACCTGTGCGACGCGGCGGCCGAAGCGCTCGCCCCCCGCGCGCGCGCAACGCCCGGAAGCTCCAGCATGGTGGCCGGATGGTCGCGCCGCACCGCCGCGGCGCTCGAAACCGGGCGACCGCCGGGTGGCGGCGCCACCACCAGTCTCGCCGGCGCGGGACGCGGGAACTGCGCGCGCCGGGCGACAACGGCTGGACGCGGAACGAAGTGGGCCGGAGCGGAGTCGGCCACAAGGTCGCGCGAACGGCGTCGCGCGCCTGGCATCTCCATCGTTACGAAATCCCGCGCGGGGGCCGCGCGCGACCGAGGGCCGGCGCGAATGCCTATGGCGATAGCGGCCAGCCGCTGTCGCCGCGAGGCCGGCGTCGCTCCCGCTGGAGCCGTGCGGGCGGAAGCGCCGGGCGCACGCGCGCCGACCTTCAAGGCTCGGGCCGGCGGCACCGGATCGCCGCGCCCGCTCCGGGCGGCGCCGCTCCGCAGGCGCAACCCGGCGGCGCGCCTTTTCTCCAGGGCCGGCACAGCGGCGCGCTGCCCAGGCCGAACGGCGACGGCCCGACCGGCCCCGCGCGCCCCGCCGTGCCGATGGATATGGAGGTGGCTAGACCGGAGCATCAAGTCGGCCGCAGCAGCCGGGGCGACGTCGGTGGCGGCGTGGCGATGGTCCTCGCTGATGCTGGTCCAGAGCCGGAGGATCAGCTGGAGCCGCGGCGCGATCGTGATCGCCTGGCCGGCGGGGTTCCTCCACCGCGGAGCGGGCGCCACGGCCGGAGCGCGCCGCTGCCGGAAGATGAGAGTTAGCGACCGGTTCCACGGCGCGCGGCGCGGCCGGGTAGGCGCCCGGCACGGCGGTCCTGCCCGCCTGGCGCCGATCGGCCGCCTGGGCTGGAGATAGCGCCTCATTGCCGCGTCAGGCCGTGATGGACGAACTCGACCGTCTCGGTGGCGAGCGTGCTCTGGCCGGCGTCGAGCTCGGCGCCCGTCCATTTCGAGGGATAGGCGGCGGCGAGGATCCAGCGCCAGACCTCGGCGCCGACCTCGTCGAGCAGCACGACCGATATCGTCTTGCGCCTGATCGTTCCGGCGATGACGTCCTGATGCCAGTCCCACAAAACGGGATCGACGAGCCCGCGCTTGAGCCGCAGCGGCGGATAGGTGGTGAGGCCGGCATGCTGATGCTCGTGGTCGTTGACCCCGCCCTCGCGATAGGGCTCGATCTTGGTGTCGCGCTCTATCCCGCTCACTGTCTGGAAGCCGCCCTGCTCGGTCCCGTCGATCTCGACCAGGAAGCGGAAGGCGCGATAGGGGTCGGGCCGCGGCACGGGCGGTCAGACCATGTCGATCGGGCGGGCAGGACGGTCGTCCAGCCGCCGGTTGATGCCGGAGATTTCGCGGCACCAGCGCCGGCGCTCCGCATGTTCGAGCGCCATCAGCTCCGCGCTGGGCCAATGGAAATGGTAGGCGATGAAGGCCATCTCCTCATAGAGCTGGTTGAGGGGATAGGCCTTCATGCTTCCCCCATGACGCCGAACTCCCGCGTCGCCCGCTCGAACAGGGCGCCGCCGCCCGCTTCGGCCTCGTCGCCATTGATCCGCTCGTAGAGGGTCTGGAGGTAGGACAAGTCCGACGCGAACAGGCCCTCGACGATCTTGGTGTTGACGTCGCTGAGCGAGCCGAGCCGCGTGACCACCCGCGACAGCACGATCACGGTCAGATAGGCCGGATTCTGCTGAACCCGCGGGTCCTTGAGCGGCAGGATCTCGTCGGCGGCGGTGGCGAGCCGCATCACCCCCTCGCGATGCAGGACGCCGTCGCCGTCGAGATAGCCCTTGGGCAGGGTGAATTCGATTTCCGTCTGGAACGTCATGAAATCCTCCGTTCTCACTGGATGCGCCGGGTGCCCTCGTTGCAGAGCTCGAGGGAATCGATCGCGACCTCATTGCCTTTGCCGTTGAGGTCGGTCGGATTGTATTTGCTCGGCCAGGCCCGAGTGACCTCCCAGGCCGCCTTGTCCTGGCCGGTTTCGTCCTGGACGCGGATGACGACGGTCCGCCGCACGTCGGCGAGCGGGGTCGCTCCATCCACCACCATCTGGAACCAGGCCGCCAGCTCGAGCGAGTCGGTGACGCCCCATTTGAGCGTGATGTTGGCATATTTGGCGAGGCCGTTGAGCTTGCGCACGGTCACCAGCTCATTGCCTTCGCGATATTCGATGGGGTCGTTGCTCCCTTCGCCGATCGCGACCTCGGAGAAGCCGGCCTGCTGAATGCCGTCGATCTCGAGCCGGTAGCGGAAGTTGCGCAGGGGATCCTGGGGCGGTGGCATGGTTCAGTCTCCTTGCGATGCAGGTGCTATTCCTTGGCTTCCTGGGTCTTCTGGTAGACGCGGAAGATCACGAACTCGGCCGGGCGAACCGGCGCGATGCCGATCTCGATGATCAACCGGCCATTGAGGATGTCGTCCTCGGTCATGGTGTCGCGGCCGATGGCGACGTGGAACGCCTCTTCCTCCTTGTCCCCGAACAGGGCGCCTTCGCGCCACTGGCTGCGCAGGAAGAGGGTGACGGTCTGCTTGACCCGCGCCCACAGCTTCGGATCGTTGGGCTCGAACACGACCCACTGGGTCGCGTAGTAGATCGAGGCCTCGAGGAAGATGAACAGCCGGCGGACGTTCACATATTTCCACAAGGGGTCGCTCGATATCGTTCGCGCGCCCCAGACTCTGAGGCCCCGGCCGGGAAACTGGCGCAGGCAGTTCACACCCTTGGGATTGAGGTTCTCCTGGGCGGCATGATTGACCTCATATTTGAGGGCCAGAGCGCCGGCGATCGTCTCGTTGGCCGGCGCCTTCCACACGCCGCGCGTGTTGTCGGTGAACGCATAGATGCCGCAGATCGCGCCGCTCGGCGGCACCTCGACCCGCGCGCCGGTGCGTGGATCGCTGACGATGATCCACGGGTAATAATAAGCGGCATATTTGCTGTCGTCGATGTCGGACCGCGGATCGAGGCTGGTCGGCTGCGGCTGGTTCTGCGGTCCGTCGAGAACGGCGAAGCGGAACCGGTTGCGCTCGCAATGGTCGATCACCGGCAGCAGGAAATCCTTCTCGGTCTGCCCCGGCGCGGCGACGATCGCGATATCGCGATACGGATCGAGGTTGAGCGCCGCGAGGCCGGTGCGTTTGTCCGCATCCGCCCCCTCGTCGCCGGTGAAATCGCCGGGAATCAGGGCGTTGCCGTCAGTGCCGCCGTCCAGCCGATTCTGCTCCACCCCCGTCGGCAAGGCGGTTCCGTCGGGAATTGCGAGCTCGACCAGGGACGAATTGCCGTTGTTGACCCGCTTGCGCCAATGGCTGGGCGACGACTCGTCCATCATCAGATCGTCGAAATCCTCGATGATCGTCGGCCGCGGCAGCTGCTTGTCGTTGGCGATGGGATCGAACGGATCGGCGCCGGGCGGGAGCCTGTCCCAATAAAAGAGCCGCAGTCGGAAGCCGATCGCGTTGCTGTCCTTGTCCTTGGTCGAGCCCGGCTCGATCCTTACCCAGGTCCGGTTGGCGGCTGCGCCCGGCCCGCGCGCGGTGACGGTGATGTCGCTGATGGTGACGGTCGCGGCGGTGGCATTGGCGCCGACGATGCGGGCGATATAGGCCCGGCGGCCGCCATTGTCGAAAAAGCCCTTCACCGCATAGGGGACGTACTTGCCGGCGCCGTAGACGTCGCCGAACAGCCGCAGATATTCGCCGTAGCCGGTGATGAACGTGGGCCTCACCGGTCCGCGCTCGGTTTCGCCGAGAAAGGCGGTGGTGCTGGTGGCGACGCCCTCGATCGGCTTGGGGCCGCGTTCGATCTCTTCGACGAAGACGCCAGGCGCTAGATATTCGGGCATGATGGTCTCTCCTACATGGGCTCAGAGCTGCTGGGTTGCTGGCTCGCCGGGGGTGGCGGGGGCGGCACCGGGACCGGGTGGGGCGGATGGATATCCGAAAGCTCCTGGGCGATGCGCGCGTCGAATGACTTGGTGCGCTCCGCCAGCAGATCCTCGTCCGCCTTGAGCGCGGCCTCACGGGCCTTGATCTTGGCGTCGAGCTCGGCCGCGTCGGCGACAGCCTTGAAATACTCCATGCCCTTGGCCTCCACCTCTTGGGCGAGCTGTTCGGGCGAGATGACGAATTCCTTGTCGCCGAGCTGACCCCTCAGCTTTCGGCACGACGTCAGCAGCCAGTAAGCGAGCGCATATTTGCGAGCGCCATGTGCTTTCTGGACCTCGGCGATCGTCGTCGCGGCTTTCTTCAAACGGTCGCCGAACGTGGCCGCGGGCTTCTTCAACGCCTCCAATTCGGCCTTCTTGGCGTCGACCGCGTCCTTCTTGACCTTGACATCGTCACGCCAGGCTTTGAGTTTGTCAGTGGCCTCTTTGATCCGCTTCGTTATGCGCCCGATCTCGTCCTCGGCCTGCTTAGCGATCTTATCGATCTTGTCGGTCAGCGTCTTGGTCAGGATCTCCTCGAGCGCGGCCTTTTCGTGGTCGCGAAAATCGCGAAGCTCGCCCTCGTCGCGCTTCAGCTGGGGGTACGCCTCCTTATAGTCGTCGATGATCTTGGGGACGGCGTCCTGCAGCTTGAGCCGCTCCTGGTATTTCGTGAGTTCGGCTTCCGCGCCTTCGAGCTTGGCTTGTGCCTCGGCGAGCTCTCTGAGAAGCCGTTCGTCCTCCGTCTCGCACTTCCCGTTGCCGTTGCCGCCGCCACCGCCGCCGCCGAGATTGGGCGGAGTGGGAGATCCCTTGATATTCGGTTGGGCCATGGCTTCGCTCCTTCCCTAGAATGTGGAAAAGTCTGGATCGTTGTTGCCGGCGAGGTCGATCGGTTCCATGAAACTGTGGCTGCGGCCGATCTCGATCGGCTTGCCAAGCAGGCCCCGCGCGTCGCCGCCCTCGCTGATATGGACGTCTATCGCCGGCGGCCCGACGCTCAGCGGCGACAGGCGCAAGGCGAGTGCGAACGCGCCTTTTTCGTCGCTGAGCGTCTTGAATATCCCGTCGCTCTGGTCCGGCTTCACGGAGATGGCGGCCCCGGCGACCGGAGTCGAGCCTCGCACCACGACGCCGCGAATCAGGGTGGTGCCGGTCGGAAACGGATATTGCGGACGCGGGACGAGCAGCACCTCGAGCCGGCGCTTGCGCTCGGCTTCCTCATCGTCGGGGTCGGGCGGCGTGAACAGCGCGCTCGGCGGCGGGAAGAATGCCGCGCCGTAACCGTCCAGCGCCACGTCCACCTCATAGCCGCTCTGCGGCGGCAGATTGAGGAAGACGAGCATTCCCGAGGCATTGACGACGGGACGGTTGGCCAGTCCCTTGACCGAAGCGCTTACGCCGCGCGGCACGAGGGCGCCGGAAAAGCCGTCGATCGGCACGACGGCAAGCGTCACCCGGTCCAGCCGGGGCGGCGTGTCGAACCGGATGGCCCTGGCCGGGCTCATGCCGCGTCGCTTTGCGGCGGATCGGTGAAAAGCCCCGCCCGGCCCTCGCGCGACTGGACGCGCGGATAGAGCCGGCTGTCGCCGCCAACAACGTAGACCGGCGTCGCCAGATAGACGAGCGAGGGCCTGAACGAGATATCGGGAAACAAGGCCCAGAGGCGGTTCCAGTCGTCGAGGCCGTAGGATTCGAGGCTGAGCCGGACGATCTGCTCGGCGAAGGCGGCGTCCTGCTGCTCCTGCGACGCGTCGGCCGGCACCTCGTCATTGGCCGCGGCGGTGGCGTCGAGCACGGGATTGGCGTGAAGCGCGGCCACCACCTTGCCGAGAGCCTTGAGCTCATCGGGATCGGCGCCGACCGAATTGGGCCGGAAGAAGACGACGAGGTAGCGCAGGTCGAGCGCGATCGCTTCCTGGAGCGCGGCCGGGCCGCTGACCGGCCCGCTCGTCGGCGCGGTCGCGAAACGCGGCACGTTGCGCAGCGCGGCGCTCGGCTTGACGTCGAACAGGGTCAGCGCGATGCCGCCGTCGGCGACATCGTCGGGCCTGGGCGCGCCGACATGCACGATGGCGCCGCTCGCCGCTTGGATTCGGCGCGCGAGCGCCACGGTCGTGCTGAACAAGGCGTCGCTCACGGTTCATTCCCCAACGCCCGGTCGCTCTCGATCAAATGGGTGAGGGTGCGGGCGGCGCTGCCCATGCCGCCTTTCGCAAGCTCCCCGCGCGCCGCGGCGACGAGGTGGCGCATCCTGATCTGGCCGCCGTCCTCCGCGCCCATGAAGGCGGCGGCGAGAACGCTGTTGGCGATGCCGCCGCCCGACAAAGGCAGCTGCCTGAAGGCCGACATGTCCCGGGCGTCATCGGCGACGAAGGCTTCGGGCGGCAGCAGCCGCTTCCAGATCAGGCCGCGCTGCTCCTCGTCCGGCATCGGGAAGTCGACGACCTTGTTCAGCCTGCGCAGGAACGCGGAATCGATATTGGCCTTGCGGTTGGTGGTGAGCAAGACCGGTGCGAGATGCTCCTCGATCCTCTGCAACAGGAAGTTGACCTCGATGTTCGCATAGCGGTCATGGGCGTCGTGGATGTCCGAGCGCTTGCCGAACAAGGCGTCGGCTTCGTCGAAGAGCAGCACCGCGCTGGCGTTCTCCGCGGCCTTGAAGATCGCGTCCAGCGCCTTCTCCGTCTCGCCGATATATTTGGAGACGGTCTGGGCGAGATCGACCTGGAAGAGCGCCGCGCCGAGCTCGCCGGCGATGATCTGCGCCGCCATGGTCTTGCCGGTGCCGCTGGGCCCGGCAAGCAGCGCGATCATCGCCTGGCCATAGGGAATGCGCGCGGCGAAGCCCCAATCGTCCCAGACGGTGGCGCTGTGCTTGACCTGGGTCACGATGCCCTTGAGCTCGGCCTTGATCGCGGCCGGCAGGATGAGATCGGTCCAGCCCAGCCCGGTTTCGATGCGCCGCACGGCGGCCGGCGCCGAGGCCCGCGACACGATCCGCGCGGCGTCGCGCAGCGCCTCCTCGTTCGCCGCGGACGCGTCGCCGTCGCCGCCGCCGAGCGCGAGCGCGACCGCGGTTTCGGCCTGGGTCCGATCGAAAGCGAACGTCGCCCCCAGGTCGCGAGACTCCTCGCCGGACAGCGCCAGCCCGCGCGCGGCGGCCGCGCGCCCCCAGATCGAGGCCCGCTCCTCGCGCGTCGGGCGCGGCCGGCCGATCTCGAGCACGCCGCCGGCGGCCGCGCGGAACGCGGTCGGCATCGTCCGCATGCCCTGGACCGCGACCAGCTTCAAATGGGGTAGAAGCTCGCGGGCGAGGACCTCGCCAAGGTCGGCGCGCCGGGCTTCGTCATGCGCGTCGGCGCCGCGGATCACCAACACGGCGTCGGCGAGGCGCGCGGCGCGGGCGAAGGCGAGCAGCCGGTCGTACGTCTCGGCGAAATCCGATCCGGCGGCCGCGGTGATGTCGCCGAGCAGAGTGGCTTCGCCAACGGAGGCGAGCTGCGCCGCCAGCCAGTCGGCCTCGGCGGCCGGCGCGTGGAAATGGACCAGCGGACATGCCTTGCGGCCCTGGCCGGCGGCCCGGCAGAAGAGGAGCACCTGCGCGAGCTGCGGTTCGAACGTCTCCGTACCGACATCGTTCGGGTCGTACAGGGTCGCGCCCTCCACGACGGCGCCGGGCCCGCGGCCGAGCAGCACCGACACCAGATCCGGCGCCGCGACGACGGGCGCGAGGCTGTCTGGGATGAGCGGATCGGACCGGACGAGGCTGGTGAGGCGGAAGCGGGCGAAGAGCGAATCGCCCGCCAGGCGGCGCTGGAGCCGCCAAGGCGGACCGGCGCCGTCGATCATCCGGGAGAGCAGCGACAGCGTCGGCCGGCGCTGCGCCAAATCGTCGTTGAGGAAGCCGATCGCCTGCGCAAAGCTTCCGGCCATATCGGGCGCCGTCGACAGCCAGAGCATTTCGCGTTCGACACGGTCCAGCTTGAAGGCATGGGCGATCCAGGCCGGCGAAGTGTCGGGCCGGCCGCGGGCAGCCGCCTCGACCAAAGCGTGCAGCCGCGCATCGACCCGCCGCCATCTTTCCTCCAGCCCGTCGGCCGAAAGCCGGGCGATGTCGTCCCCGAGCAATGCGCGCGCGCGCGCCGCGCTCATCGTCCAGCCCGGGAAGTCCTCTCCCGGGCTGCTGGTTTCGGCGCGCGCCAGCATGAGGCCGAGCTTGAGCTGGAGCCAGCGCGCGAGCTCGTCGAGCTGATTGTCGGTCTCGGCCTGCGGCGCGGTGGGTGGCGCAAGGACGAGCCGTGGCCGGGACGGAGAGCTATTCGTCTGCGGCTCCGCCGCCGGCTCGACGGGCGTGGAGGTCAGGCCCGACTCCCGGGTCAGCCATTCGGCGAGACGCCGCAATTTCTCGCTGCCGACGTCGAACATCGGCGTATTGCTCGTGCCCCGCTCCATATCGATGTCGATGACCGAGAAGTTCGGGTCGATCGCATGGATCGCCGCGAAGGAGGGGCTGCCGGGCAACCGAAATTCGGCAATCAGGACGTCGAATCTTCGGACCGGTTCCAGGAGGCCGCGCGCGACCGCTTCGAGGACGGACGGCCACTCGTCCTCAAGGACGACTTCGTTGGTATTGACCATCCCGGGTGGCGCCTCTTCCAGCCGCCCCTTGATGCCCAGCTTGCCTGCCGGGGTTGCCATTGGACCAATCAGAATACGCACCCGCGAAGCGCCCTCGTCCAGGAACCGCCGAGCATCGGCCCGGCCGCTGCACTTAGCTATGGACCGGACGGACCTATTTGCAGTCTATCGGCGATGTGAACCCCGGCACGGGGGAGGTTCAACTCGGGGGTCCAATCGATGCGGCGGGGATGGACCACGGGCGCGCGTTGAAACTCGGTTTTGTGGAAGTTCCTCGTTGCTTGCCGGCAATCGGGGAAATCCGTAACGAGACCGGTCCGCTCAAGACTGCGTGCCGCGCCACTCTCTGGTTCTTCCAGGCCCGACGTTCAATCAGAGCGGTAAGCGACCTGATCGCGCGCGAGGATTTGAAATCTGGATGAGAGCCGAAACCGAGATTTGACCGGAAGCGCCCAAGCGGACCAACACTGACTTCGCGCGCCTAGAATCGGCTGCCAAGGGAGAAGGACAAACGGGGATCGGGATCGTCATCGAAGAGCCCGTCGGTGAGGGGCAGGCCCAATTCCAGGCCGGCTTCGAATCCGTCCACCAGCCATGCCCTGACGCCCCCGCCCGCCGAGGTAAGCGAGCCGCCGCCACCGCCGCCTAAATTGGTCACTCGGCCGGCGTCCGCGTAGAGATAGAGCTGGAGACGCCTCAGCGGTCTCGGCAGCCCGCGCGCGATGTCGTAGCGGATTTCCGCCCCGGCCGCGGCGCCTTCGTCGCCGGACAGCTGCCAATAGTCGAAGCCGCGCAGGAATTGCCGGCCACCGAGTCCGATCTCTTCGCTGGCCAGCAGCGGGCGCGAGGCCAGCTGGCCCTGGCCGCGCAAGTCGATGCTGAAGCCCCGGCCCAGCGGCCGCTCATATTGCGCCCAGAATTCGACCTTCGAGAAGGGCCCGCCGCCGTCCCGGCGCGACGCCAGCGGATCGCCGCGCGCGGTGGCGCTTAGCCAGTCGAAGCCTTGGACATAGCTCAGCCGGGCGCGCAGGCGTCCGCCGCCGAAGCGGGCGTTGCCAAAGAGGGTAACGGTGCCCGTGACGATGCGATCGTCGCGCACCCGCGCGCCGCCGCGATCCAGCCTGCTGTCGCGAACGGTCATGGTGGCGGTCGCCCAGAGGCTGGCGGCGCGGCTCCGCACTATGGGATGGGAAACCGAGGCTTCGACCTCGGCGCTGACGCCGGCAACGTCCTGGTCGCGCAGGCTCGCGCCCGGATCGCTATGGCCGACATAGCCGCGCACCGACGCTTCGGTCCCGCCGCGGCCGATCGGCACCGTGTAGCTCGCCTGCGCGAGCTGGAACTCGCGCGGCTGGATCGGCGTCACCGCGCCGCCGACGGAGAGCCGGTCTCCGGCGACAATGACGCTGTTCAGGTCGACGCCGAGCCGCGCGCGCACCGGCCCGACCGTGGCCGAACCCGAATTGTCGATCGTGGCCCGGCCCTGCACCCGATCCAGGCCGGCGCGGACCTTGAGGATGTTGCGACCGTGGCGACGCACGATGCGCGGGCGCCCGACCGAAACGCCGGCGAGGTCGCCCGCGAGCAGCAATTGCCGTTCGAGCTCCGCCGTGCGCAGGGGGCGGCCCGTGGCGAGCGACGCCAGCCGGCGCTCGACCGCCTCGCGGCCGCTGCCCTGCACTTCGACGGCGTCTATCCGACCTTCGTCGACCACCACCCTGAGCACGCCGGTGACGAGGTTCTGGCTGGGAATCCACGCCGTGGCGAGGCCGAAGCCTGCCGCGCGCGCCACCGCCGCGACACCGCGGGTGAGGGCGCGCAGGTCGTCCGGACCCAATGCGCGGCCCAGATAGGGCTCGATCGCGGCCGCGAAGGCGGCGGGCGCCAGCTCGGTCGCGCCTTCGATCCGGATTGCACCGGCCACGACGATCTCGGTGGGCGCCACGGCATCGCGCCGCGGCGGTGCCGCCGGCAATGCGGTGTCGGGGGAGGATCGCGGCTGGCGCTCGTCGGGGAGGAGTTGCTCCTCCACGACGGACGGGTCGGCCTGATCCACGGGCGTCTGCGCGGCCGCGGCTGTCGGGACTGCCAGCAGCAGGGCCGCGGTCAGAGACAGGGCTCCGCGAGCATTTGCAAAGGAACGGATGACGATGCGCCTCATCCCTCCCGCACTAAAGATGCCGGGTAAATATTCCTTTTAGCAATCAGCGAATTAGGCTGCGGTTAACCCCTCTCATTGAGGGCTCTGCAACACGTCCCTGCTAAGCGGCACGCTCCTTTTGGTGTTTTGGAAGGCAGCCGGTTATGCGCATTTTGCTTTTGGCACTGGTGGCGCTGTTGTTCGCCGTGGGCGAACCGGCTTTGGCGCAAACGGCGTCGTGGCGGGTCAGCGAGGCCAGCGGCGAGGTTCGCATAATCGAGGGCGGCCGCAGCCGGCCGGCGACGCGCGGCGCGCTGCTCTCCGGCGGCTCGGTGGTCGCGACGGCGCAGCGGGCCCGCGCCGTGCTGGTTCGCGGACGCGATTATGTGATCGTGTCGCCCGCGAGCCGGGTCCGCGTGCCCACCGCGGGGCAAGCAGGGGCCAGCGGCCTCGTACAAATCATGACCGACGCCGGCACGGCTATGTTCCGCATCCAGCAGCGCCCGAGGCCGCATTTCGCGGTGCAGACGCCCTACCTGGCGGCGGTCGTCAAGGGGACCGTCTTCACCGTCACGGTCAGCGAGGCCGGGGCATCGGTCCAGGTCACCGAAGGCGCGGTCGAGGTCTCGACCGCCGACGGCGGCGCGGCGGAACTGGTCCGGCCCGGCATGATCGCCACGGTCTCGGCCGGCGACCTCCAGCAGCTCAACATCCAGGGGGAAACCAGCCGCTCGATCCGTTCCAACGGCGCCCCGGCCGCCGGGGTGGCTACCGTGCCGCCGTCGGAGGCGGGACATTATCAGGGTCCCGAGGACAGCCAGGTCGTCGCGGTGGCCTCCGTGACGGAGGAGCCGGTCGCGCTGGCCGAGACCACCGGCGGCCTGGTCGAAGGCAATGCCGGCGTCGACCTTGCGCTCGTCGATGTCCGCGACGCGGCGCGTCCCGACCTTGGCATCGACGGCGCAGCGGGCAATGCCGGCATCGACACGAGCGCCCTCGGCGCCGTCGCTGGCGACATTGGTGACGCGACCGCCACGCTCGGAATCGGCGGCGACGGCAATAACGGCCACGGCAATGACGACGATGGCGACGACGCCAGCAACCCTGGAAACGGCAACGGCAACGGAAATGGCGGCGGCAACGGAAATGGCGGCGGCAACGGAAATGGCGGTGGTAACGACCCCGGCGGCAATTCCGGCAACGGCAACGGCGGCGGCAACGGAAATGGCGGCGGTAACGACCCCGGCGACAATTCCGGCAACGGCAATGGCGGCGGCAACGGAAATGGCGGCGGTAACGACCCTGGCGACAATTCCGGCAACGGCAACGGCGGCGGCAACGGAAATGGCGGCGGGCCGCGATGATGATTGAGGGCCGTCCGTCCTTCGCTCAATGCTAAGCTGAGGTTCGCATGACCCTCGCCTTGCTCGATCGGATCCTTGCCCGCCGCCGCATCATCGTCGCGGCGCTGGCGGCGCTGACGGGCCTGCTTGCGCTGAGCGCGGGGAGCGGCGAGGGGATAGATCGCCTGCTGCGCGGCGTCCGCGACTCCATCCGGGCGCATCCGGCGAGCGGCCAGGTGCACATTGTCGAGATCGACTCACGCTCGCTGCGGCGAATATCCACCTGGCCCTGGCCGCGTCGCCACCACGGCGCTCTGGTCGACCGCCTCCACACCGCCGGAGCGCGCTCGATCGCCTTCGACGTGGATTTCTCGTCCCGTTCCAACCCGACCGACGACGCGGCATTCGCCGCGGCGCTTGCGCGCGCCGACGGCGGCGTCATGCTGGCCGTCCTGCGGCAGCAGGCCTCCGCTGGCAGCGCCGACGTGGTCGAAAACATCCCCATCGACATATTGCGCGATCACGCCTTTCTCGCGGCGGTGAATGTCGTCCCGGACGAAGACGGGCACATCCGCCAGATGCCGCTCGGCATCGAGGTGGGAGGTGTGCCCCGCCCCTCCCTCTCGGCCTTGCTCGCGGAACGCGAGGCGGCGATCGACGGCTCCTTCGCGATCGATTATTCGATCGATCCCGCCACCATTCCCCGGCACAGCTTCGCGGACATCGTGGAGGGCCGCGTGCCCGCCTCGGCATTGCGGGGTAAGCGGATCGTCGTCGGCGCGACCGCGGTCGAGATCGGCGATCGCTATGCCGTGCCGGGCCACGGCGTCATCCCCGGCGTCGTCATCCAGGCGCTCGCCGCGGAAACCCTGCTCGCGGGCCCAGCGCCGGTCATGGCCGGCGGCGTCTGGCCGCTGCTCCTCGCTTTCGCGCTGATCGCCGCGACCATTCGCAAAGGGCGGCGCGCGGTCAGGATGGCCGCCTTCACCATCGGCGGGCTCGTGATCCTCGCGCTGCCGCTCGCCGCCGAGCAATGGTGGGCCTTGTCCTTTCCACTCGCGCCGGCGCTCTACGCTTTGGCGACCGCCGCTCTTGCCACCCTCGGCCTCTACGGCGCGGTCCGTTTCCGCCAGCGCCGCCTCTTCGACGACGCCACCGGTCTTCCCAATGGCGAGGCGATCACGCTGGCCGCGGAGGCCGGCAATGCCGCCATCGTCGTCGCCCGGATCGATCGCTTTGCCGCAATCTCCGCGGGCATCGGGCCGGAGGCCACCGCAGCCCTCGTCCGCCGGATCGCGGAGCGCCTGGGCTTTGGTCGCGACCGGCCGGTTTATCGGATCGACGAGGCGCATCTCGCCTGGATCGAGCTCCGCGACGATGACGTTCCGCTCGAGCAGCGGCTGGAAGGGCTGGCCACCCTGATGCGGGCTCCGGTCGAATGCGGGCGCCTGATCGACGTCGTCCTCGCCTTCGGCGTGGCCGATCCGGTCGCCGATGGACCACCCCAGCAGGTTGCCGATGCCGCCCTCGCCGCCGAGCGCGCGGCCGCCCGCGGCGCCCTCTGGGAGCGCTTCGCCGGAGGGGACGAGGAGGCGGACTGGCATCTTTCCATGCTCTCGGAGCTCGACGCCGCTTTGGTCCAAGGCCATGTGTGGAATTCCTATCAGCCGAAAATGGACATCGCGACCGGCCGCGTCATCGGCGTCGAGGCCCTGGTGCGCTGGGATCATCCAGAGCGCGGCCCGATCGCGCCCGACCGCTTCATCCCGCAAGTGGAAGCCCACGGCCGTGCAAGCGATCTCACGCTCGCGGTGCTCAGCCGCGCGCTCGAGGACGCTGCCCGCTGGCGGGACCAGGACATCCACCTCGACGTCGCCGTCAATATTTCGGCGACGTTGCTGCTGGATGCCTCCTTCACCATCTTGCTTGAGCGCGAGATCGCCGCCGCGCGCCTGCCGGCCGACCGCGTGACGCTGGAAGTCACCGAATCCGCGGCGATGAAGGACAGCGAGCAGGCGATCGCCGCGCTCAACAGCTGGCGCGCGCTGGGCCTCAAAATCTCGATCGACGATTACGGTACCGGCCAGTCGTCTTTGGCCTATCTCCAGAACCTGCCCGCGACCGAATTGAAGATCGACAAGAGCTTCGTCGCCGACCTCGCGGTCAACAGGCGGAACGCGATCATGGTCCGCTCCACGATCGCCATGGCGCACGAACTTGGCATGAAGGTCGTCGCCGAGGGGATCGAGGATGCCGAGTGCCTCGCACGCCTTGGCGAAATGGGCTGCGATACGGCCCAGGGCTGGCACATCGGCAAGCCAATGGCGGCGACTGAGATCGTCGCTTTTCTCCAACCCGAGGATCGCGTCGCGGCTTAGGGCAGGATTGGTTTCCGACCCAAGGCGATCGGGATTTGACCCCTTAGTCTAACGGCTGAGAGCCGGGAGCTCGCGGGATTTAATCAGGGCCGCTCGACTCGGGCCGGCTCTCGTCGGCAACGCCGATTTCACGGCGATAGGCGGCAACGAAAGCCTGGTTTATCGGACCGTCACGACGTTCCTCTAGCTCGGCGAGCAGCGCGCCATGGGCCTTTTCATATTCGGTCCAGCACAAATTGGGGCGCGATTTGAGAAAGCCGCTTTGCCCCGCGACCCGCCCGGCGATCGACGCGGGGCTGGCGATATCGAGCACCGCACGCATCGCCGCCTCGAAACCGGAGAGCGTGCCCAGCATATGCATTTTGACGTCCTCATAGGAAGCCTTGATCGCTTCCGGGCCGGGCAGAAACCCCGCTTCGCGTCCCGCCAGCAGGTCGATCGCCAGGCGCCGCCCGGGCGCCCATTTGAATGGATTATTGTCCTCGGCCGCGATCGTGGTCCGGTCCATGCTGAGATCGGCCTTGGCGCTGCTGCGGGCGCTGACCAGATCGCCGAGGCCGAGCACCATCTGGCGATAGATGGCGCCCGCGCGCCGCATGATCTCGGCCGGCTCCTCGCCGGACAAAGCGGAGACGTCGAGCTTGGCCCCTTCGCAAAAGGCTTCCAGCAGCGAGCTTTCGTCGTGGGCCTGAACCCCCGCGTCCGCATCGTCCCAATCGCTGCCGATTTCCCGGTCGCGGCCGAAGGGAGCGGCGAACACCATCGTTCGCTCGAACGACGCGCCGGAGCGCGTCGCGAAAGGAACGGAATCGATAACCATCCGGTATTTGCCGAAGTCCAGCGCGTCCCCGAGCCCGACCGGAACGTCCTGATTGTCGGGGAGCCGCTCGCCAGTATCGCTGCGGAACACCCCGTTCGCGCCCAGCGGACGGAGCGCGAGCCCGCCGTCGGCGAGGACGAGCTGGAAATGGTGCCGCGAAATCTCGCACTCTGGATCCGGAATCGGCCAATCGGACTGGGGATCGCGGCCGACCTGGGTAACGCCTTCGCCGAGCATGTGCGCCGCGACCGGCTGGGCCGGATCCGCCTTGTGGAAGAGCCGCAGCAAATACATCAGGCGCTCCGCCGCAGGTCGTCGATCGGCAGCGGACCGATGCGGGTCGCCTCGAGCGAGACCGGCGCCGCCCTGCCGGGCCCGTCGGTCTCCCGGTCGAGCGATTCGGCAAGGCCGTTATAGGCATCGAACAACTCGCCGAAGGCGTCGGTACGCCGGTGGGAGATACGGAAATCATGCTGCCCGGATGCCGCATCCTTCAGAGCGCGGCGCAGCCGTTCGACGGGCCGCGCGACCGACTGGCCGATGACGTAGCTGAGCGCGAGGACGACCAGGAACAAGGCGATGCCGAGTCCGATCAGCAGGGTGCGGGAGCTGGACGCGGCGGCGTCGAGCGCGGCATGATCGGTGACGACTTCGACCTTGCCGAACGGCTGGCCGGCATAGCGGATCGTCCGCACGAACCGGAAATCGCTGTCGCCGGTCGCGGTGATGCGCTGGTCGGGCTCCTCTGCGAGGTTCCGCTCCGCGTCGGCCGCGCGATAAGGCCGGCCGACCCGAGCGGCATCGGTCGAACCGCGCACGACGCCCCCCGCGTCGACCACCACGATCTGCCTTATCCCCGAATCGCGCGAGGCCGAAGCGACGAACGCCTGGACCGGCGCCCAATCCTGTTCCGATGCCGAAAGGCCGGCATTTTCAGCGGTGCGCACGGCGACGTTGTTGGCGACGAAGCTGGCGATGGCCGTGCCCGAGGTCAGCGCCATCTGCTCCATCGCCTTGTATTGGCGGTCGAGCACGGTGGCGATGCTGATGAGGAGCGCGATGCCGACGACCGTGCCCATCAAGAGGGTCAGGCGCACCTGCAAGGGCAGCCCGCGGCGGCCCTCCTTGGCCAGGTTCGGTCCTTCATATTCGCGCTTCAGCGCCTTGGCGACCTCGGCGCCGCTGCCGAAGCGCTTGTCCGGCTGCTTGGCGAGCAGCTTTTCGACCACATGCTGCAGCCCGCGGGGGCATCCGGCGACCACCTTGCCGAGCGGCTCGGGCTTGCGCTGGGTGATCTGCAAAGCGAGCGTCGCGATGCTGGTGCCGGCAAAGGCGGTCTGGCCGGTGATCAGCTCGTAGAGCACGACGCCCAGGGAAAACAGATCCGACCTTTGGTCCAGCTCGAGGCCGAACGCCTGTTCGGGGCTCATGTAGCGGGGCGTGCCGAGCACCTGGCCGAACTGGGTCCGCGCCGCCGTCGCCTCGGCGCCGGCCTGGTCCGATTGCGCCATCCGGGCGATTCCGAAATCCAGGATCTTGGCGGTCAGGCCGCCCGTGCAAAGCATGATGTTGGAGGGCTTGATGTCGCGATGGATGACGCCGGTCTTGTGGGCATAATCGAGCGCCTCGGCGACCTGGGCGCCGATTCTCGCCGCATCGGCGAACGCCATCCGTCCGTGCGCGCGCAGATGCTCGTCGAGCGGCACCCCGGCGAGCAGCTCCATCGCGATATAGGGAAAGCCGTCGGCCTCGCCGACGTCATAGATGGTGACGATATTGGGATGGGAGAGCGCGCCGGCCGCCTTGGCCTCGCGCAGGAAGCGGCCGACGAGGCCGAGATCCTGGCGGAACTCCGCCTTCAGAACCTTGATGGCGAGGACGCGGTCGATGCTCGGATCGTGGGCGCGATAGACGTCGGCCATCGCGCCTTCGCCGATCCGCCGTTCGATTACGTACCGGCCGACGCTCTGCACTCAACGCTCCTCATTTACCGGATGATCCGAGAGCGCATCCTAGAGCGACAAGGTTAAGGCTTGGTTGTCTATTCTCAGCGCCTTGACCGTACCGTGCTCTGGATGCGCTGCGCCCGGCCGAGATCGTTCCTGATCGCGGCATTGCCCGGATCGAGCGCGGCCGCCTGGCGAAGCAGGGCGACCGCCCGGTCGACCGCGCCCGCATTCAGCGCGGCGAGCCCCAGGGCCCGCAGCCGCGCCGCCTGGCCCGGATTGCCGCGCGACGGCGGGGCTCGTGGCGCGGGCGCGAGGG
>JBKJZJ010000043.1:0-7183 GCA_046715355.1 Allosphingosinicella sp. | reverse complement strand
GGATACGACCTGGAACCGTTTCGCGCCCTAATCGAAGGCGCAAACGGAGCACCGGACAGCAAGGCGGACTGATGCTCGACCCCCTCCACATGGTCCTCGGCGTCCTGTCCGGCGCACTGGTCGGCTTCAGCCTCGGCCTGGTCGGCGGCGGCGGGTCGATCCTCGCCGTCCCGCTGATGGTCTATCTGGTTGGAGTCCCCAGTCCGCATGTCGCGATTGGGACCAGCGCATTGGCCGTTGCCGTGAATGCAGCGACAGGCCTCGCGCATCATGCGCGAGCGGGCACCGTCAAATGGCGCTGTGCGCTCATCTACGCCGCGGCCGGAGTCGCAGGGGCGTTCGCCGGCTCGACGGCCGGCAAGGCGTTCGACGGCCAGAAACTCCTGTTCCTCTTTGCGATCGTGATGGTAATCGTCGGCGTGGTGATGCTGCGCGGGCGTGGCAAAGGCGGGGATCCCGACGCCGAGTGCAATCGGGAGAACGCGCCGAAGGTGGTCGGCTTCGGCCTCGGCACGGGGGCCTTTTCGGGTTTCTTCGGCATCGGGGGTGGATTCCTCATCGTGCCCGGCCTCGTAGCGTCGACGGGCATGCCGATGATCAATGCGATCGGATCGTCGCTCGTCGCCGTCGCGGCGTTCGGGCTCACGACTGCTTTCAACTACGCTCTCTCCGGGCTTGTCGACTGGGCGCTGGCTTTCGTGTTCATCGGCGGTGGCATCCTCGGAGGCTTCGCGGGCGCTCGGGTCGCGAAGAGACTCTCGGGTACCCATGGGAGGCTCACCACGATCTTTGCCGTGTTGGTCTTCGCCGTTGCAGCTTATATGCTCTGGATGAGTTCGTCCGCGCTGTGACACCGGCCACAAGGGGGTGGTTTCGCCGGATTTCAAGCGCGAAAATCGGCGCTTGACCTTCCAGTTACTGGAACTGGCAGTGCAATGGCACCACGTGCGAATCAGAAGGTGTCAAATGGAACCGAAGATCAGCGGCGGCCACCACGAGCAGGACCATAGGCATCAAGCTCATGGTCACCCGGCCAATGGCGATGCAATCGATCCGGTCTGCGGAATGACCGTCGATCCGGCGACGACGCCGCATCACGCGCGCCACGCCGGCCAGGACTATCACTTTTGCTCGGCGAAATGCCGCGAGCGCTTTGAGGCGCGCCCCGAAGTGTTCCTGGACGGGTCGGCGCGCGAAGCCGTCCAGGGGCCCAAGGACGTGATCTACACCTGCCCGATGCACCCGCAGATCGAGCAGATCGGCCCCGGCACCTGCCCGATCTGCGGCATTGCGCTCGAGCCTAAGGGTGTCTCGCTGATCGATGGACCGTCGGAGGAATATCTCGACATGCGCCGCCGCTTCGTCGTTTCCGCGATCCTCACCGCTCCGCTCGCGGTGCTCGTCATGCTCCGCCATTTCTGGCCGATGTCGGTCGAGACGTTCAGCGCTCGGACGCTCGACTGGGCGGAGCTCGCGCTCGCCACTCCGGTCGTCCTTTGGGGCGGCTTGCCCTTCTTCCTGCGCGGCTGGCAGAGCGTCCTTCGCCTTCGCCTCAACATGTTCACGCTGATCGCGCTCGGCACCGGTGTGGCCTGGGTCTATTCGGTCGTCGGCGCAGTCGCCCCCGAGATTTTCCCCGCCTCGTTCCGCACGATGCACGGCGGCGTCGCCCTCTATTTCGAGGCGGCGGCGGTGATCGTGACGCTCGTGCTGCTCGGCCAGGTGCTCGAGCTTCGGGCGCGGGAACGAACCGGCTCCGCTATCCGCGCACTGCTCGATCTCGCTCCAAAAACCGCGCACCTCGTTGAGGGCGGCAAGGAGCGAACCGTGCCTCTCGACCTCGTGCGCGTTGGCGACCAGCTGAGGGTCAAGCCGGGCGAGGCGGTGCCGGTCGACGGGATCGTCGTTGAAGGCTCCTCGTCCCTGGACGAGTCGATGCTGACGGGTGAACCGCTGCCGGTCGCCAAGGAGGCCGGCGCCCAGGTCACCGGCGGCTCGATCAACGGCGACGGCGCCTTCGTCATGGAGGCCGAGCGGGTCGGGTCCGAGACGATGCTCGCCCGCATCGTCCAGATGGTGGCCGAGGCCCAGCGCAGCCAGGCGCCGATCCAGAAGAAGGTCGATCAGGTCGCGGCCTGGTTCGTGCCGGCCGTCATCCTCGTCGCCATCCTCGCCTTCGCGATCTGGTCCTTCGCCGCGCCGCCCCCGCGCATCCCCTTCGCGCTGATCGCCGCGGTATCGGTGCTCATCATCGCCTGCCCTTGCGCGCTGGGGCTGGCGACGCCGATGTCGATCATGGTCGGCGTCGGCAAGGGCGCCCAGGCGGGGGTGCTGATCAAGAGCGCGGCTGCCCTGGAACGCTTCGCCGCGGTCGACACGCTGGTCGTGGACAAGACCGGCACGCTTACCGAAGGCAAGCCCGCGCTGGTCGCCGTTGAGCCGGCCGCCGGCCATTCCGAGGCCGAGATCCTAGCCGACGCCGCCTCGCTCGAACAATCCAGCGCCCATCCGCTCGCCCATGCGCTCGTCGCGGGCGCCGAAGCGAAGGGCCTGGCGCTTCGTCCGGTGGCGGATTTCGCGTCCGTGTCGGGCAAGGGCGTTGTGGGCACGGTCGAGGGCCGCCGCGTGGCGATCGGCAATGCGGCCATGATGACCACCGAGGGCGCGGGCGACGCTGGCTTGAGCGAGGCCGCAGGCCCTTATCGGGACGAGGGCGGGACCGTCATGTTCGTGGCGGTCGACGGCCGCTATGCCGGTCTGGTCGCGGTCGCCGATCCGATCAAGCCGACGTCGGCAAAGGCCATCGAGCAGCTCCACGCGGAAGGTCTTCGCATCATCATGCTGACCGGCGACAATCGGCGCACCGGGGAAGCGGTCGCCCGCAAGCTCGGCATCGACGAGGTGATCGCCGATGTGCTGCCCGAGGACAAGGACGCGGCGATCGAACGACTGAAGCGTGAGGGACGGATCGTCGCCATGGCCGGCGACGGCGTCAACGACGCGCCCGCGCTGGCTCGGGCCGACATCGGCATCGCCATGGGCACGGGCGCCGATGTCGCGGTGGAAAGCGCCGGTGTCACCCTGGTCAAGGGAGACCTGATGGGACTGGTCCGGGCTCGCCGGCTCTCGCGAGGCGTCACCAGCAACATCCGGCAGAATCTCTGGTTCGCGTTCGGCTACAACGCCTTGGGCATCCCGGTTGCGGCCGGGGTTCTGTACCCGCTGACGGGTATGTTGCTCAGCCCCATGATCGCCGCCCTCGCGATGAGCCTGTCTTCGGCGTCGGTAATCGCAAATGCCCTTCGCCTGAGGACGCTGAGCCTGGAGGCCGCGTGATGAACATTGGAGACGCCGGCCGCCACGCCGGCCTGCCGCCGAAGACCATCCGCTATTATGAAGACATCGGCCTGATCCGGCCGGCCCGGCGAGACAACGGCTTTCGCGATTATGGCGACAGGGACATCCACGACCTCCGCTTTATCGCGCGGGCCCGCGGCCTGGGCTTCAGCGTGCAGGAGTGTCGGCATTTGCTCGAATTGTATCGCGACAAGGGCAGGTCGAGCGCGGCCGTGCGGAAGATGGCGACGACGCACATCGAGGCAGTCAGGACAAAGATGAGGGAACTTCAGGAGATGGAGGCGGCCCTCTCCCACCTGATCAAACGTTGCGCGGGCGATGAAAGGCCAGCTTGTCCGATCCTCGCCGGGCTGGCTGGAGATGGGCCTGAAGCCGCCACTGCCGCCCCCTTGCCAAGCCTAAGCGGGAACGAATGAGGGAACGCTATCCAAATCGGCCGATTCTACTCTGACAAGTAGGGCGGTCTCCCGCTCCGCCATTTCATGGTCTCCATGTGCGGAGACAGTTTTCGCTGACGCAGGGAATGTCGCGGCGGCCCCTTGCCCATCGGGCAGGGTGGCCGCATAGCGGAAGATGGAATGGCAACACAGAGGGACGTGCCGGGCCTGGCCGGCGCTCGCACATGCCCGGTCCTTCGGGTCCCCCGCGGTTCGACGGGCGATCCACGCTTCGCGGCCCTGGACGAGGTGGTTCGGCGCGGCCTCGGGACCGGTCCCGAGGCGCTCTACCCCGGAGCCGTGCTCGTCGTCGCTCATCGCGGCAAGGTGGTGCGCGCGGCCGCATATGGCGATGCGCAATATCTGACCCTGGATCGGCGGGGCGAGGTCGCGCGAGTTTCGGTTCCGCGCAGGATGACCGTCCGGTCGATCCACGATCTGGCATCGATGACCAAGGTCATTGCGACCACCGGGGCGGCCATGATTCTCGTGGATTCGGGAAGACTCGCCCTCGACGACAGGCTCGGCGATCTCCTCCCCGAATTCGCCAATGGCGACAAATCAGCCATCACGGTCCGGCAATTGCTGGCCCATCGCGCGGGCCTTTGGGAGTGGCAGCCGACCTGGCGCCACCTCGATTCCGGCGGGAGCACAATCTCCTATCTCGCCGCGTTGCGGCTGCGCTATCCCGTGGGCGCGCGCACCGCCTATTCCGACATCGGCTTCATGCTGCTCGGGGAGATCGTCGCGCGCGTAAGCGGCCTTTCGCTCGACCAATATGTGCGGCGTGAAATCTATCTCCCGCTGGGCATGGTCGATACCGGCTTCCTTCCCGCTCGCTCCCTGCGGAGGCGGATGGCGGCGACCTCGCAAGGCGACCAATATCAGCAGCGCATGGGCGAGACGGGCCGGCCCTATCCGATCGTTCGGGACCCGCCGCTTCAGCCCTTTTCGAACTATCGCACGAACTTTCTGCTGGGAGAGGCGAACGACCTCAACGCCAAAGCGGGCTGGGGCGGCGTCGCCGGCCACGCCGGCCTGTTTTCGACCGCTCTGGACGTCGCCCGCTATGCGCAGCTGATGCTGAATGGCGGCTGCTACGGCCGCTATCGCCTGATCTCGCCGCAAACGGTCGCGCGCTTTCAGGAAACCCCCTACGATCCCCTACAGGCATTGGGCTTTCGCAAGATCCGGCTCGGCAAGGGAGGGGTGACCTTTTACGGCCACTCCGGTTTCACCGGGACGATGTTCAACTTCGCTCCCGAGCTGGGCCTGACCGTCGTCTTGCTCACCAATCGAGCCCATCGCGCCGAGACCAAGACGACGCAATATCCCTCCCTCGACGCCCTTCGCGAAGCGCTCCTGCGTGATGCCGCGGAGGCGGTGCGGCCCTCTTCGAGCTAGTCGCCGGCTCCCGCAAATTGCGTCGGCGGGGCCGGTAAGATATGCCTCGCCCGAGCAGGCGGAGCGGGAGGCATCGTGGTGGTGACGCCCGTGCAATGGAGGATCGGTTCGGTGACCATCGCGATCGGCGCGCTCGGGATGGTGCTGCTCTACAGCGCCCTGCCGAGCGGCGCGCCCCAGTCCGCGGAAACGCCCGCGCGCCCGGCGGCGCCCCCCTGCATCCGGCCGATCGTCATGGCCGCGGTCGGCGACGTGCTGCTCCACGGTCCGTTTCAGCGATGGGCCGCCGAACAGCCCGAGGGCTTCTTCGCCGCGATGGCGCCGGTCCGGGACCTGCTCGAGGGCGCCGACATCGCCATCGCCAACCTCGAGGGACCCGCCGCCGCCAATGTCGTCGGGGCCAACGGCAGGGCAGTGGCGGCGCCGGCGACGCGCTACGACGACAATGTCTACAAGGGCTATCCGCTGTTCAACTACCACCCGTCGATCATCGGCGATCTGCGGCGGCTGGGCGTCGACGTGCTGCAGACCGCCAACAACCATGCGCTCGACCGAGGCAGCCTCGGCGTCGACCGGACGCTGGCGGCGATGGACGAGGCCCGGATGCCCCACACCGGCACCCGCCTGTCCACCGCCCGGTCCGCGGGCTATCGCTGGTCGACCAGCTATAATGTGCGGCGTGGCGGCCGGGGCTATAGGTTCGCCTTCATCTCCTGCACCTTCAGCACCAATGGCCTGCCTGACCGCAGGGCGCAGGTGCTGCATTGCCATGACGGCGAGCTGTTGGCGCAGATCCGCGCCCTCCATGCCGACCGCGGCAACGCGGCAGTGATCGTGATGCCGCACTGGGGCGACGAATATCAGCCGCTGCCCAACGCCTACCAGACCGGGCTCGCGCAGCGGATGGCCGATGCCGGCGCCACCGCGATCATCGGCACGCACCCGCATGTCGTCCAGCCCGAGGCGATGCTGAGGGCGCGCGACGGGCGCACCGTGCCCGTCGTCTATTCGCTCGGCAATTTCGTGTCCTACCAGATCGGGCTGCCGCGGCTGTCGACGGCGATCTATCTGCTCGGCTTCACGCCGACGCGCGACGGCCGCCTGGCCGCCACGATGACCGGCTGGATCCCGCTGCGGATGCGGAAGGGCGCGTCGATCTCGGTCGACCCGCTCGACCGGCTGTCCGAGGCGGAAGCGGCCCCGTATCGCGCCCATCTGCTGCGAACCTTCGCGGCCGACAGGAAGCTGCCGGCGGACCCGGCGGCCTATTGGAACCGCAGCGCCGCCCCGGTGTGCGCGCCGCGGCGATAGCGAAATCCCTTCAATCTCGAGCGCCACCTCGTCATGAGCTGCTCCGTCATTTTGCTCCACCAGTCCATGGCAAAGGGCGGCGGGCTCTTGAAAAAGCAGTTGCGCGGCTTTGGCGGGCTGCCCTACGTATCGGTCGACGAGAAATGACGGCGGCGGCCGCCGCATGCGCTCTGCCGCCCGGGCGTATCTTTGATCCAGCGAGACGGAGAGATCATGGAACTTCAGCGTGGTGCGAACACAGCCGTCGGCGCGGCCGATGTCGTGGTCGCGATCGGCTATTCGGCGCCGGCCGGCACGGAGGCCGACGCCTCGGCCTATCTGCTGGCCGAGAATGGCAAGGTTCGCGGCGACCATGACATGGTGTTCTTCAACCAGGCCCTGGGCGGCGGCGACGCCGTCAGGTTCACGCCGCGGCCCGGCGCCGGCGGCACGTTCGAGGTGGCGCTCGGCAAATTGCCGGCGGACGTCGCCAAGATCGTCTTCTGCGTGACCATCGACCAGGCCGGCGCCAGCGGCAAGACGCTCGCCACGCTCACCAATGCCCTGATCGAGGTGAAGGACCAGGCCGGCGCCGCGCTCGCCTCCTACCGGCCCGAGCTGAAGGGCGCGAGCGAGGAGGCGATGACCTTGGGAGAGCTCTACAAGCGAAACAATGAATGGAAGTTCCGCGCCGT
>JBKJZJ010000042.1:0-4565 GCA_046715355.1 Allosphingosinicella sp. | reverse complement strand
CCGGTGGCAGGGCCCGGCGGCGTCGTGCCGGCGGGCGGCGTGGTCGCGGGCGGGGTCGTGCCGGCGGGCGGCGAAGCCGCCGGGCCGCTCCGGGCGAGGCCGGGCGCTGCCGCTGCAAGGCTCATGGCGGCCACGGCCCCGATTGCGAGTCTGTTCATTTGCGACGCTCCTGCAACGACTTGGCGCGTCCCCGCGCGCATATTTCGACGCCCGCTATATTCCGCCCGCCTTCTTACGAAAACAAGTCGTCGCAGCACCGCCAGCTTTCGCTTTCCACGGCGCGCCGGATCGGACAAGGTCGCGCGACGGGTGGGGCAGGTAGGCGCGCGCCCGGCGGGGACCGGTAACCGTGGCGATGTATGTGTATTCCACCGACGGCGACCCCGTCGGTTTCGTGTTCGAAACCACCATCTACGACCTCACCGGCGCGCCCTTGGGGCGGATCCTCGGCTGCCGGGTGCACCGGTTCGACGGCACCTATGTCGGCGAATGGTTCCGCGACATGGTGGTCAAGCGCCCGCAGGCGCGGCCGCGGCTGATCCCGCCCGCCCCGGTGCCGCCCAACCGGCCGCCCGCGCCCGGCTCCTACCGCCAGCGCGCGGTGGTCAATTACGGCTATCCCGACGCCTTCCCGCTCCTGCGCGAAAGCGGTACCTTCTTCCGCGAGGCGGCGGAATAAGAGGAGCCGCCGCTTAGTCCGCAAGGGGGTTCCCGTTCACAGGCTGGCCTTCAGAATTCTGGCGCTAGCGGCGCTGGCCGGCGGAGGCGGGGCGGTCCGCTTTCCGGCCCACGCGCAGCGCGAAGTCCAGACCTTGATGGAGCTCGAGGGCCAGCCGCTGGCCCTGTCGCCCAGGGAAACGAACGCTCTTTCCGCTCTCGGCATCGCGGTTCGCGGCGGGATCCGCGGGCGTCAGGATGCGGCTTTGGCGACGGCCCGCAATGCGGTCGGCAGCCGCGACGGCCGGCATGTCCTTGCCCTGTACCAGCTCGAGCTCGGCAGGCTGCGCAACGACAATAGCCTGCGCGCGCCCGCGCTCGATGAGTTGATCGCGAGCGAACTGACGCGGCCCGCGAAGCTTGCGGGCTATCTCGCGGCGCGGGGCAGCATCGCCTTCCAGCTTCGCGATTTCGAGACCGCCTCGCGGCACTGGACGCGCCTGCTCGAGATGAACCCGAACGACCCCGACGTGCTCGCCAATTTGGCGCAGGTCCACCAGGCGCAGGACGATCCCCGGGGCGCCGCGGACCTGCTGGCGCGCGCCATCGCCGCGCGCACCGCCGCCGGCGGCCCGATATCGGAGATCTGGTACCGGCAGCAGATGAGCGTCGCCAACCAGGGCGCCATGCTGCGGCCAGCCCTCGCCGCCGGTCGCGCGCTCGTCGGCGCCTATCCGTCCCCAAGGAACTGGCGCGAGGCGCTCGTCGTCTATCGTCAGCTCGCCGCGCCGCGGGACGGGCTCGAGATCGACCTGCTTCGGCTGATGCGCTTCATCGGCGCCCTTTCGAGGGCGGCCGAATATCAGCGCATGGCGCAGCTCCTCAATCGTGCCACGGCGGCCGTCGAAGCCAGGGCCGTGCTCGACGAAGGCGTCGCGCGCGGGCTGCTCGATGCCGGCCTATCCCCAACGCGCGAGATCCTCGTCGAAGTCGACCGGACCATTCCCCGCGATCGGGTCCGCGTCGAGGCCATGCTACGCCAGCGTGCGGCCGCCGACATGCTCGCTTTGGCCAATGCCCTGGCGGGGGGTGGCCGCCACAGCGAGGCCATCCCGCACTACCGCGCGGCGCTCTCTGGCGCCTCCGCCGCCGACGCCGCCGAGGTGAACGTCCGTCTCGGCATGGCGCTGCTGCTCGCCGGCCAGCGTCCGCAGGCCGAAGCCGCGTTCCGCTTGGCGGCGGAGGATGAAGCCGCTTTGGCGCAGCCGGGCCGCTATGCCGATCTCGCGCATTTCTGGCTGGCCTGGCTGGCGCAAGCCCCCGCCGCGTCCCCCGCATCCGTCACGCCCTGACAAGGCGCATTTTTTTCGCCTCAGGCCTCGCCGTGGCAGGCCGCGCCCTCGATCCGGTCGTCGGCGACGTGGTAGCTTAGCTCGATGACTCCGCAGCCGCCGTCCAGGATGGCGGGCAGCTGGTTCTCGCTCACCCAATGCCGCGTGGGATTCGCCTCGATCAGATAGGTGGCCACCACCTTGCGCACGCCGTCCTCGCGGCTCTGCCAGGCGTAATAGCGGCTATAGGCGGCGAGCGGCCGCGCGCCCTGCGGTAGCCGGACCAGCGCCTCGATCCGCTCCATGATCCGCGCCTGCTCTTCGGCGGGCGAAGGCGCGGGCGGCGCCGGCTGCGCCTCCGCGCAGCCGAGCAGGAGAAAGGCGAGCAGGATCTGGGGCGCGCTCATTCCGTCGCCGATATACCCCGCCGGCGGCAAGGATGCCACCGGCCGGTTAATGCCGGGGGTGGCGCATGGACGGCGAATGTCCGGGACGGGTGGCAAGCGGACATTAAATCTGACTGATGAGGTCCCGTGAGCCGCGATCGCGTGCGCACTAAGCACCTCCCGGACAACTTGCCACGGCTGGACGGGCATGATCGCTGACGCTGGGGCGGCCTGTGAACTGGCATGCGCCATTGGTTTCAAAGATCCGGACCAGGATTTGCTCGTGCACTGCGGTGGTCGATCGCATATTAACGGGTCGGTGGGCGCTCGACGCTGCATGGATGTTGGGGGGTGGGCATGGTTAGCTTTCTTGGCGGCTGGCGTGCGCGTCGTAGAATGAAGGCGATTTCCCACTGCGATGATATGCAGCAACTGAAGCACGCGGTGCTTCATGATCCCGACTGGGAGTGTCGCAGGCTCGGCGCCGTGCGGATAATGAACGACAAGAACGACACGATTCTGGCAGAGATTCTGGTGGAAACCACCGACGAGGAAGTGAGGAGTTGGGCGGCGGATTTTATCCGAGATGACGATATTCTAGCCGGGCTGGCCGCCGAATCCTCCGGCCATCCAGAATTAGTCCGGGCGGCTGCGGCGAGGAAACTCTCGGATGAGGCGGTTCTCGAGCAGATTGCCAAATCCGACCCGAGCGAGTTGGTGCGCGAGGCAGCAGCCCAAGCGTTCTTGAAAACAGGAAAGGGCCGCGCGTTGTCGCGTGTAGCGCCTCCGCCGTTCGAGGCCTTTCCAATGTTCAGGACGGAAAGCGCGAATGAGGCGACAAGATTTATTCGCGAAGAAGCGCTTCCAGCGCTGCCTAATTTGAGCGAGGCGGACGCAGCCGCACTGTTTGGATATTGGAGTGAAGACGGGACCGCTCCATCTCGCCATGGGTCCGCCGAAGCGATGATGGCGGTCATCGGTGTAACGTTGCGAGCACATACGGGCAGAGAAGGATTCAAGGCAATTAGCATAAGTGCCGACCTCAAGCGTGGCTGCGCCATGATCGTGAGCATTTATGGCGGGGTCGCCAACCTGATGCCGATCTGGAAGAGAGGCTCGGAACTGCTGGTGGGCAGCAGTGGCGGCTTTGTCTAGGAATCCCGCCGACGTTGAGAATTCCGCAAACCTTCGCTCGCTGACCGCCGCGCCAGCCACCACTGGCGGTGTGGCTGATCGGCACATTGATGGCACTCGGTCTCGGGAGACCAATCTGGAATGGGCAAACGGAGGTATCCATGACAAATCCATCCGATAAAGTTCGATGCGCGAAGTGCGGCATTCTCGACGGCAGTGGCCCTGATTTCGGTAGCATGGTCGATCGCTGCGGAGGTTGCGACAGGCCGGTGTGCCGCTCCTGCAAACGGCTGGTTAGCTACCATCAGCACTGTCCGTTTTGCGATTCCACCCACTGGAGAGCGACCTAACGACGGACGTGGCCGAGCACTATGATGCCGGCCTGCGTAGCCCCCTTTACGGCACGCGGGGGGCCAAAGTCCGTGCGCTCCATCTCCGGTGAACGCATAATCGGGCCCGAGAGTGACCTAGGGGGGATATCATATGGACAAGAAACTCATCGCTATTATTGGCGCCGCCGTCATTGTCGTCGGCCTGTTCTTGCCCGTCGTGAGTTCGGTCAGTAGCATCAGCTTGCTCATCGTGGGCGAACATGTGAGCTGGGTGGGGCTGTTCGTGCTCGCTTGTTCCGTGCTCGGCGTCGTGCTCGCCTTCCTCGGCATGACGAGACACGCGGTCTGGCCGGGCATCGTCGTGCTCGGCTTCCTTCTCTGGCAGTATCTGGAGGTCAAGAGTCGTCTCGATAACACGATCTACGGCGCGGATGCCGTCTCCATGATGGCGGGAAGGATGCCGCAGATCAACATTCTGGGCTGGGCGGTAATGGGTGCCGGTGCCCTGATCATGATCGCCGCCGGCGCGATGGCCTGGAAGGGCAGCTCCGCTCCGGCGGCCTGAGACGCTTGCGGCCTCAAGTGTATGTCCGCAAAGGGTCGCGGATTCAGTTGATCGTCGCAACACTTTACCTTGGAGGAGGTGAGGTGGCCCATGAGACAGGTACGGAAGATTACCGCAGGCGAGAGCGCGGAGATCTGGGATCGCTGGCAGCGTGGCGAGG
>JBKJZJ010000041.1:0-10991 GCA_046715355.1 Allosphingosinicella sp. | reverse complement strand
TGTCGCGGCTGCTCGCGCGCCGGTCCGCTTCCGTTTCGGAAAGCTGGAGCAGCAGCGTGCGGTCGGGCAGGAAGCCATGGCTGCCGACGCCGTGCAGCGCGCGCACGGCGTCGAAGCCGAGCCCGCCGGCGCCGCCCTGATAGGCGATCGAGCTGTCGACGAAGCGGTCGCACAACACCCATTTGCCCGCGTCTAGCGCCGGCCGGATGGTCCGCGCGACATGGTCGGCGCGGGCGGCGGCGAAGAGCAGGGCCTCGGCTTCCGGCGTCCAGCGCTGATCGTGGAGAAGCAATTGCCGGATCGCTTCGGCCCCCGGGCTGCCGCCGGGCTCGCGTGTCTCGACCACCTCGAGGCCGCGGCCACGGAGCGCTTGCGCCAGCGCCCTTGCCTGGGTCGATTTCCCTACCCCCTCCCCGCCCTCGAGCGTGACGAAGCGCGCGGTCATGCCCAAAGTCTCATGCCATGCCGAACAGGCTCTTGAGGCCGAACCACATGCGGCCGAAGAAGCCGGTTTGCTCAACCGCGGCCTCGGCGTGAAGCGGCGTCACCTGGGGCGGGCTGTCGCCCGTCTCGACGACCAGGTCGGCGATATGCTGACCCTGGGCGATCGGCGCGCGCACCGGTCCCTGATAGACGATCTTGGCGCGGATGTTCTGGCCGAGCCCGGAGGGATAGGTGACGGCGACGTTGCGCGGCGTGACCAGGCCGACCGCCGCGACCCCGGCGCCCTGCACCCGCGCCTCGCCGATCCGCTGGCCCTGGCGCAGCAGCTGTCGCGACTGCCAGGCGTTGAAGCCCCATTCCATGAAGCGCACCGATTCGTCGATCCGCTGGTTGAAGCTGGTGAGGCCGGCGACGACCATGACGATGCGCCGCCCGCTCCGGTCGGCCGAGCCGGTGAAGCCGTAGCCGGCCTCCTGGGTATGGCCGGTCTTGAGCCCGTCGGCGCCGGCGACGCGGCCGAGCAAGGGGTTGCGATTGTCCTGCCGGATCGGCTGGTTGCCGCCCATGGTGCGGCCCCAGGTGAAATCGCGCATTCCGTAATATTCGCGGTAGAGCTGCGGATGGTCGCGGATCGTCGCGGCGGCGAGCGTGGCGAGGTCGCGCGCCGTCGTGTAGGTCCGCCCTCCGTCGGGCCAGCCGACCGGATTGCCCCAATGCGAGTTCCTGAGACCCATTAGCTGCGACTGCCGGTTCATCAGCTGGACGAAGGCGGCCTCGTTGCCCGAAATGCACTCGGCGAGGACGACGGTGGCGTCGTTGCCCGAGAGGGTGACGATGCCGTGGAGCAGGTTGCGCACGCTGACCCGCTCATTGGGCGACAGGAACATGGTCGAGCCCGCTTCGGGGCCGTGCCAGCGCCGCCAGGTCTCGGGCTGGACCGTGCACATCCGGTTGGGGTTGAGCCGGCCGTTCTTGATCATCTCGAAGACCACATGGGTCGCCATCATCTTGGCCATCGAGGCGGGCGGCATGCGCCGGTCCGGGTCCTTTTCGTAGAGCACCGCGCCCGAGCTCAGATCGACCATGATCGCGGTCGTCGCCGCGGTCTCGAAGGGCGGCGCGGCGGCGCCGGCGGGCATGGTGAGAAGGGCTGCGGCGGCGAGGAGGTGGAAGGCCTTGCGGGTCATGCGGGATCCTAAGGAAATCAGCGCGCGATCGAATCGGAGAGCAGCGCCACGGTGAGCGCGTAGAAGTTCGAGCAATTATAGTCGAGGATGACGCGGTAGTTGCTGGTCAGCAGGTAAGCGGTGTTGCCCGGCCCGTCGGCCTCGAACAAGGTGGCCATCGCCTCGTCGGGCAGCGAATTGGCGATGCCGCGCCGGCGCCACTCGCTCCCCGTCAACCAGCGGCTGTGGCGGGCGAAAACGGAGGGGCAGCGCGGCGCGCGCAGCCGATTGGCGATGGCGGCGCGGTCGAAGCCGTCGGGTACGCGCACCGCCGTCCCCCAGGTCAGCCCCGGCCGCCAGCCGGCGCTGCGGAAATAATTGGCGATCGAGGCCAGAGCGTCGATGTGGCTGCGCCAGATGTCGGCGCGACCGTCGCCGTCGCCGTCCACCGCGAGGCGGATATAGACGCTAGGCAGGAATTGCGGATGGCCGGCGGCGCCCGCCCAGCTGCCCTGCAATTGCGAGCGCGGGAAGCCGCGTTCGACGAGGCGCAAGGTGGCGATGAACTCGTCGGTGAAGAGCTGCCGGCGGCGGCCCTCATAAGCGAGGCTGGCTAGGCTATTGAGCAGATCGAAATTGCCCATGATCGTGCCGTAGCCCGTCTCTTTGCCCCAGATGGCGACGAGCATCGAGCCGGGGACGCCGTAGCGCCGGCTGATCTCGTCGAGCTGGCGGCGATTGGCGGCGTAGCGGGCGCGCCCGCGGTCGATCAGCGCCTGGCTCAGATGGCGGGCGCGGAACGGCGCGAAGGGCGTGAACGAGGGCGCGCCGCGGGCGCCGGGCGTGCCGCCGGGCTGGGAGCGGTCGAGCTGGATGGTGCGCGCCGAGAAGACCAGGGTCGGGAAGATGCGCTCGATCGTCTCGCGTCGGATCCCCGCCCGCTCGGCCTCGGCGCGCAGCCGCGGCAGATAGGCTTCGAACCCTTCCTGGCTGAGGCCGGACTGGGCGGCGGCGGCCGCCTCCCCGATCGAGATGGAGCCGTTCCCGGCCTGCACCGCGGGCACGCCCGCCAGCATCAGACCCGCCGCAAAACCAACAACCAGACGCATGTTCACCCTCTCGTCGCCGACCCGAATCCCACATGGGGCGCGCTCCCGCAAGGGGGCAAAAACCCGATTCGGCGCGGGCATCCGCGCAATCCGCGCCGCCGCTCGGGTCTGGCGCGCTTGCCGCCCAGGCGATAAGCGCGCTGAAGCGGATGGGTGGCCGAGTGGTTTAAGGCACCGGTCTTGAAAACCGGCGTGGGTTCACGCTCACCGTGGGTTCGAATCCCACCCCATCCGCCACCTGCGCCGACGCCTCCACCTTCCCACGAAGCGGAGGCTCGGCTAGGCGGCGGCGGATAGAGGAGACGAATTTCCATGGCCGATCCCAAGCCCCTGCCCTTCGACTGGGCGGACCCGTTCGCGCTCGACGCGCAGCTCTCGGAGGAGGAGCGCATGGTCCGCGACACCGCGGAGGCCTATGCTCAGGAGAAATTGCAGCCGCGCGTGACCAGCGCCTATCTCGAGGAGCGCTTCGACCGCGAGATCATGACCGAGCTGGGGGCGCTCGGCATGCTCGGCGCGACCGTTGACCCCGAATTTGGCGGGGCGGGCCTCAATTATGTGTGCTACGGGCTGATCGCGCGCGCGGTCGTGCGGGTCGACAGCGGCTATCGCTCGGCCATGTCGGTCCAGTCGAGCCTCGTCATGCACCCGATCAACGCCTACGGCTCCGAGGCGCAGAAGCGCAAATACCTCCCAAAGCTCGCGACCGGCGAATGGGTGGGCTGCTTCGGCCTCACCGAGCCCGACGCCGGCTCCGATCCCGGCGGGATGCGCACGCGGGCGAAGAAGGTGGACGGAGGCTATCTGCTTTCCGGCGCCAAGATGTGGATCACCAATTCGCCGATCGCCGACGTCTTCGTGGTCTGGGCCAAGTCGGACGAGCATGACGGGCGGATCAAGGGCTTCGTGCTCGAAAAGGGCATGAAGGGCCTCTCCACCCCTAAGATCCGCGAGAAGCTGTCCTTACGCGCCTCGATCACCGGCGAGATCGTGATGGACGAGGTCGAGGTGCCGGAGGAGAATCTGCTCCCCGGCGCCAGCGGGCTGGCGGGCCCGTTCGGCTGCCTCAACCGCGCCCGCTACGGCATCGCCTGGGGCTCGATGGGCGCGGCCGAGGCCTGCTTCCACGCGGCGCGCAGCTACACGCTGGAGCGCAAGCAGTTCGGCCGGCCGCTCGCCGCGACCCAGCTCGTGCAATTGAAGCTCGCCAACATGGTCACCGAGATCAGCCTGGGGCTGCAGGCCGCCTTGAGGGTCGGCCGCCGGCTCGACGAAGGCGTGCTGATCCCCGACACGATCTCGCTGATCAAGCGCAATAATTGCGGCAAGGCGCTCGATATCGCCCGCGTCGCCCGCGACATGCACGGCGGCAACGGCATCAGCGCCGAATTCCAGGTGATGCGCCACGCCGCCAATCTCGAGACGGTCAACACCTACGAAGGCACGCACGACGTCCACGCGCTGATCCTTGGGCGGGCGATTACGGGGATCGCCGCATTTTGACACGCACCGTCATTCCCGCGCAAAATCAGTGACTTGTGCTGCGCGCCCGGTTGCGATATAGGGGCGGCTGCCAATCCGAAATGGAGCCGAAATTCATGAAAGCGCTTGTTCTCGCTGCCTCTTTGCTTGTCCTCTCCTCGCCCACCCTCGCGCAGGACGGGCCCAGCGTCCATCGCGACCACGGCGCGGACTCGACCCCGAGCGACACCCGCCGCAGCGGCGACACGGACGAAGCGGGCGAGCGGCTGGTCTGCCGGACCATGTCGACCTCGTCGACCTCGCGCATGGCGCCGCGCCGGGTTTGCCGCACGGCCGTGGAATGGCGCGAAAACGCGCGCCAGTCGCGCGACTAATCCGTCTCAGCCGGGCGCCCGGCGCCGGAACAGCAACATGGGCTCGCCGCGATACGCGGCGGGCTCATTTTCGTCGAACCCGCATTTCTCGGCGACGCGAATCGAGGCCAGATTGTTCGCATCGACGATCGCGACGGTTTCGGGCGCCTTGAGCGCCGCGTCCGCCCAGGCGAGGGCGGCCCGCGCCGCCTCGGTGGCATAACCCTGGCCGCTCGCGTCCGCAGCGAACAGCCAGCCGATTTCGGGGATATTTTCGATTCCTGGCACCAGGTCGCGCTTGAAGTCGGCAAAGCCGACCTGGCCGATCAGCCGCCCGTCCTCGCGGCGCTCCACCGCCCAATAGCCGTAGCCGAACAGGCTCCACAGGCCGTTGCCGCAGAGCAATTTACGCCAGCTCTCCTCGCGCGCCAGCGGACCGCCGAGGTGGCGCATCACCCTGGCGTCGGCCATCATCGCCGCCTGCGCGTCGACGTCGCCGGCGCGGAACGGGCGGAGCGTGAGCCGCGCGGTCGCGAGGACCGGCGCGTGCGTCGCCGTGATTATTTCTTGCCGCCGAGGCTGAGGCCGCCGAAGCGCTTGTTGAAGCGCGCGACCTGGCCGCCCGTATCGAGCAGCTTGCCGCTGCCGCCGGTCCATGCCGGATGGGCGGTGGGATCGATGTCGAGCTGCAACGTATCGCCTTCCTTGCCCCAGGTGGAGCGGGTCTCGAAGACGGTGCCGTTGGTCATCTGCACCTTGATCAGGTGGTAATCGGGGTGGGTATCGGCCTTCATCTGATTGATCTTCCGTGATTTTGGCTGGTTCCGACCAGCCTCGAGGAAAAAGCAGACCGGCGCTCTAGCGGCTGGCGGGACGATTGACAAGCCGTGCTGCGGCGCAATAACCCTGCCTGAAGCGAAGGTGCCGCCCGTCGAACGGCGGTGAAAAGGGAAGCCGGTGGAACGCCGGCGCTGTGCCCGCAACTGTAAGCGGAGAGCGCCCTCCCCTCCAAGTGGGGAACCGCGCATGGACCCGCGAGCCAGGAGACCTGCCTTCGCCGTCGTCCGCGCCCGGCCGGGACCAGCCTGCGGTGCGTGGCGCCGCCTGGGCCGTGGGTCCGTGCGGTTCCTCCGAGACGACATTTCGTGATGTCGTTTCAGGAGGTTCCAATGTCTTTTTCACTTCTTCTACTCAGTTTTTCCGCCGCCCAGCCGGGCGCCGAGATCATTGTCACAGGCTCGCGCGAGCCGGTCGCGCGGGACATGGCGGCACTCTCCTCGACGGTGCTCGACGAGACCCAAATCGAGGCGCTGGATCTTCCCGCCGCCGCGGATCTGCTCCGGCTGACTCCCGGCGTGTCGGTCGCGGCTACCGGGCCGCGCGGCTCCCAGACCCAGGTCCGCATCCGCGGCGCCGAAGCCAATCACACCTTGCTCTTCGTCGACGGCATCCGCTTCAACGATCCCGCCGCCGGCAACGAGGCGCGGTTCGAGCTGCTGACCAGCGACCTGCTGTCGCGGATCGAGGTGGTGCGCGGGCCGCAATCGGCGCTTTGGGGCTCCGAAGCCCTGGGCGGGGTGATCGCGGTCGATACTGCCGACCCCTTCACCCGCACCGGCTTCGTCGGCGAGGCCGAATATGGCAGCCTCGACAGCGCCCGCATCACCGGCCGCCATGCGCTGCGCGCCGGCGATATCGGGATCAGCGCGGGCCTCGGCTGGCAAAGCAGCGACGGCATCGACTCCTTCGACGCCGGCGGCGAGCGCGACGGCTTCGAGACCATGGCGGCCACGCTGCGCCTCCAGGCGCTGCCGTGGCAGGATGTCCGCATCGGCGTGATCGGCCATTGGGTGGAGGGCGTCTCCCAATATGACGGCTTCGATCCCGCCACCTTCCTTCGCGCCGACACGCTCGACGAGACCAGCAACCGAATCGGCGCCGTCCGCGCCTTCGCGCAGGGCATGTGGGGTCCATGGTCGGCGCGCGTCGAGGCGAGCTATCTCGACAGCGCCAACCGCAACCGGCTCGCGGGCGCGCCGCTGAACAGCAGTTTCGGCGACCGGCTGACGCTGGGCGTCCAAGCCGCCTACGCGTTCGGCGATCATCGGCTCATCGCCGCCGTCGATCACAGCAAGGAGGATTTCCGCGCCCGCGACACAGTCTATTTCGGCGGCACCGACCAGGACAGGTCGCGCAGCCTCACCGCTTATGTCGCCGAATGGCGCTCGGAATGGAGCCCGGCGATCGTCACCGACGTGGCGCTGCGCCACGACGATTTCGGCGCGTTCGAGGATGCCACCACCCTGCGGGCCTCCGTGCTGGTGAGCCCGGGCGGCGGCGTCACGCTTCACCTTTCCTATGGCGAGGGCATCGCCCAGCCGAGCTTCTACGATCTCCACGGCTTCTTCCCGGGCTCGTTCGTCGGAAATCCGGGCCTCATGCCCGAGACGTCGCGCGGGTGGGAGGCCGGCTTGCGCTGGGAGAATGCGACCCTCGGCCTCGGCATCACCGGTTTCACCAGCCGGCTGAGGAACGAGATCGTCCCCACGTTCGATCCGAATAGCTTTCTCTCCGGCACCGCCAATGCCGATGGCCGGAGTAAGCGACACGGGATCGAGCTGACGGCGTCGTGGCGTCATGCGGCCTGGCTCAACGTCGAAGCCAATTACACCTGGCTGGACGCCAGCGAGCCAAATGTCGCGGGCAGGGCCCAGGTGCGGGAGGTGCGCCGGCCGCGGAGCAGTGCGAGCCTCGCCGCCCGGGGGGAGGCGGACAGGTTCAGCTGGGGCGCCAGCCTTGCTTATGTCGGCGCGCGGCGGGACACGGATTTCGACCTGTTCCCGGCCGCAATCGTACGGCTCGACGGCTATGTGCTCGCCTCGCTCCGCCTCGCCTATCGCGTCCTTCCCCAGGTCGAGCTCTACGCGCGGGTGGAGAACGGCTTCGGCGCCGACTATCGGGACGTGGTCGGCTACAACACCAACGGACGAACGGTGCATGCGGGTCTTCGCGTCGCTCTTGGCCGCTAGCCTCGCGCTCGCCGCGGCGCGCGCCGAGGCCGCGCCGCGGCGCGTGGCGTCGCTCAACCTGTGCACCGACGAGCTGCTGCTGCTGCTCGCCGCGCCGGGCCAGATCGTCTCGGTCACCCACCTCGCCCAGCAGGAGGCGGAGACGGTCTTGTGGCGTCAGGCGCGCCGCTACGCCAGCAACGACGGCAGCCTGCTCTCGGTGGTGCCGGCGCGGCCCGATCTCGTCGTCACCATTAGCGGAGGCGGGCGCGACCGCGCGCGCATCGCCGCCCGCTTGGGCATCGCCGTCGTCGACCTTCCCTTCGCGGCGAGCCTCGCCGACGTCGCGGCCAATATCAGGCGGCTGGCGGCCGCGCTCGGCCGCCGGCGGGCTGGAGCGGCGCTGATCGACCGCATGAACGCCCTGATCCGGGCCAGGCCGCCGGCGTCGCGCGACACGATCTGGCTCGGCGGCGGCGGCCGCACCGTGCCGGCGCGCGGGCTGGAAGCGCAATGGATGGCGCTGGCGGGCCTCAGGCAGCGGGCGATGCAGGGCGACCGCGTCTCGCTCGAAACCCTGCTCGCGCGGCCGCCCGCCATCCTCCTGCGCAGCGACTATCGGCAGGGCCAGGTTTCGAACCGTGAGCGCTGGCTCTCCCATCCGGCGGCGCGGCGCGCGACGCGGGCACGCACGATCATGACCGACGGCCGCCGCTGGACCTGCATGGGCCCTCTGCTGATCGACGAGATCGAGCGGCTGCGGCGCGAGGTCGGGCGATGACGACGCGGATCGCCCTGCTGTTGCTTGTCGGCTTGGCGATCTTCTTCGCCGCCGCTCTGCTGCTGCCGCTCGCACCGCTCCGGGCCTTGTTCGAGGAGGATGCCGGCCTTGCTCTGTTGGTGCTGACCGAGTTGCGCCTGCCCCGCGCTTTGCTCGCTTTCGTCTACGGCGCCACGCTGGGTGCGTCGGGAGCGGCGATCCAGGCCCTGTTCGCCAACCCGCTCGCCTCGCCCGATCTGACCGGCACGACCAGCGGCGCGGCTTTGGGCGCGGTCGTCACCGCTTATCTGTTCGGCTTCGCCGCGCCGCTCGCCTTGTCGATCGGCTCGGTGGCGGGCGCTTTGCTGGCGCTCGGCCTGCTGCTCGCGCTCGCCGGGCCAAGGGCCGAGACCGCCACCCTGCTGCTCGCGGGCCTTGCGATCAGCGCGTTGGCCGGGGCGCTGACCACCCTGGCGCTGGCGCTCGCCCCCTCCCCCTTCGCCTTTTACGACGCCTATGACTGGCTGATGGGCTCGCTGATCGACCGCAGCCTCGATCAGGCCGCCTTCGCCGCTTTGCCGTCGCTGCTCGTCGTCGCGCTGCTGCTCCGCCTCGGCCCGGCGCTCGACCGGCTCGCGCTCGGCGAGGAGGTGGCCCAGTCTCTCGGCCACGACGTCGCGCGGCTGCGGGCGCAGGTGGTCTGCCTCACCGCATTGGGCGTCGGCGCCTGCGTCGCGATCTGCGGCGCGATCGGCTTCGTCGGCCTGATCGCGCCGATCTTCGCGCGGCGGCTGACGCGCGGCCATCCCGGCCGGGCGATCCTGCCGGCGGCGATGATCGGCGCGCTCTTGCTGCTCGCCGCCGATCTTGCCGTGCGGCTCGCTCCGCTTGGGCGAACCTTGCCGATCGGCGTCGTCACCGCCCTGATCGGCGCGCCTTTCTTCCTGTGGCTGGTCGCGCATATGCGCTGGCGGTTGCGGCCATGATCTTGCAGGCGTCGGACCTCTCGCTGCCCGGGCGGCTGTTCGACGTCTCGATCGAGATCGCCGCGGGCGAGCTGGTTTGCCTGGTCGGGCCCAATGGCAGCGGCAAGACCAGCCTGCTTCACGCGCTGGCCGGGATCGGCCGGCCGACGGGCATCGTCCGCGTGGCGGGCGTGGATCCGTGGGGCCTGGGGCCGGCGCGGCGCCCGCATGTTCTCACCTACCTGCCGGCGGCACGCGATCTGCCTTGGCCGCTGATCGCGCGCGACCTGATCGCGCTCGGCGGCGGCGGCGGCGATTTCGCGGCGCTCGCGCTCGCGCCCTTGCTCGACCGGCGGGTCGACACGCTCTCGACCGGCGAGCGTAGCCGGGTGCTGACCGCCCGCGCGCTGGCGCCGCGGCCGGCCCTGCTGCTGCTCGACGAGCCCACCGCCAATCTCGATCCGCTCTGGCAAATCCGGTTGATGGAGCTGGTCCGCGCCGAGGTGGAAGGCGCGGATCGGGCCGCCCTGATCGCGATTCACGATCTCGACGCTGCGCTGCGGTACGCCGATCGCATCTTGGTGATGAACGAAGGAAGGATTGCAGCCGAGGGCCTCGACGGCCCGCATGTCGCGCGGATTTTCGGGATCGAGCGCTTCGAAGGCGGCTGGCGCCCGGTCAGCCCGCCGGCGGGTCCAGGATCATCGCGGTGAAATCGGCCTGCGTCGCGACCTTGTCGCCGACAAAGGCCTTGCCGGCGAACTTCCAGACAGGGCCGCGCTTTTGCAGCAGCACGCATTCGAGCCGCAGCAGCACGCCCGGCTCGACCGGCACGCGGAACTTGGCATTCTCGATGGACATGAAATAGACGAGCTTGCCCGATTGGGCCTGGCCGAGCGATTCCACCGCGAGCACGCCCGCGGCCTGCGCGAGCGCCTCGATGATCATCACCCCGGGCATGATCGGGCGTCCCGGGAAATGGCCCTGGAAGAACAGTTCGTTCATCGTCACTGCCTTGGTGGCGACGATCCTTTTGTCGAGTTCCATCTCGTCGACGCGGTCGACGAGGAGCATTGGATAGCGGTGCGGCAGGCTTTTCATCACCCGCCTGACGTCGAACGGGACCCCGGTCGAAGCCGGGGTCGCGTCGTTGGTGCCGTCAGCCACTAGCGGCCCTGCGGGCGCGGACGATTCGGCTGCGGCTGGGCGGGCGGCCGAGCGCCGGGCCGAGCGCCGGCGGGCGGCTGGGCGCCGGCCGCCGGCTGATCCGGCGCGTTGACGTTGAGCGGCGCGCTGTTCTGGTTGACGATGGCGAGCACCGCCGGCGTGATGTCGAGCGCCGGAGAAGCGTCGATCACCGAGCCGCGATCGACCACCAGCGAGGCGCCGCGCTGCTGCATCACCTGGGTGATCGCCGGCCGCAGGCGCTGTGCGATCTGCGAGCGGACGAACCCGATGTTGCGCTGCAACCGCTCGCGGCCGGCGCCGATCTCGCGGTCGGCATTCTGCTGCCTCGCCTGGAAGCTCTGGAGGCGGGCGGCAAGCGCGGCGTCGGGCTGGCCGCCGGCCGGGATCGCGTTGACCAAAGGCTGGAGCTGCTGAGTCTCGGTCTGGATCTCCTGCTGCAGCGTCCGGAGGCGTGCCTGGAGCGCGTTACCCTGGGTCTGGAGCTGGGCGTTGGCGGCGGTGCAGGCGGTGCACGTC
>JBKJZJ010000040.1:0-7954 GCA_046715355.1 Allosphingosinicella sp. | reverse complement strand
CTTCAAGGAAGAGGAAGAGCCCGAGGAAGCCGCGCAGCCCGACGAGGACGAGGAAGGCCTGATCGAGCGCCGCACCGCGCCCGTCGCGGAGGACGACGACGAGGACAATACGCTGTCGCTCGCCCAGATGGAGGAGCAGCTCAAGCCGTTCGCGCTCGAGAAATTCGCCTCGATCACCGCGCTCTACAAAAAATTCGGCAAGCTCCAGGCGACCCGCCTGGCCGCCCTCTCCGCCGGCGAGGCCTATGCCGCGAACGACGAGAAGAAATATCAGAAGCTCCGCGAGCAATTGACCGCCGAGGTCGAGAGCGTCCAGTTTCACGCCGCCAAGATCGAATATCTGGTCGACCAGCTTTACGCCTACAACCGGCGCCTGACCGCCTTGGGCGGCCAGATGCTGCGCCTCGCCGAGCGCCATAAGGTCCCGCGCCGCGACTTCCTCGAAAGCTATATGGGCGCCGAGCTCGACGACAGTTGGCTCGCCCGCGCGGCCAAGATCGACAACAAATTCGCCGCCTTCGCGATCGCCGAGGCCGACAGCGTCGAGCGCATCCGCAATGAGATCGGCGAAATTTCGCAGGCCACCGGAATGGCGCTCCCCGAGTTCCGACGGATCGTCAACCAGGTCCAGAAGGCCGAGCGCGAAGCGCGCATCGCCAAGAAGGAAATGGTCGAAGCGAACCTGCGCCTCGTCATCTCCATCGCCAAGAAATACACCAACCGCGGGCTGCAGTTCCTGGACCTCATCCAGGAAGGCAACATCGGCCTGATGAAGGCGGTGGACAAGTTCGAGTACCGCCGCGGCTACAAATTTTCCACCTACGCCACCTGGTGGATCCGCCAGGCGATCACCCGCTCGATCGCCGATCAGGCGCGCACCATCCGCATCCCGGTGCACATGATCGAGACGATCAACAAGCTGGTCCGCACCAGCCGCCAGATCCTCCACGAAATCGGCCGCGAGCCGACCCCCGAAGAGCTCGCCGAGCGCCTCTCCATGCCCTTGGAGAAGGTCCGCAAGGTGATGAAGATCGCCAAGGAACCGATCAGCCTCGAAACCCCGATCGGCGACGAGGAGGATTCGCACCTGGGCGACTTCATCGAGGACAAGAATGCGGTGATTCCGGTGGATGCCGCGATCCAGTCCAACCTCAAGGAGACGGTGACGCGGGTGCTGGCGAGCCTGACCCCGCGCGAGGAGCGCGTGCTGCGGATGCGGTTCGGGATCGGGATGAACACCGATCACACGCTGGAGGAGGTTGGGCAGCAGTTCTCGGTGACGAGAGAGCGCATCCGGCAGATCGAGGCGAAGGCGCTCAGGAAGCTGAAGCATCCATCACGGTCGCGGAAGATGCGGTCTTTCCTCGATCAATGAAGCACTGGCTCTCCGCCCTTGCCGTCGTGACGGCGGCGAGCGGCGCCGGCCCGTGTTTGGCGCAGCACCGCCCCGGCGCCGCCGCGGCGGAGATCGATCCGCGCAGTCTCGCCCTCGCCACGGAGATCATCGACATCTCCTTTCCCCCCGGTCGTCGCAATGCGATGATCCTGAGGCGAATGAACAACCTGCTGCGGCAGATTGAAGCTGCAACCGCCGCCACGGGCAGCGAAATTACCGACGCCGGGGCCCGCGAAATCCATGCTCGCTACGCCGCCGGAGTCCGCCGCGAGGCGGAGCGCGTGATCACCGAGCGTTCGCCGGCGACGTTCGCCGCCTGGGCACGCGCTTATGCCCGCGCCTTCACGCATGCGGAGCTGGTCGAGATCAGGGCGTTCGTGGCGACGCCGGCAGGCACCAACTTCGTGCAGCGGATCGCCGAAATTACCTCCGACCCGGACGTCCTGCGCACCTCAACCGCCTCGATGACCGCCGTCATGGCCGCGGTCCAGCCGCTGGAGGATCAGTTCGAAGAAGAACTGAGGGCCTATGTCGCGAGGCAGCGGCGACGATAACCGGGAATTTGTCGGTGACAGGTACGTACCTGCCACCGCGCGCGCCGTAGGGGACTCTCCCCGCGCCGCCCGTTGCTTGACAGCGGGGGGCCGCGCCCGCTTTGTCGCTTCATGGGGATGTTCGGGTGGATCGGCGGGCTGTGGCGCTTCCTGCTCGGCTTCGGGGCGGTGGCGCCGTGGCTGTTGCTGAGCTTCCTCATTTTCCTGATCGGCCTCGTGCTGGTGCTGCTCGGCTTCGACCTCAATGACGTCGACCGCTGGATCGAGGCGCGAGGGGGCCTGTTCAACGCGATCGGGACCTTCCTGTTCAGGACGGTTTGCGGCCTCGTCCTGCTGCTCTGCGTCGCGACGATCGGAATGGCGCTATTCGGCAGGCGCAATCCCGAGCGGCCGGGCGCCGGCTGCGCGATACTGGCGCTGGTGGTCGGCTATTTCGCCTGGTTCGGCGTCACCGGCGGGTGACCGCCCTCCCCTTCCGTCCCCCTTGTAAACCTCCTCTTTACGCCGCCGGGTGTAAGCGCTGGCTCAAGGCAGGCCGCATCGCGCGCGCCGGAGGTTTTCGATGGCATCAGTTTCGGTCGAATCGGCAGGCGGCGTTCGGACGGGCGCGCTGCTCGTCGCCTGCGTCGCCGATCACGGCAGCGCCACCCATCCTTATTATGCGAGTCCCGCGCTCAGCAACGGCGCCAACCTCGCCGACGCGATCCATTTCCTGTGCGCGCTGCACGGCCGCCATCCCGGCGTCGTCGATCTCGCCGCCACCCGCATCGTCGATCCCGCCGGCCGGGCCTGGCTCGCTTCGGCGGCCGACGCCGCGGCGGCGGAGCGCGGCTTGCTGACCCGGCTCGCGGTCGCGGCGGGGCCGATCCCCTCGACACCGGGCGGCGGCGGCAGCGAGGCCGCGATCCAGGCGCAGCGCGCCGCGCTCGCCACCCTCGCCCAATCCGACCGCAAGGGCTGCGCGCTCGGCGCCGCTCTGGCGCTCGCCGCCGACTGGGCGGCGGTGCGCATCGTGATCGAGGCCGCGGCCAAGCGGCTCGGCGTCGAGGTCGCCGCCAATTCGCTCGGCGACGAGGCACGGCTGCGCGCCGTCGCCGACGAAGCCGCCGCGGCCGAGCGCGCCTTGCTGTTCGGCGCCCAGCAGCTCGCGCTGCAGCACAGGGCGCTGTGGGATTTGCTCGAGGCGAGGCAGCAGGCGCGGCGGGACTATTGAGTCGGCCGCCTGCCCCTGCAGGCCGCGGATCGCCGGGCTCAGGCCGCGCGCCGCAGCCGCTCCATCTCGGTTTCGAATTCGAGCAGGAGCTGCTCGCCTTCCTCGGGCGGCAACCATTGCGCCATGATCGGGAACATGGCAACGTGGCGCTGTAGCTCCTTGGGTTCGAATGGCATTGCTTCGGCCGCCCGGGCCTGCGCAATGAGCGCCAGCATCATCTGGCGCACGTCGCCCGCCTCCAGCGGTCTTCGTTGAGTGGGCACGTTCAGTAGCTTGGGCTGATCGGGCAGCTCGCCGAACAAATTCGGGTGTTCGTCCATCTCCCCACCCTACCCTGACGAGCAGCGAACACAAACGCTGCCGGGCGCCTTTTCCACAGTTTTCGCGGGCTAGACGTAACGCTCGGAACTGTCCAAGCCGGTGCGATAGCCGTGCAGGCGCGTCCTGCTTCCAGGCCATCGCGGCACGATATTCTTGAGAAACGGATCGGTCAGCATGTCCTCGCGGATCGCCGCAAGGTCGTCCGCGTTGAGTCCCAAGGCCGGCCCCACCAACGCGTCGATTCTGTCGATTTCGGCTTCGATGGCCGCTTGATGGTCAGTGCCCCCGTAAAGCTCGACAATCGCCTCGTAGTCTGAGCGCGTCGCGGCATCGGGAGGGATCGGCAGGGTGAGCAGTGATTCACGGTCCACGGCCAACCCGGAACGTGCGGCCAGCGCGGTGTGTAGCCCGCGCGCGGCATCTTCGTCGGTGATGTCCAGGAAATCGTATAGCTGCTCCGATACTTGCAGATGCCACCCCAGATCGCCCCGATTCAGCTGAAGCGACGCGGCGACCTCTATCCTTTCGGCGGCACGGTGAAAGCTTTCCGACCATTGAACCTCGCCTCCATTGGCAAGCATCGTATCGAGGAACGATTTCGACGATAGCCGATCGAGGTCGGCAAACATCTGGTCTTCCGTCCGGAAGGCGTTGGCACAAGCTTCCACGAGAGCCGGGCGCAGCGATTCCAATGGTTGCGCCGTCAGCGCCAGCGCTTCATTCCAAGGGAGGCGGCGGAGATTGCGCGGATAGATGTGACTCCGCATCAGGTTGAGGTACGACATTCGGTCTGCCAGCGCGTAAAAATACCGATAGACCCGAGAAACGAAGACCAAGTCGAATGGGACGTTTGCGAGATCAGCTCGCGGGCCAAACAATGTCGCGGTATTGGTAAATGCCATCGCAGCAGGATCGAACGGCGTTGCATTGGGGCAGCGTTCGATCTGTGCAATCGCGTATAGTCTTGATGGCAAGATGGTGCCGAGGCGGAAAAGGCCCAAGTCGTCGGCCGCCTGAATGTCGGCATTGCTGTGATCCGGTTCGCCGTAGAGGTCGCCGGCTAAGATGTTTTCGCCCTTATACACCGGGATGCCTTGTCCGGGTGGGGCGTTGGCGCGAGCGCCCCGCCACGCCAGTCCAGCGCCAATCATCTCACGCTGTTCCCAGCGTTCAACGTCGCGCTCCGGCTCTTCGAGTTGCGTGGCGCCCCGCTTGGCGCCGGATCGCTTGTACCAATAAGTCTGAGCCGCGTTCGCCAGCGTGTCGTTGACAAAGAGCTTGCCAAGGATCGCCCGGCGCTCTGGAGTCAACCGCGTCATTACCCGTCCGTCGGGCGTGAACAGGGCGGAATAGTCAGTGTTCGCCGTCTCCGCATCGGCGATGCGAAAGGTGGGCCGTTTGCCGCCTTCGTGAAAGTCGATGATGCTCTTGTCCGCCAGCCGGATCGTCACTTCGTCGGGCCGCCAGCGGGCGCGGTTTCGCGCGCAAAGGGCGTCCCATCGTGCCTTGCTCCCCGACGGCGCCGAGGCCTGCCGTTCTTCCAGCCATGGCTGAAGCCGAGCGGCCCGCACTTGCAGCCGCCGCACAGGGTCTGCGGGCAGCGGTTCGTCACGTTCGAGCAGTTCCGGCGGGACGGGCAGCCGCGGCGGGCGTGCTTCGACGATCAACAGCATCGGCAGCACATCCGCATCGAAGACGTGCCGCCAGATTACCTCCAGGTCCACGATCTCCGTGATCGTCCATCGTCCGTCGGGTCCGAACAGGCGGCGCAGCGCCGCATTTTCGTTCGTGCCGCAAAGTGCCAGCGGCACGACGAAGCCCAGCTTGCCCGCTCCCTCACCCCAGCGATTGGGTTGGCGGCACCAATGATCCAGCGCGCGATAGATAAACAACGCGTAGAGGTTGGCTTCGGCGGAAATGCCGGGCCAGGTCTTGCCGCCACCGATGAACGTGCGCCTCTCCTCGAAATAATGTCGGGTCGCCTCGCTCACCTCGCCGCCGCGCTCCGGACGGACATAGGGCGGGTTGCCGCCAACGCCGCCATATTCGATTCGGTCCAGTTCGGCCCAGCGGCCCAGCAGCACTTCGCCGGAATCGGGCGTAACGATGCTGCTGGCCTTGTCGCTGATCGCGATATCGGGGAAATCCTCGGCGGCGAGCAATTCGTCGCGGAAGCTCAATATGTGCCAGAGCAACTGGATCTGCGCGAGCACCGCCGAGAAGGTGTTGAGGTCATTGCCTGCCAGTCGCTCGACTGCATCGACCGCCTGGGAATAGGTCCCAAGCCCCCGGTCAACCAAGTCTCCAGCCGCCTGCTGGTATCGCTCAATCAGGAAGGTGCCGCTACCACAGGCGGGATCGAGAAATCGGTCCCCGGGTGCCAACTCGAGCCGGTCAACGATGTAGCGCGCGATGGAGGGCGGCGTGTAATATTCGCCGAAGCGCTTGCGCTGGTCGCGGTCCAGGAACCGGTCATAGATGCCGGTCAGAATGTCCCCTTTTACCGTGGTGAAATCGTAGCGCGACAACTGGAACATCGCCCATTCGACCGCGGCTGAAAGCCGCTCGTCATGGGCATCGAACACCCAGTCGAGCTCGGTCTCGTCGAAGGCGGCGGCATAGAGCGTCTGTGCCTTTTCATAGGCCATCTTGAGCAGCCGCGTATAACCCTGCTCGAAAATCTTGCGCAGATCCTGGAACGCGGCCACCCCGCCGTTGCACAGGTAGCGATGTCGCCCGAAGAAGCCGTGATCCTCGAAGAAGCGAATCAGCAGGATTCGGGCAAGAACGAGGTTCGCCGTTTCCGTGGCGAACATCTCTAGCGCCTGCCGTTCGCCCGCCTCACTGTCCTTCACACTGATCCGGGCGCGGAACTGGGGCCATCCTACGATCGCGAGCCGGGCGATGCTTCCCGCCTTACGCAGGCGGCGGTTGAGCCGGGCAACGTCCGCGCCATAGCGGCGCTGCTCCAACCTTGGGCTGGCCTTGATGGTCAGCGTGTGGGCATCGAAAGTTGAAGGGCCGTATTCCGCTTCGAACGCCGCAACGGCATCGGCGACGGCCTGCATTTCCTCATGCACCGAGCGGAGCGTCTGAAGCGAGGCCTGCTGAAGGGCCCGGGTCGTGTCACGTAGCGTCGAGTAGAACGCACGCCGCGCAACCTGCACACGATTCTTCACGCGCAGCGTGGCACCGTCGGCGGCAATCAGCTTTTCCGTGCCGATCAGCGAGGTGTCGCCAGCGCGGAACTTGCCCAGTTTTTCCGGAACACCCGCAACCTCGGCGCGAAGGTCCGCGAGCTTTTCGCGGAACTCGGCTTCTCCGTCGGCGAGATAGACAACGATGTCGTTGTCCGCGTTGAGATCGCCAGACATCACCGGCCGGGCGACGAAGATGATCGGATCGACCATCACGAACCACGCCGTGTTGGGTGTAATATACTTCGATTTCTCGGCGAAAAGCCTCTCGCGATTCTCCGGTTGGCTGAGACCGTAGCTTTGGTCTTTCGCCTCTACCACTATCCAGTCGATCTCGATCGCGCGCCCGCTCGCATCGGTCAGGCCGCTTGGCGCACGGCAGGTCAGGTCGGGCCGCCCCGCGTCGCCCGCTGTGTCGCTCAGAACCTGCCGCCCAGGATAACCAAGGAAATGGACGAATAGCTGGAAGAGCCTCGGATACATGCTCGCCTCTTGCCCCGCGCGTGTTTCGCGCAGGGCAACCGCAATCTCCTCAAATTCAACGGCTTGCCCCTGCGGCTGTCGCACCACCTTTCAGCTCCCTTTGACCGCACCCTGCCTCGCCCGGCCGATCCCTGCAAGTCTTGCGCCCTCCCGCACTGCCACCTATGCCCACACCCCATGCGCTTCGAAGGCACCCCCTCTTATGTCGCCACCGACGACCTCAAGGTCGCGGTCAACGCGGCCGTCACGCTGCGCCGCCCGTTGCTCGTCAAGGGCGAGCCGGGGACGGGCAAGACCATCCTCGCCCACGAAATCGCCGCCGCGATCGGCGCGCCGTTGATCGAATGGCACGTCAAGTCGACGACCAAGGCGCATCAGGGCCTTTACGAATATGACGCGGTGGCGCGGCTGCGCGACGGCCAATTGGGCGACGAGCGGGTCCACGACATTTCCAACTACATCCGCAAGGGCAAGCTCTGGGAGGCGTTCACCTCGCCCGCGCTTCCCGTCCTCCTGATCGACGAGATCGACAAGGCCGACATCGAATTCCCCAACGACCTCCTGCAGGAACTCGATCGGATGGAGTTCCACGTTTACGAAACCGGCGAGACGATCCGAGCGGTTGATCGACCGGTGGTGGTGATCACTTCGAATAACGAAAAGGAATTGCCCGACGCCTTCTTGCGCCGCTGCTTCTTCCACTACATTTCCTTCCCCGACCGCCCGACCATGGAGGCGATTGTCGACGTCCACTTCCCCGGCATCCAGAGAATCCTCGTCAGCCGCGCGC
>JBKJZJ010000039.1:0-3384 GCA_046715355.1 Allosphingosinicella sp. | reverse complement strand
GGGCGAGACCGGCTTGTTGTTGCCCGATATCGCCGCGATGCCGATCAGCACGACCAGGACGACGCCGAGAATGACCGCGGTCGAACCCCCGCCGTCATCGTCATCCGCCGCATCCTGGAAAAAGCTGAAGCCGCTCATCGGCGCCCCGGCGCGGCTTAGGCTCAGCGCATCTGCCGCGCCGGCATTCGCCGCCACGGGTGAAAGCGCCATGCCGGCCGCGGCCAGCCCTGTCAGTAATTTTCTCACCTTTTTTGCCTCCCTGACTTCGGGCCCTTTGCCCCATTGCTCGAATCACTCTGCCAAGAAACGGCAACGCCGGAACTTGGGGCAAGTTCCGGCGCAGGTCCATCGCAAAATTTGTCACATTATCGGGCGCTGGCTCAGCCGTCGTAATCGGCGCCCGCATTGTTGTTGCGCTGCGGGGCGGCGGCGGTGAGGCGCAGCGCCTCCGCCGAGGCCGAGAGCGAGCCGACCTCGTCGGCGACGTCGTCTTCGTCGACCTGGACCCGCTGCAGGCTGCCAACGAGCGCTTCCTCGAGCTCCTTGGGCTTCACCGTCTGCTCGGCGACCTCGCGCAGGGCGACGACCGGATTCTTGTCGCGGTCGCGGTCGATGGTGAGCTCGGCGCCGCCCGAAATCTGCCGCGCGCGCTGCGCGGAGAGCAGGACGAGGTCGAAACGGTTCGGGACTTTGTCGACGCAATCTTCGACGGTTACGCGCGCCATGCGGCAGCTCCACTCAATTCGGGGTGTCCGGGAAAGGGCGGTGACGTAGGTCCATCCCCGCCAAAAGTCAACGATATGGAGGGCCTGCTCAGACCCGCATCGGCATCAGCACGTAGAGCGCGGGCGCCTTGTCGTTCTCGCGTAGCAGGGTCGGAGCGGCCGCGTCGGCGAGGTGGACCTCCATCACGTCGCCCTCGATCTGGCCCAATATGTCGAGCAGATAGCGGGCGTTGAAGCCGATCTCGATGCCGTCGGCGCCGTAATCGGCGGAAATCTCCTCCGACGCGGTGCCGTTTTCGGGCGAGGTGACGGAGAGCGTCACCCGGTCGCGGTCCAGCGACATCTTGACGGCGCGCGTGCGCTCGCTGGCGATGGTCGAGACGCGGTCGACCGCTTCTTCGAGCGCGCGCGGATCGAGCCTGAGCAATTTGTCGTTCGCGGTCGGGATGACGCGACTGTAATCGGGCAAGGTGCCGTCGATCAGCTTGGAGGTCAGCACGGCATTGCCGAGCCCGAAGCGGATCTTGGTTTCGCTTAAGCTCGCCTGGACGGTGCCGTCGACCTCGTCGAGCAGCTTGCGCAATTCGGCCACGCATTTGCGCGGGATGATCACGCCCGGCATGCCCTGCGCGCCTTCGGGCCGCGACACCGTCACCCGCGCCAGCCGGTGGCCGTCGGTCGCCGCCGCCTTCAGCACCGGCTGGTTCACCCCTCCAGCCAGGGGTTCACCGTCGGAGACGTGGAGGTAGATGCCGTTCAGATAGTAGCGCGTCTCTTCGGTCGAGATGGCGAAGCGGGTCTTGTCGATGATCTGGCGAAACGTCGCCGCCGGCAGCTCGAAGGCGGTCGGCAAATCGCCCTCGGCGATCACCGGGAAATCATCACGCGGGAGGGTCGACAAAGTGAAGCGCGCCCGGCCGGCATTGACCTGCATCCGCCCTTCGGCGGCGATCAGCTCCACCTGGCTCCCTTCCGGCAGCTTGCGGACGATATCGAACAATGTGTGGGCGGGCACCGTGGTCGCGCCGGGCTCGGTGACGTTGGCTTCGACCCGCTCGTTGATCTGCAGGTCGAGGTCGGTCGCCATCAGCCTGAGGCCGGCGCCGCCGCCGCCGGCGTCGCCCTCCTCGGCCTCGATCAGCACGTTCGAGAGGATCGGAATCGTGTTCCGCCTCTCGACCACCGAGTGAACGTGGCCCAGGCCCTTCAGAAGCGTGGCCCGCTCGATCGTCGCCTTCATCGATTACCCCTGCTTGCGCATTTCACTTATGTTTGGACCGGAGACTATAGCGATGGTTGCAAAGCCCGCCAGTGGTTAGTGCCAAGAAAAAGGGCCGGACGCAGCGCGCCCGGCCCTTCCTCATTCGAATGGGCCGCGGTCAGAAGCGGAAGCCGAAGCCTCCGACGACCTGGTGGCGGTCGACGCCGTCCTGATAGTTGGAATAGCGATATTCCGTCTTCAGATAGGCGTTGGTGCCGATCGCGAACTGCGCGCCGGCGCCGGCGCGGACGCCGTCGAGATTGGTGCGGTCGGTGAAGTCGTTGATGGTGCCGGCGGTGCCGTCCTCATAATCGACGCGGACGCGGGCATTGGTATAGCCCGCTTTGGCGTAGAGCAGAGTGCCGCCGCCCACGACCGCGCCGGCGCGGCCGCCGACATAGAGGTCGCGCCCGGCCCGCACGCGCAGTTCGTCGCCGGGGAGGGCGAAGCCCGCGACGCGCTCGTTGGCGGTCGAATCCGTGGCCTCGGCCTCGATGCCGAACACCGCATTGCCCGACTGGAAGTCGTAGCCGACACCCATGCCGTAGAGCACGCCGTCGGCATTCTCGTCGGCGATGCTCGGCCGGTCGTAGCCGACCAGGCCTTCGACGCGGAAGCCCGACAGATTTCCTTGATCCTGGGCGAAAGCGGGGGTGGCGAGGGTGCCGGCGCAAAGCGCGGCCAACAGGTATTTACGCATAACTCAACTCCATTTCACAGGTCCCGGCAATGGAACGGCGGGACAGCGCGCAGGGGTGGCGGAGGTTGCATTAACCCTGGCTAAACGGGGTTTTCCGTGGCCGATCTGCCACAAGAAGGGCCGGACCGATGGCGGACCCGGCCGCCGGCGCTGCGGAGCCCGCGCGCGGTGTGATCCAGCTTTCCTGACCGGCAGAGAAACGGCTTTTCCTGTTGCCAAGACCCCCCGGGCGAGGCTTGGTGCGGCCATGCGGGGCTGGATTCTCCTTCTCGCCTGCGGCTGGGCCGCGCCGGCCCTGGCGCAGCCGCAGCCGCTCGGCGTGTTCGGCGGCTGGGGCGCGTTCCGCGACGGCGGCCGCTGCTATGCGATCACCCAGCCGCGGGAGGCGCCGGAAGCGCAAGGCGGGCAGCCCTTCGCCTCGGTCGGCATATGGCCCGGGCGGCGCGGCGGCCAGCTCCATATCCGCCTCAGCCGGGAAAAGCGGCAGGGCTCGGCGGTGCTGCTGAGGATCGACGGCCGCGCCTTCCAGCTGATCGGCGGCGGCCGCGACGCCTGGGCGCCCGATGCCCGCGCCGACGCCGAGATCCAGGCGGCGATGCGCACCGGCCTCGCCTTGGTCGTCGAGACCCGCTCGACCGAGGGCCTGATCGTGCGCGACCTCTATGGGCTGCGCGGTGCCGCCACCGCCATCGACGCCG
>JBKJZJ010000038.1:0-21787 GCA_046715355.1 Allosphingosinicella sp. | reverse complement strand
CCTCCTGCCTGGTCAAGGAGGTGCGGAAGGCGATGCCGGCGGACGGCATCATCTGCCTCGACAACGGCGTCTACAAGATCTGGTTCGCGCGCAACTATCCGGCGCGCGCGCCCAATACGGTGCTGCTCGACAACGCGCTTGCGACGATGGGCGCCGGCCTTCCGTCGGCGATGGCCTCGGCGATGGTCTATCCGGACCGCAAGGTGATGGCGATCTGCGGCGACGGCGGCTTCATGATGAACAGCCAGGAGATGGAGACGGCGGTCCGGCTCAAGCTCAACATCACTGTGCTGATCCTGCGCGACGACGCTTATGGAATGATCCGCTGGAAGCAGGCGAACATGGGCTTCGCCGATTTCGGGCTGACCTACGGCAATCCGGATTTCGTCCAATATGCGCAAAGCTACGGCGCCCACGGCCACCGCGTCGACAGCGCCGAAAGCCTGCCGGTGATCCTCGCCGAATGCCTCTCGACCCCGGGCGTCCACCTGATCGACTGCCCGGTCGACTATTCGGAGAACGACCGGATTTTGAACAAGGACATCAAGGAGCTGAGCGCGAAGCTGTAAATGGGGAGGAAAGGGGACAGTTACTTTTCCGACCCGCCATCCTCATCGAGGCGCCGCGGCGCGGAAAAGTAACTGTCCCCATTGGTGAGGCCGACATGAAGCTGAAGGACGTCTACCCGCTCTACCTCAACAACGAGGCGCGGCAGCCCAATGCCGATCTCGAGGTCACCGACAAGTTCACCGGCGAGGTGGCGTTCCGGGTGGCGCAGGCGGACGCCGCGACGATCGACGCCGGGATCCAGGGCGCGGTCGAGGCGGCCGAGCCGATGGCGCGGCTGCCGAGCTACCACCGCCAGGCCGTGCTCCAGCATTGCGTCGACCGCTTCAAGGCGCGCTTCGACGAGCTCGCCTATGCCCTGTGCGTCGAAGCGGGCAAGCCGATCAAGGACAGCGAGGGCGAGGTCAGCCGGCTGATCGACACCTTCCGCATCGCCGCCGAGGAAAGCGTGCGGATGACCGGCGAGGTCCAGCCGCTCGACATCAGCCCCCGCGCCAAGGGCTATCAGGGGATCTGGAAGCGGGTGCCGATCGGGCCGTGCAGCTTCGTCTCGCCGTTCAACTTCCCGCTCAATCTCGCCGCCCACAAGATCGCGCCGGCGCTCGCGGTCGGCTGTCCGTTCGTGATGAAGCCGGCGAGCCGCACGCCGCTTGGCGCGATCATCATGGGCGAGGTGCTGGCCGAGACCGATCTGCCCAAGGGCGCCTTCTCGATCCTGCCGGCCCATCGCGAGGGCGCGGACCTCTTCACCACCGACGAAAGGCTCAAATTGCTGAGCTTCACCGGCTCGCCCGGGGTCGGCTGGGATCTGAAGGCGCGCGCCGGCAAGAAGAAAGTGGTGCTCGAGCTCGGCGGCAACGCGGCGGTGATCGTCGACAAGGACGCCGACCTCGCCGACGCGCTCGAGCGGGTGATCTTCGGCGCCTTCTATCAGTCCGGCCAGTCCTGCATCGGGGTGCAGCGCATCCTGATTCACGCCGACGTCTACGACGAATTCCGCGACATGCTGGTCGCGAAGACCAAGACGCTCGTCGCCGGCGACCCCAAGGACCGCAACGTCTTCATCGGGCCGATGATCTCGGAAGGCGAAGCGAAACGGCTCGACGGCTGGATCCAGGAAGCGGTGGAGAAGGGCGCGACCCTGCTTTGCGGCGGCAAGCGCGACGGCGCGATGCTGGAGGCGACCTTGCTGGAGGGCGTCGAGCGCGACACCAAGCTCAATATCGAGGAGGCGTTCGGGCCGGTCGCCTTCCTGATCGAGTTCAGCGACTTCAACGAGGCGCTCGACATCGTCAACGACAGCAAGTTCGGCCTGCAGGCGGGCGTGTTCACCCGCGACCTGTTCCAGATGTTTGACGCCTGGGACCGGCTCGAGGTCGGCGGCGTGGTGATCAACGACGTGCCGAGCTACCGCGTCGACAACATGCCCTATGGCGGGGTCAAGGATTCAGGGCTGGGCCGCGAGGGCGTGCGCTTCGCGATGGAGGACATGACCGAGATCCGCAACCTCGTCATCCGCCGCCGCTGAAGCTGTGGCGGACAAGTCCGCCGCCGCGACGGACAATGACCCTCTATTCGGACGCGGGCGGCCGCTGCGGCGGGGCGCTCGTCAGGTCCAGATATTCGACCCGCGCCAGCGGGGAGCGCTGCTGGATGCGGCTGCCTGTGCGGCTTTCGTAGCCGGAAGTGTAGGTGTAGCGCTCGAGGCGGTAGGTCGGCTCGGTGCCGCCGATCGCCGCATAGCGCCGCCCGCGGATCGATTGGAGCAGGGGATCGGCCCAGTCCGCGCGGCCGCTGCGCCGGACGATCTGCAGGTCGGCGACGCGCCCGTCCGGCTGGATCCAGAAGGCGACGTCGATCCACATGTCCTCGAAATTGCCGACCCGCCGGGCCAGGGTCGTGTCCATCTCGCCGCGGGAGGCCTGCGACCCCCATTTTCCACTATTGTCGGAGCCGTCGTGAACCGCCAGCCGGTAAGGCGGCACGACGAGCAATTGCCGTTGCTGCGGATTGTTCTGCCTGAGCTCGGCCAGAAGCGCTTCGGTGCGCCCCGTGTCGCCCCGCTCGCCGTAGATCCGGAGCAGCAATATCTTCGCGCCGATCGCGGAGAGGCGCTGCTCGGGCGCGGTCCCGCGCGACAGTTCGATCAAGCGCCGTTCGGCCGTGCCGTGCGGCACCTCGAGATAGCTGGCCCAGATCGAACGCAGCTCCGCGACCCTCGCCACATCCTCGCGGCCGGCGGCGCGGGCGAGCCCGGCGAGCCGCTCGAGCTCGCGGCGGGCCTCGCGATATTGGCCGAACGCGACCAGCGACTGGGCGATCTCCAGGCGCGCGGTGAAGTGCCGGTGGTCCTCGACCGGCAGCCCGGCCCGGAGCGCGCGCAAGATGTCGCGCGTCGAACGCTGGGCGTCGCCGTCGATGCCGAGATGGCGGGCGACGCGGGCATTGGCGCGGTAGAGGTCGGAGACCGGCTCGGGATAGCGCACGGCCTCGTCGCGGTTGCGGCCCAATGAGGCGCGGATCGCGGTCCTCGCCTCGCGATAGTCGCCGGCGACGAACAGGGCCTCGGCCAGCGCCATGGTGGCGTCGATATCCTCGTTGGGCGGGCAATGGCGCGCGAGGCAGGCCTCCAGCGCGGCGCGATAATCGGGCAGGCGCCGCCCGGTCACCACGATCGCGCCCGGCTCCTGGGCGGGCGGAGGAGAGGCCTGGACGAGGGCGGCGGCGGCAAGAAGGATGGTGACGGCCATCTCACCCTCGCTCCGCGCTCAATGCACGTTGTCTGGCCGCGCGGCGGGCCCGTTCGCGGGCGCGGGCGAAGGCGGGACGGTCTCGCCCAGGTCGTAATATTCGACGCGCGCGCGCGCCGTGCGGTGTGGAATATGCGTCCCCGTGACTCTGTGCTCGATGCCCGACGTCAGGGTATAGCGCTCGAGCCGATAGGTGGCCGCATCGGCGGCGGCGTAGCGGCGGCCCCTTATCGACTGGAGCAGCGGCGCGGCCCAGCTCGCTTCGCTGCTTCGCCGGACGATTTCGACCTCCTCGACCCGCCCGTCGGGGCGGACCCAGAAGCCGACGTCGATATGCTTGTCCTCGAAATTGCCGACCATGCGATCGGCGAGGTTGGCAGTGATCAAGCTGGACCGGCCGATGTTCCCCGATTCGATCACCTGATCCTGCCGGTCCGTCGATCGCCCGCTATTGTCGCGTTCCGCCAGCTCGTAAGGCGGGCTGTAGAGCAATTGCCGGCGCGGGCTGTTGCGGCCGAGCTCGGCGATCAGCGCGTCCGCCAGCCGGGTCTCGCCATGTTCGCTGTAGATGCGGATGAGCAGCCGCCTGGCGCCGTGCGACCTATAGGGATCGGGCGATCGCGACATCTCCACCAGCCGCTCCCTCGCGTCTCCGTGCGGGGTATGCACATAGGAGACCCAGAGCAGACGCAATTCGGCCATCGCGACGACATCGTCGCGCCCCGCCGCCCGCGCCCGCTGGGCGAGGTCGCGCAGCCCGCGCAGCGCCTGCTCATACTGGCCGAAGGCGAACATCGACTGGGCGATCTCGAGCCGCGCGGTGAAGTGGCGGCTGTCTTCGACCGCAAGCCCGGCCTGCAGCGCGCGCAATATCTGCCGCGTCGAATGCAGGGCGTCGTCGTCCATGCCCAGATGCCGGGCGACGCGGGCATTGGCGCGGTAGAGGTCGGAGACCGGCTCGGGATAGCGGGCGGCCTCGTCGCGGTTGCGGCCGAGCGAGGCGCGCAGCGCGGTGCGCGCGTCGCGATATTCGCCGGCCACGAACAGTGCCTCGGCGAGCGCCAGCGTCGCGGTCGCGTCCTCGTCGGGCGGGCAATTGCGCGCGAGGCAGGCGGCGAGCCTGGCGCGATGGTCCTGAAGCGGGACGCCGGTGACGGTGATGTTCTGTGACGTGTCCCGCCGCGGAGGCTGGGCATGAGCGAGCGTGGGGATCGAAAGCGCGGTCAACAGACCGGCCAAAATCAGTTTGTGCATAGCGGCCTCCGTGACCCGCCTTCCTTGTAGGCCGGCGGATATGTCATTGAAAGGACATGTTACGATTCAGCAAGGCCGATCAAGCGCGGCCTCGGCGATGGTGCGGTTGGAGGCGCGCAGCTTGGCCTTGAGGACGGTGGCGAAGCCGTGCTCGATCGCGCGGCGGATATCCTCGTGCGTCTCGACATAGGGCCGCAAATCCTCGGCGGGCGCGCACCACAAGCGCGCCGGCGTATTGAGGATCACGGTCGCGCTCGCGGTCTCGCCCGAGAGGACGGTGAGCTCGCCGATCAGGTCGCCGGGCCGGCACAGGCCGACCTGCTGGCCCGTGCTGAGCACGCGCGCCTCGCCCTTGACGAGATAGTAGAGATGGTCGACCGGCTCGCCCTCGCGGGTGAGGACGTCGCCGGCCTTGCCGGAGAGCCACACGCCCTGGTCGACCAGGTGGCGCGCGCGGCTCCTCGGCAATTCGTCGAACAGGGTGGCGACCATGTGCTGCTCGTCGGCGGTGAAGCGGACATTCTTGTCCTCCCACAGGCGGCGGCCGGCGAAGATCAAGGCGAGGCCGCAGACCGCGCCCGCCCAGGCCGCGCCGACCATGTCGCCGGTCAGCGCCGCGCGGCCGAGCCAGGCGAGAGCGGCGGCGCCGACGGCCAGGCGGGCGAGGTGCAGGCGCGGCGCTGCCACCGCCACGATCAGCAGCAGGAATCCCAGATGAAGCAGCAGCGCGTCCGGCCTCGGAATGGCGGGCCCCTCCCGGGCTTATCATGCGCCAATCGTGCGGGCGCGGAAAGGGGGTGGGGGAGAGCTGAAGGTTGAGCGCGCTCGCTACGGCATCCTGACGAAAGTCCCGGATCAAGTCCGGGATGACGCAGCCAAATCACTTACCCCGGTGCGTTCAGCGGCCGGCGCTCTGGTCGGGCTGGCTTTCGACGAGGACGTCGAGCTGACCCTCGCAGCCGTTGGCGATCAGCGCTTCCGCGACCCCCTGCACGTCGTTGAGCGGCGTAGTGAGGATCCGGAAGGTGATCCGGGTGGGCACGGCGACGCCCGGCTGGCTGAAGCTGTAGGTGGCGCCGTTGGCGGGCGCGGCGCCGCGCGGCCAGGACCGGGTCGGCTGCCCGGCGGGCCACGGGACGGTGCGCGGAGCGCCGCCGGGGCCGGCGATGGTGAGGCGGACGGGCAGGCTCGCGTCGGGCCGCCAGAGCATGACGTTGGTCGTGCCGGCGAGGCAGAAATTGCCGCTCTGGGTCACGTCGACGTGCCAGATGGTCGGGCCGCGCGGGACGATGCCGGCGCTGCGCACGGCGCCGATGCGGGCGATGCGGCCGCCATTCCGGGCGGTGCGCGCGCCGGTCTGGGCGCCGCCCGGCGAGAAGGTGCCGGGGCCGCGGAAGGTGCGCGTGCCGCCGCCCGCCAGGATCATGACCTGATCGCCCGCGCGCAGCACGAGCCGCGCATTGTCGGGCAGCGAGCGGCCCGCCGGATAGGCGCCCGCCGACGGCCCGGACGAGCGGACGACGAGGACATTGGCGGCCGCCGAGGCCGCGCCCGTTGCGAGCAGGACGGCAGCGAGTGCGCCGCCGAGCCGCGCCTTATTTGGAACCCAAGACAAAGTGACCTCCCGGACCGACTTCGCGCAGCCTATAGACGAAATATTGCAGGGCCGCATCTTCCTTGTGGGCATCGGCGATGGATTCAAGCTGAACGAACGCGTCGGCCTCGCCAGCGTCGAAACGGGTCCATAGGTCATTGAGCAGGCGTCGCAGCGTCTCGTCCAGGTCGGGCACCGGTTCCCACACCATGACCGGAGTCGCCCGCCCCGACAGCACGATCCGGCCCATCGGCCGGAAGAAATCGAGGCCGGACTCGCGCCGCGCCTCGTCGCTGACCAGCATCGTCGTCTTCAGCGCCTTGTTGGCGGATTCGAGCCGGGCGGCGGTGTTCATCGCGTCGCCCAAAGCGGTATACTGAATCCGCCCCTCGCCGCCGAAATTGCCGACCACCGCCTCGCCGCGGTGCAGGCCGACGCGGGTGACGCCGATCGGCGGGACGTCGTCGCCGGCAATCTCCTTCGCCATACCGCGGAAGGTCTCGCCCGCCTCGTACATCTCGCGGCCCGCGCGCACCGCCCGGTCGGCATCGTCCGGCCGGGCGATCGGCGCGCCCCAGAAGGTGACGAGCGCGTCGCCGACGAACTTGTCGAGCGTGCCGCCATGCTTGAGCACGATGTCGCTCATCAGGTCGAGATAGCGGTTGAGCAGCCTGGACAGCGTCCCAGGCGTGATCGCATGGCTCAATTTGGTGAAGCCCTCCAGGTCGGTGAAGAGCGCGTAGATTTCGGTCTGCTCCCCGTGCAAGGCGAGCTGCTCCGGATTGCGCATGATCTCCCGCGCCACGTCGGGCGGGAGATATTTGCCGAGCGCGGACTGGGCGAAACGTTTCTGCTCGGAGCCGACAGCACGCGCAGCGGCGCCGACGCCGATGAAGGCGAGCAGCCAGCCGGCGCCCCAGCCGAAGGCGGGCAAGTTCAGCGTCTCGACGTTCATCGCCTGGAGCTGGAATGGCAGGAAGCTGATCAACCCGATCTGGACGAGGAGGACGAGGACGCGGCGCCAGCCGCTGAGCTCGAATGCGGCGGTCAGCCCGCCCGCGACGACCAGGAGGATCGCCGCGAGCCAGAGCAAAGCGGGCGGGATCGGCGTGCGCATCCGCCCGTCGAGCTGTTGCGCCAGCATGTGGGCATGCACCTCCAACCCCTTGGTGAAAAGGCCGGTGAAGCGGGTCATCGGGGTCTCGAAATCGTCGAGGTCGCGGATGTCGCCGCCGATCAATATGTAGCGGCCGCGGATGGCGTCGCGAAACTGCGCCTCGATCGCCGCCCGCGCTTCGGGCGGTAGGCCGGGTTCGCTCAGCGTCGTCAGCCCCTCGATGGAGATCTTCAGGAACGGCGAGGTCCCGTCCGGGAGCAGGCGGAAATCGACGCTGCCCGTATAGCCGCGGAACTCCTCATGGTCGGCGGTCATCGCGTTGGCGAGCAAGGCGGGCAGGCGGCTGTCGGGCTGCGACCAGTGCCGGATCACGCTGTCGTCGTCTGTATCCAGCTTGATGCTCGCGGGCCGCAGGCGGCTCGGGCCGACGCGGGTGAATATCTCCCGCAGGAACGCCTCCTGCCAGGCCTCCATCTGCTGCGGATTGGCCGCCTGGGTGGCGAAGGCGAGGTAGGTCGGCGTGCGCATCGCGCGAAAGGCCCGGACCAGTTCCTCGTCCTCGTCCTGGCGCTGGTCGATGAGGATATCGATGCCGATCGCGCGCGCGCCCAGCCGGTCGAGCGCCGTCAGCGCGCGGGCGAGCGTGCGGCGGTCGAGCGGCGAGCGCTTGCCGAGCCCCTCCAGCGTGTTGTCATTGTAGACGACCAGCGTGATCCGTTGGTCGGGGCCGGTGGCGGTATTGGCATTGGTCTTGAACCTGAGGTCGTACAGCCCGCGCTCGGCATCGCCGGCGAGCGGCATATCCCAGGCATAGCGCGCGAGATAAAGGCCGCCGGCAAGGAAGAGCAGGGTGATGGCGAGGCGGATCAGGCCGATCTGCGCGATCGACCGCTTCAGCTTCGCCCGCCCGGAACCGCCCGCATCCGCCATCCACGCCCCCGCTCGCCCGAGCTAGCGATAAGGGGAAATGCCGGTGCTGAACAGGGGCGCCTTCCTACCGCGCGCCGGCTTTCACCGCCTGCGCCCAGGCGAGCTCGGCGAGCGGCTCCAATGAGGCGGCCATGCTCGCGGCATGGGCCGAGGAGGCCGTTCCCCGCGCCACCCGTCCCTTGATGCCGTGGACGATGCCGGCCAGCCGGAACAGGTTGAACGCCATGTAGAAATCGAGGTCCGGGATGCCCTCTCGGCCGGTGCGGCGGCAATAAGCCGCGACATAGTCGGCCTCGCTTGGGATGTTGAGCGCCTTTAGGTCCCGTCCGGCGAGGCCGGTCGTGATCCCCGCGGGCATCCGGTACATCATCAGGTGATAGGAGAAATCGGCGAGCGGATGGCCGAGCGTCGACAATTCCCAGTCGAGCACCGCCAGCACCCTGGGCTCGGTGGCGTGGAAGATCATGTTGTCGCAGCGAAAGTCGCCGTGGATGATGCGCGGCTGGGGCTCGTCGGGCGGCAGATTCTCGGGCAGCCACGCGACCAGCCGGTCCATGGCGGCGACGCGGCCGGCCGCCTGGTCCTCGCCATATTGCTTCGACCAGCGCGCGATCTGGCGGGCGAAATAATTGCCGGGCTTGCCGTAATCGGAAAGCCCGACCGCGTCCGGGTCGATCAGATGGAGCGCGGCGCTGGCGGCGTTCATCGCGTCGAAATAGGCCGGCCGCTCGGCATCGCTCACCTCGGGAAAGGCGGTGTCCCAGAAGATCCGTCCCTCGACCATCTCCATCACGTAGAAGGGCGTGCCGATGACCTCTTCGTCGGTGCAGAGGCCGTAGGTCCGCGCCACCGGGAAGCCCTGGCCGCCAAGCGCTGTGATCACCCGATATTCGCGGTCGACGGCATGGGCGCCGGGGAGCAATTTGCCGGGCGGCTTGCGCCTCAGCACATAGCTGACGCCGGACGCGGTCAATTTGTAGGTCGGGTTGGATTGGCCGCCACGGAACTGCTCGACCGCGAGCGGCCCGGCAAAGCCCTCGACATGGCGCGCCATCCAGGCTTCGAGCGCCGCGACGTCGAAGCCCTGGCCCTCCCGCACCGCGCCGGTGCCGCTGTTTTGCGCGCTCCTGTCCATGACCCTTCGTGCACCAGCGGGGCTCCGGGCTCAAGCGGCGCGAGCAGGCTCGCCTAAAACGGCGGAAAACCGCCATTTTCCGCCTCAGGTAAATTTTTTGTTAGGGTTACCGACATGTTTACCGGTTTGGCGGGGACTATTGGGGCTGGAAAGGTGTGGCGCCGTCCCGTGCGGGCTTCCAGATAGGCTTCGGAGCTTATTTTATGCCCGGTCCGGAAGGAGGCACACCAGCCGCCGGCGGTTTTTGGCCGAACCGAAGGCGACCAGACCTTTCCGCCTTTGTCGGGGTTCGGCAGGTCAGAGGGGAAATTGCGATGAAGAAGATCGATATCACGGCTATTCCGGAGTTGGGCACCAGCGTTGGCTTGCACGGTTCGGTGAAGCAGAAAGAGGTCGCTGGACCTCTCTGCCTCGGCCTGGTCCTCGCCGTCCTCATCGGGCTCTGAGCTTTCGGCCTTGAACTGCGCTTGACGGGGGGCGGGGGCGCGATGCGTCTCCGCCCTTTCCCATCCTGGGCGCAACGGCCTGCCGGGCGCGACGGGGGAACAGGAAGATGATCGCGGGCGCCGCCCTTGCCGCCTGGCTCGCCGACCGCGACGCCCAGAAAAGGTCGCATGCCGCGGTCGAGACGCTGGCGCGCGGCTGGAGCCATCACCCGCTGATGACCGGCCTCGAGCGCCGGCTCGCCTCGCTTCCAAACCGCACCGCCGCCGCCGTGCTCGACGCCGCCCGCGCCTTCATGGACCGCCAGGACGATTTCGCCGCGCTGATGGCGGAAATGATCGCGGCGAGCCGCGCCGACCCCTTTTTCCGCCCGCCCTTCAATCCGACGGGGAGCGAGATCCACACCGGCCTCCTCATCTTCCACCATCCGGATCTGTCGATCGCGCTCGGCGTCAGCGGCGTCGACATGCTCGCCGCCAAGAAAGCCGGATCGCGCGGCGCGACCTCGATCGGCTTTTCCGGCATCACCACCTTGTTCCGCTATCTGAAGGCCGGCGGCGCGACTATTTCCTTCTGGGAGGCGCCGCCGATCACCGAGGGCTTCCTCGCCAGCCAGTCCGGCAAATGCCGCCTCGTCGGACGGCGCCGGATCGAGGACGGCGAGGAGATATTGATCGACGGCCGCTACCAGAGCTTCATCGTCGAGCATGCCTCGTCCGACATGCTCTATTTCCAGGCGATGGCGAAGCCCGGGGCAGCGCCGCTCGCCGCCGAATATGACAGCAAGACCCTGGCCTTCATCGGCGCCTCCAGCACCGACGAGGCGAGCTCGCGGGTGCAGATGATGGTCTCGATGCTGCGCGTGATGGAGCGCGACGACGCGCTGCCGCTGCTCGCCGAAGCGCTCGCCAGCCCGCATTTCTACACGCGCTGGCACGTCATGCGCGAGCTGCTGGCGATGGACGCCGAAGCGGCGCTGCCGCCGCTGAGACGGATGGCGACGAGCGATCCCCACCCCGAGGTGCGCGCCGCGGCTCGCCAGACGCTGGAAATGTTCTTCGCCGACGACGAGGACGAAGGGGCGGACGCGGCGCGGAGCGCCGGCGCGGGAGAGCTGCAATGCCGCGCCTGATCCCCGCCGAGACGGAGGAGCGGCTCGAGCTGGCCGAATTGGTCGAAATGCTCGAAACCGGCGATTTCGACAGCCAGGACGAGGACAATTTCGCTTCCTGGGGCATCCAGCTCAGGAAGCTCGCCAACGACCGCGACTTCCTCGCCGACATGATGATCGCCGAGCTGAAGCAGCGTTGCGACGGCCAGGTCCGCGACAATCAGTACAGCGCCCAGGTGGTGATGCTGCACGGCCGCTCGTCCAAATTCATGATGCGCGCCAATTTCTGGCCGGCGCTGAAGGACAGCGTCGTCCGCCATTCGGGGACGGATCCCTTCTTCTACGGCGTGCCGCACGACCATAATTTCTCGTTCCTCACCGTCGGCTATCTCGGCCCCGGCTATTGGAGCGACTATTACGAATATGATTATGGCGAGGTGGTCGGCTATCCGGGCGAGCCCGTCGACCTGCGCTTCGTCGAGAAGGCCCGGCTCGACGAGGGCAAGGTCATGCTCTACCGCGCCCACAAGGACATTCACCTGCAATTGCCCGCGGATTCGATGTCGGTCTCGCTCAACATCGTCGAGGCGTCGCACAGCTCGACCTTCCGCGACCAATATCGCTTCGACCTCGAACATTCGAAGATCGACGGCCTCATGACCCGCACCTCGCTCGAGCCGATGCTGGCCATGGCCGCCCACTTCGGCGGCGGCGAGGGGGAGGATCTGCTCGCCAGCTTCGCCGCCGCCCATCCCAGCGACCGCATCCGCTGGTGCGCGATGCGCGCCCGCGCCGCCGCCGCGCCGACGCTCGACGCGCGCATCGCCACGTTCGCCGAAGGGACGCGCACCGACAGCCTGCTGGTCAGCGCTATGGCGCGGCGCGAGATCGCCCGGCTCGAGGCGGGCCGCGCCTGGATCGCCGGCGCGCCGCTGCACGGCGTCGCCTGAAAACCGTCCTTCGTCGAAAAGCGTGCTCCGGCCGCCCGCTTGTGCTATAGAAATGGCCGTGGGCTATCCTTGAAGGGAGTCGACGATGATCAACAGATACGCGCTTCTCGCCGCCGCCGCCGCCGTCGCGGCCGTCGCGGTTCCCGCCTCGGCCGGCGTCGTGGTCCTCGGCAACAGCGATGCCAGGCTCTGCTTCGAGGCGGCGGATTCCGATCTCATGCCCAACAACTCGGACGTCAGGCGCTGCGACGAGGCGCTCGTCCATGGCAATCTGACCGCCTATGAAGTCGTCGCGACCCACGTCAATCGCGGCATATTGCGCCTGCGCCGCGGCCAGGTCGACGAGGCCGTCGCCGATTTCGACCGGGCGATCGCGCTCGATCCGAACCAGCCCGAATCCTATCTCAACAAGGGCGCGGCGTTGATCCGGCGCAACAATGCGGCGGGCGCGGTGCCATTGTTCACGGTCGCGCTCGAGCGCAACACGACTCGGCCGGCGATCGCCCATTATGGACGCGCGGTCGCCCAGGAGCAGCTCGGCAACGTCGCCGCGGCCTATCGCGACTATCGCCGCGCGAGCGAGCTCGACCCGAACTGGCGCGAGCCGCGCCTCGAGCTGACCCGCTTCCGGGTGTCGAACCGATAAGCGAGGGAACGGGCCGCGGCCCAGGCGGTTGATTCCTGTGCGGGCCCACGGGCCCGGACAGGAGAGTTCCCCATGCCGTTCACGCTTCCGCCGCTGCCTTATGCCAGGGACGCGCTCGGCGCGCACATGTCGGGCGAGACGCTCGATTATCATCACGGCAAGCATCACCAGGCCTATGTCGACAAGCTCAACGCCGCGGTGGAGGCGAAGGCGGGGCTGGCAGGCGCCTCGCTCGTCGAGCTGATCCGCGCGGCCAGGGAGAAAGGCGACAAGGGGCTGTTCAACAATGCGGCGCAGCATTGGAACCACGGCTTCTTCTGGCAGTGCCTGGCGCCGCCGCAGGGCCAGCGGCCCTCCGGCCGGCTCGCCGAACTGATCGACGAGGCCTTCGGCGGCGTCGACGCCTTGCTCGCCAAGCTGAAGGAAGAGGCGGTCGGCCATTTCTCCAACGGCTGGGCCTGGCTGGTGCTCGACGGCGCCGGCCTCAAGGTCACCTCGCTCCACGACGCCGATACGCCGGTGGTCCACGAGGGCATGAAGCCGCTCCTCACCCTCGATGTGTGGGAGCATGCTTATTATATCGACTATCGCAACGAGCGCCCCAGATTCGCCGAAAGCGTGCTCGGCAATATCGTCGACTGGGAGTTCGTCGCGAAGAATCTGGACGGCGAGGGCGTGAGCAGGGCGGACCAGGAGGGCTGAAAAGGGGACAGTTACTTTTTTCGCGGCACCGACAGCGACGCGAAGACGCTCGCGACCGCGAAAAAAGTAACTGTCCCCACCCTAAGTCTTCAGCCTGTACCCCGTCCTAAACATCCACCCCACGATCGCCAGGCACAGCACCAGGAAGCCCAATGTCGCCGTCAGGCTGACGCCGACGCTGACGTCGCCCTGGCCGCCGTAGAAGCTCCAGCGGAAGCCCGAGATCAGGTAGACGACCGGGTTGAACAGGGTGATCGTCCGCCACGGCTCGCCGAGCATGGTGATCGAATAAAAGGCTCCCCCTAAGAAGGTCAGCGGCGTCACCACCAGCATCGGCACGATCTGGATCTGCTCGAAATTCTTGCCCCAGATGCCGATGATGAAGCCGAACAGGGAGAAGGTGAACGCGGTCAGCACCAGGAAGGCGGCCATCCACAAGGGGTGCTCGATCCGGATCGGCACGAACAGGGCGGCGGTGGCGAGGATGACGAGGCCGAGCACGATCGACTTGGTGGCGGCCGCGCCGACATAACCGACCACGGTCTCGAACGGCGAGACCGGCGCCGACAGCAATTCGTAGATGGTGCCGGTGAACTTGGGAAAGAAGATGCCGAAGCTCGCGTTGAAGATGCTCTGCGTGAACAAGGAGAGCATGATCAGCCCGGGGACGATGAACGCGCCATAATCGACCCCGCCGGTCGCCTCCCTGGCGAGGCTGCCGCCGATCGCCGCGCCGAACACCACGAAATAGAGCGAGGTGGTGATGACCGGCGTCACCAGGCTCTGCCAGATCGTGCGAAGCGAGCGCGCCATCTCGAACCGGTAGATCGCCCAGACGCCGTGGCGGTTGAAGGTCATGCCGCGTCCTTCCGGTGGACCAGGCTGACGAAGATGTCCTCGAGCGAGCTCTGCCTTGTGTGGAGGTCCTTGAAGCCGATGCCGAGGTCGCTCATCCTTCGCAGCAAGGAGGGGACGCCGGTGCGCTCCGCATTGGCGTCGAAGGAATAGACAAGCTCGTGGCCCTCGCCCTGGAGCAGGAGGTTCCATTCGGCGAGCTCGAGCGGGACCGCGTCCATCACCTCGCTCAGGTTCAGGGTCAGCTCCTTGCGGCCGAGCTTCTGCATCAGCGCCGCTTTCTCCTCGACCAGGATCAATTCGCCCCGGCTGATCACCCCGACCCGGTCGGCCATCTCCTCCGCTTCCTCGATATAATGGGTGGTCAGCACGATCGTGACGCCGCTCTCCCTGAGGCGGCGGACCAGCGCCCACATGTCACGGCGCAGCTCGACGTCGACGCCCGCGGTCGGCTCGTCGAGGAACAGCAGTTCGGGCTCGTGGCTGAGCGCCTTGGCGATCATCACCCGGCGCTTCATCCCGCCCGACAATTCCATGATCTTGGACTTGCGCTTGTCCCACAGCGAGAGGTCCTTCAGCACTTTCTCGACAAAGGCCGGGTCGGGCGCGCAGCCGAACAGGCCGCGGCTGAAATTGACCGTCGCCCAGACCGTTTCGAAGGCATCGGTGTTGAGCTCCTGCGGCACCAGCCCGATCAGCCGCCGCGCCGCGCGATAGTCGCGCCCGATATCGTGGCCGGCGACCGTCACCCGCCCCGCGCTCGGCGTGACGATGCCGCAGACGATCGAGATCATCGTCGTCTTGCCGGCGCCGTTGGGGCCGAGCAAAGCGAAAATCTCGCCCTTGGCGATCTCCAGGTCGAGCGGCTTCAGCGCCTCCACGCCGGTCGCGTAGGTCTTGCTCAGCCCCCGGATCGACAACATGCTGGTCATCATTCGACCGGGGGTACGGGCGGCGGATCGGCGGGCGCGTCGTCGCCTAGGCCGTGCTTCAGCAGCATCGGCACGTTGGCGGCGGCGAACAGGAAGGTTGCGGGCAGGAACACCCACAATTTGAACGCGACCCAGGTGTCTAGGCTGGCCCAGTGCCGGACGATCTCGTTGAGGATCGCCATGACGATGAAATAGCCGATCCAGTTGCGGGTGAGCAGCAGCCAGCCGCGCTCGCGCAAGCCCGGATAGGCGGCGCCGAGCACGATCTTCAAGAGGTTGCGGTCGGTCCTCAATCCGAACAGCAGCAGCGCCGCGACCGTGGCATAATAGATGGTCGGCTTGATCTGGATGAAGGTCTGGTCGTGCAGCAGGATGGTGAGGCCGCCGAAGATGACGACCATGATCCCCGAGAACCACAGCATCGGCGAGATCGTGCGGTAGCGGATCTGCGAGACCATCATCGCGGCCATCATCGCCACCATGAAGACGCCCGTCGCGTAGAAGATGCGCACCTGGCTCGGCACCGGCGCGAAGAAGTTGGTCAGGAAGAAGAGCAGCAACGGCCCATAATCGATGGCGAGCGTGGCGCCGATGCCCGGGCGCGGCGGCCCGGCGGCGGGAGGAGGCGGCGGGGGCGGGGAGGGCGGCGAGGGCGCCTTGGCGGTCTCGATGCTCATGCCGCCGCTCCCGCGATCGCGCGCGCGGCCAGCGCCGGATCGAAGGGCCTGAGATCGTCCATGCCCTCGCCGACGCCGATGGCGTGGATCGGCAGGCCGAAGGTCTCGGCCGCGGCGACGAGGACGCCGCCCCGCGCGGTCCCGTCCAGCTTGGTCATCACCAGGCCGGTGACGCCGGCCACCTCGCGGAACACCTCGATCTGCGACAAAGCGTTCTGGCCGGTGGTGGCGTCGAGCACGAGCACGACGTCGTGCGGCGCGGCCGGATTGAGCCGCCCCAGCACCCGGCGGATCTTGGCAAGCTCGTCCATCAGCACCTTCTTGTTCTGCAGCCGGCCGGCGGTGTCGACGATGAGCACGTCGATCCCCTCGGCGGTGGCCCTCTTGACCCCATCATAGACGATCGCCGAGCTGTCCGACCCTTCCGGCCCGGCGATGATCGGGACTCCGGCGCGGTCGGCCCAGATTCTCAATTGCTCGATCGCCGCGGCGCGGAAGGTGTCGCCGGCCGCCAGCAGCACCGAATAATCCTGCTCCTCGAAGAGGTGGGCGAGCTTGGCGATGGTGGTGGTCTTGCCCGAGCCGTTGACGCCGACGACGAGGATCACCTGCGGCCGCGGGAAGGCGACGATCTCGAGCGGCCTGGCGACGGGGGCGAGGATCTTCTCCAACTCCTCGGCGACCACGGCGCGCACCGCATCTTCGGTGAGCCCGCGCTCGAACTTCTCGGCGGCGAGCCGCGCGCGCACCTTGGCCGCGGTCGCGGGGCCCAGATCGGAGGCGATCAAAGCCTCCTCGATCGCGTCCAGCGTGGCGGCGTCGAGGCTCGCCTTGGTGAACAGGCCGGTGAGATTGTCGCCGAGCCGGTCGGAGGTCTTGCGGAACCCCGAGCGCATGCGCTCGAGCCAGGATTGCTCGCTCACAGAGACGCTCCGATCAAGACATTGCCCTCGACCCCGGTGATCGCAACCTCCACCACATCGTTCGTCCCGAGCGTAGTGGTGGGGCGTTGCTCGGCGTCTGTGCCAGCGCCCCTCGACTTCGCTCGGGACGAACGGGCGTGGGTGATCCGCACGGGCGCGAAATTCTCGGCATGCCCACGCCCGTCGCTCTCCACCAGCACCCTTTGCCGCGTCCCCACCATCCCCTCCAGCCACGCCGCCTTGCGGCCCGCGCAGGCCTCCCGCAGCCGGCGGGCGCGTAATTTGGCGATGGCGGGAGAAACCTGGGGCATGCGCGCGGCGGGCGTGCCACGCTTTGCCGAATAGGGGAAGATGTGCCCCATGACGATGTCGCACTCGGCGACCAGGCGGAGACTGTTCTCCGCCATTTCGTCGCTCTCGGTGGGGAAGCCGGCGATGAGGTCCGCGCCGATCGCGATCTCGGGACGCCGCGCCTTGAGCCGCGCCACCGTCTCCACCGCATCGGCGCGCGAATGCCGCCGCTTCATCCGCTTGAGGATCATGTCGTCGCCGGCCTGGAAGCTCATGTGGAGGTGAGGCATGAACCTGGGCTCGCCCGTCGCCAGCTCGAACAGCCTCTCGTCCATCTCGATGCAGTCGAGCGAGGAGAGCCTCAGCCGTGGCAAGCCGGGCACGCAGCGGAGAATCCGCTCGATCAGCTGGCCGAGGCTCGGGCTGCCGGGCAGGTCCGGGCCGTAGCTGGTGACGTCGACGCCGGTCAGCACCACCTCCCTGAAGCCCTCCTCGACGAGCGCCGCGATCCGCTCGATCAACAGCCCGGCCGGCACCGAGCGGCTGTTCCCCCGGCCATAAGGGATGATGCAGAAGGTGCAGCGATGGTCGCAGCCATTCTGCACCTCGACGAAGGCGCGCGCGCGCGCGGCGAAGCCGGCGGCGAGATGCGGCGCCGTCTCGCGCACCTGCATGATGTCGGAGACGCGGACCTTCTCGCCGGCCGGGAGGAAGGCGCCGAGTTCGAACTTCTCCTTATTGCCCAGCACCCGGCTCACCTCCGGCATCGCCGCGAACATCGCCGGCTCCACCTGCGCCGCGCATCCCGTCACGATCAGCCGCGCGCCGGGGCGGGCGCGCTTGGCCTTGCGGATCGCCTGGCGGGTCTGGCGCACCGCCTCGTTGGTGACCGCGCAGCTGTTGACGATGATCAGGTCGTCCGCGTCCGCGGCGAGGGCGCGCATGGCCTCGCTCTCGGCCACGTTGAGCCGGCAGCCCAGGGTAATCACTTCCGGGCCACCCATCAGGGGAGCTCGCCGGTGAAGACGTGGGTGGCGGGCCCGCTCATGCGGATCGTCCCGCCGGCCGACCAGTCGATGGTCAGCGCGCCGCCGGGCAGGCGGACCTCGACCGGGCTGGAGACCAGCCGCTGGCGGATCGCCGCCACCGCCGTCGCGCAGGCGCCGGTCCCGCAGGCCGAGGTCAATCCCGCGCCGCGCTCCCAGACGCGCAGGCGAACGGCATTGTCGCCCTCGAAGGAGGCGACGTTGACGTTGACCCGCTCCGGGAAGAGCGGGTCTTGCTCGATCAGCGGCCCGAGCCGGGCCAGATCCACCGCGTCCGCGTCGCGCACGAAGAAGATTATGTGGGGATTGCCGACATTGACCGCCGCGCCCTCCTGCAAATCTTCCCAGCCCACCGGCATCGCCGCCGTGTCCATCGCATAGGCCAGCGGAATCTCGTCCCAGGCGAAGCGGGGCGCGCCCATGTCGACGCCGTCCGCGCCGCCGGTGAGGATGCCGCCCTTGGTCTCGATCGTGGCGCTCCCGCCCTCCAGCTGCACGACGCAGCGCGCGGCGTTGCCGCAGGCCTCGACCTCGCCGCCGTCGGCATTCCAGATCCGCATGCGGACGTCGGCGACTTGCGAGCGCTCGAGCAGGATCACCTGGTCGCAGCCCACGCCGGTGCGGCGGTCGGCGATCGCCCGCGCCCGCGCGGCGTCCATCGCCACGTCGCCTTCGCGCGCGTCGAGGATGACGAAATCGTTGCCCAGCCCGTGCATTTTGTGGAAGCGCGTCATGTCGAGGCGCGATCTAGGAGGTGGGGCGGGCCAAGTCCACCATCCGGCCCGGCGGGCCACTACCGTAGTGCTAACATGGTTTAGGTTCCGAAACGGTGCTATGACGGGGTCGCCGGGTAGCTTTCGCTCCGCGAGTCTCCCGCACAGGATCCGATAATGGACACCCGAACATCGCTTCTCGCCGAGGCAGCCGACAGTCTGGCTTTGGCGGTGATCGCCTCGTCCAACGCGCCCGTTCTGCTGCTCGATGACCAGCTCAACGTGATCGCGGCCAGCGAAACCTTCTGCGAGACGTTCGAAATCGATCCGGAACGCGCGGCCGGCCGTCCGCTTGCGGAGCTTGGCGACGGCGAATGGAGCATCCCCCAATTGGGGTCGCTGTTGAAGGCCACCGCCACGGGGACCGCGAAGATCGAAGCCTATGAGATGGACCTGTGCCGGACCGGGCGGATCAGCCGGTGCGTGGTGATCAACGCCCGCAGGCTCGACTATTTCGATGCCGACAGAATCCGGCTGGTCATGGCCGCCTCCGACGTCACCGACGAGCGGATCAGCGAGAAGCTCAAGGACGATCTGCTGCGCGAGAAGGCGATCCTGCTCCAGGAGCTCCAGCACCGCGTCGCCAACAGCCTCCAGATCGTCGCCAGCGTGCTCATGCAGGGCGCCAAGAAGGTGCGCTCCGAGCAGGCGCGGGGCCATTTGCGCGACGCCCGCAACCGGGTGATGTCGATCGCCACCATGCAGCGCCAGCTCGCGGCCTCGCGGATCGGCGACGTCGTGCTGCGCGACTATTTCACCGATCTGTGCGCCAGCATCGGAGCCTCGATGATCAGCGATCACGACCAGCTTTCGCTGAAGGTGACCGTGGATGGGAGCGTGATGAAGGCGGAGGCCTCGGTAAGCCTCGGCCTGATCGTGACCGAGCTTGTCATCAACGCCCTGAAGCACGCTTTCCCCCGCCACCGGAAGGGCAGGATCTGCGTCGATTTCCGGTCGGAGGGGAGGGCGTGGACCCTGTCGGTGCGCGACACCGGAATCGGCATGCCCAAGAGTCCCGCCAAGGCCAAGCCGGGTCTGGGCACGGGCATCGTCGAAGCGCTGGCCAAGCAATTGGGCGCGACCGTCGAGGTCGCGGCCTCGAAGCCGGGGACGACGGTCTCCATCGTCCATGCCTGAGGGGTTGCCGCGCAGCCGGGCGAGTCGCGCGCTAACGGCGCTTCTGCTATAGGGCGACTCATGCGGACCGCTCTAGAGTGTCTCGCCAGGGCCTCCGAAATGGAGGAACGCGCCGCCCAGAGCGCCTTGCCCGCCCTTCACTATCAATATCTCGACGCCGCCGTTCGCTGGCGCGATCTCGCGCGGCGGGCCCTGGTCCAGGAGCAACGCGCGGCGCTCGCCGAGCACAAGCGCTGATATCGCCAAGGCCGTCCGCACCCTTGCCTTTCGGACCGTCCGCAGCTATCTGCCCTCCATCCCGACGACGGGTGAGTTTCGAAGCGTCTGAGGACGCACGCTGGCCGGCGAGGTTTCGCCCGCCGGCGTTTTTCGTTTGGCGCTTCTGGAGATGAGCATGTTCGAGAGCCTGAGCGATCGCCTTTCCGGCGTCTTCGACCGCCTGCGCGGGCGTGGCGCGCTGAGCGAAGCCGATGTGCGCGGCGCGATGCGCGAGGTGCGGATCGCCCTGCTCGAGGCCGACGTCGCGCTGCCCGTGGTCCGCGAGTTCGTCGACAGGGCGACCGAGCAGGCGGTCGGCGCGCAGGTGCTGCGCTCGGTCACGCCCGGCCAGCAGGTCGTCAAGATCGTCCATGACGCTTTGGTGGAGATGCTCGGCGCCGAGCAGGCCGAGCTCCAGATCGAGGTCACGCCGCCCGCGGTCATCATGATGGTCGGCCTGCAGGGCTCGGGCAAGACCACCACCACCGCCAAGCTCGCCAAGCGGCTGACCGAGAAGGACCGCAAGAAGGTGCTGATGGCGTCGCTCGACGTCGCCCGCCCAGCCGCGCAGGAGCAGCTCGCCGTGCTCGGGCGCCAGGCGGAGGTGGCGACGCTGCCGATCGTCCCCGGCCAGGCGCCCGTCGAGATCGCCCGGCGCGCGCTCAACGCGGCCAGATTGCAGGGCTATGACGTGCTCATGCTCGACACGGCGGGCCGGCTGCATGTCGACCAGGCCTTGATGGACGAGATGAAGGCAGTCGCGCAAGTGTCTGAGCCCGATGAAATTCTGCTCGTCGCCGATGCGATGACCGGGCAGGACGCGGTCAACGTCGCCAAGAGCTTCACCGACCAGGTCGCCTTGACCGGCGTGATCCTGACCCGGATGGACGGCGACGCCCGCGGCGGCGCGGCGCTGTCGATGCGCGCGGTCACCGGCAAGCCGATCAAGTTCGCCGGCACCGGCGAGGCGATCGACAAATTGGAGCCCTTCCACCCCGAGCGGGTCGGCGGCCGCATCCTCGGCATGGGCGACGTCGTCTCCCTCGTCGAGCGCGCGCAGGAGACGATCGAGGCCGACGAGGCCGAGGCGCTCGCCAGGAAGATGGCGAAGGGCCAGTTCGACCTCAACGACCTGCGCGGCCAGCTGCGCCAGATGCAGCGCATGGGCGGCCTGGGCGCTCTCGCCGGCATGATGCCCGGCATGGGCAAGCTCAAGAACCAGATGAACGCCTCGGGCGCGCTCGAGGGCAATGTGCTGGGCCGGCTCGACGCGATCATCGGCTCGATGACCCTGAAGGAGCGGGGCAAGCCCGACCTCCTGAACGCCAAGCGCAAGATCCGCGTCGCCAAGGGCTCGGGCACCACCGTGCAGGAGGTCAACCGCCTCTTGAAGATGCACCAGGAAATGGCGAGCGCGATGAAGAAGATCAAAAAGATGGGGGGGCGGGGCAAGCTCGGCGCGCTGTTCGGCGGCGGCGGCGGGATGGGCGGTCTCGGCGGCGCCGGCATGCCCGATCTTTCCAAGGGGCTTCCGCCCGGCGGGCTGCCGGGGCTTCCCGGCGGTGGCCAGGGCGGCATGCCCTTCAATCACCCAGACAAATTCAAGAAATGAACGTATCTATCAGAAAGGAATAGTGAAATGGCAGTTGCAATCAGGCTGAGCCGGGGCGGCGCGAAGAAGCGGCCTTATTACAA
>JBKJZJ010000037.1:0-4960 GCA_046715355.1 Allosphingosinicella sp. | reverse complement strand
GCGATCGCCGGCGGCGAGACATCCGCCCGCGCGGAATGCGAAGCGGCGATCGCGCGGATCGAGGCGCTGGACGGGCCGATCAACGCCGTCGTGGTGCGCGATTTCGAGCGCGCCCGCGCCGCCGCCGACGCGGCCGACGCCGCCTTGGCGCGCGGCGAGCGCGGGCCGTTGCTCGGCGTGCCGATGACGGTCAAGGAAGCGTTCGACGTCGCCGGCCTGCGCACGACCTGGGGCTTCGAGCAACATCGCGATTTCGTCGCCAAAGAAGACGCGGTCGCCGTCCGCCGCCTGAAGCGGGCCGGCGCGATCATCCTCGGCAAGACCAACGTGCCGGTCGGCCTCGCCGATCACCAGTCGGCCAACCCGATCTACGGCCGCACCGGCAACCCGTTCGACCTCACGCGCTCGCCCGGCGGCTCCTCCGGCGGCTCGGCGGCGGCGCTCGCCTCGGGCATGGTGCCGCTCGAGCTCGGCTCCGACATCGGCGGCTCGATCCGCGTGCCGGCGGCGTTCAACGGCATCTGGGGGCACAAGCCGACTTATGGCGCGCTCAGCGGCGACGGTCATTATCCCCCGGGCACCGACGGCCACGCCCCGCCGATGGCGGTGATCGGTCCGCTGGCGCGCAATGCCGACGACCTCACGCTCGCGCTCGACCTGCTCGCGGACCGGCCGCTGCAGCGCGTCGAGGCGCGGGCGCCGGGCGACTGGCGCATCCTGCTCCTGGCGACCCACCCCTTCGCCGCCATCGCCCGCCCGATCGCCGATGCGATCGAGGGAATCGGCGCGGCGTTCGAGGCAGAAGGCGCCAAAGTCGATCGGGAGACCCCGCTCCTCCCCGATCTCTCCGCGCAATTCGGCCATTACATGCAGCTCCTCAACACCGCGCTCACCCGCGGCGCTGCGGCGGAGGGCGCCGAGCCGCCTCCTCTCGCTCTCTGGTTCGACCTGCTCGACCATCAAGCGCGCGCGGTGCGCGCCTGGCAGGCCTTGTTCGCCGATTATGACGCGGTGATTGCGCCCGCCTTCGGCGTCACCGCCTACAGGCATGACGACACGCCCGTTACAGAACGCCGGCTGGCGGTCGACGGCGAAGATACGCGCTACGGGCTGCAACTCGCCTTCGCCGCCCTGGCCAGCTTTCCGATGCTGCCGGCGACGGCGGTGCCGGTGGGCGCGGATGCGGACGGGCTGCCGATCGGCGTCCAGGTGATCGCCGATTTGTGGCAGGACCATAAGGCCATCGCCGTGGCCCGCGCGGCGCACGCGCTGGTCCAGCCGTGAGGCGGGCCGCGCTCGCGGCCTTGCTCCTGCTCGCCGCCTGCGCGGGCGCCCCGGCCTTCGATTCCGCCGCCGAGGAGCGCGCCATCCGCCAGGTCATCGCCGACATGGAGACGGCGTGGAACCGCGGCGATTTCGCCGGCTATATGCGCGGCTTCAAGAATCCCGACGTCGTGTTCGTCTCGCGCGGCCAATTCCAGCGCGACTGGCAGGGCACGCTCGACCATTACGTCCGCGATTATGGCGGCGACCCCGCCCGGCGCGGCCGCCTGCATTTCTTCGACATCCGTGTCGAAATGCTCGGCCCCGACGCCGCCCAGCTGATCAGCCGCTACCGCCTCGAAGGCGGCGGCCGGCCGCAGGACGGGATCAACACGCGGCTGATGCGCAAGGTGGACGGCCGCTGGATGATCGCGCTCAACCATGTCAGTTCGCGCGAGGTGGCGCGCTAGATCGCAGGGATCGAGCAACCCCTTACTCGTCGCGCTCCGCCTGTTCGCCCGCCCACTCGCTCGCCCGCCCACTCGCTCGCCCACCCACTTGCTCGCCCACCCACTTGCTGGCCCGCCCACTTGCTCGCCCGCCCACTTGCTGGCCCGCCCACTTGCTCGCCTGCCTGCCTGCTTGCCTCCCGGTCTGCTCGCCCGCCACCCGCGACCGCGCCATCCATCTTTCCCTTATAAGGGAGCTCCCTTATAAGGGAAAAGAGTTCGCTGCCTGCGTTGGGCGTTGCCGGGACCGGCTGTGGTTCGCGTGAATGCTGTGGATCGCGTGAATGCTGTGGTTCGCGTGAATGCAGCGTCGGCGCGCGGCAGCTTACCCGCCCGCGCTCAGCCGCCCGTCCGCCGCAGCAGATCGACCAGCGCGTCCTTCCAGAACCGCGCCCAGGTGTGGGTGCCGTGGCCCCGCGTTTCGGGGCTGGCGGGGATGAGGATGTAGCGCGTGCGCGGCATCCTTCGCGCGGCGGCTTCGGCGATGCCGTAATCGGGCGGGTTGATGAAATCGTCGGCGCTGTTCACCCAGGTCATCGGCGCGCTTATCCGTTCGAGATTGGGGAGCGGGTTGTAGGTCCGGCTGGCTTCGAGCTGGTAGATCAGGTCGTTGGCGTCGCGGGCGGCGATGTCGCGGTCGATGCGCTCGACGATATAGGCCTCCGCCGTCTCGCGGGTGGGATAGGCCCGCTGCAGATGGAGCGGCGCCATCCCGGCGATCTGCAGGAGCGAGACGGCGGTGCGCAGGCCCTGGGCCGGCTGGGCGGCGTAATCGCCGCCGGCCCAGGCCGGATCGCGGCGTATCCCTTCGACCGCGGCGCGGCGCCACATCCGGTTGTGGCCGGCAATTTCGACCGGCAGGCAGGCCATCGGCATCAAGGCGCGGGCGAAATGGGGATGGGTTTCGGCCCAGACGAAGATGTGCATGCAGCCCATCGACGTGCCCATGAGGAGGCGCAGGCGGGTGACTCCCAGCCGCTCCAGCATAAGCCGCTGCGCCTCGACCATGTCGTCATAATCGTAGGCGGGGAAGCGCATCCGCAGGCCGTCGCTCGGCTTTGACGAGCGGCCATGGCCGATATTGTCGGGCAGGATGACGTAGTAGCGGGCGAGGTCGAGCGGCTGGCCGGGGCCGTACAATTCGTCCGCGAATTGGGGCGCGAGGAATTGCCGGCCCGAGCCGCCGGTACCGTGAAGCACCATCACCGCATTGTCGATCCGCCCCTCGGCATCGCGATGCGGGGTGCCGAGCGTCGCATAATGGAGGCGAAGCTCGGGCAAGGTCTCGCCCGAGCGGAAGCGGAAGCCGGTCAGCGCGACGTCGCCCTCGGTGAGGCGCGACGCCCAGTCGCCCTGCTGGGCGGCCGCCGGCGCGGCGATGAGGAGCAGCGCCAGCGCGGCGGCCAATCGCCTCACAGGGTGGCGCGCTCGAAGCGGCGCTGGGCGGCGCGGCGCTGGGCGGGGCTCAGCCGCCGCCACCAGGCCAAAGCGGTGCCGGCGGCGTTGCGCGCGCCGGTGACGCGCCGGATCGTGGTGCGGCCCGCTTCGGGAAGCGTGGTGCGCACGGTCTGCAGCGTCACCGTGACCGGGCGCCCGCGATGCGCCTCGAGGAACGGACCGATCGGATCCTGCTCGACCATCGCCGAGAAGCGCGCCCCGCGCGCGCCGACGAAATTCGCCCAGAGATAGTCGCCGCGCTCCCAGCCGGCGAAGGCGACGGTCGTGGTCACGGTCCTCACCACCCGCTCGCGCGGCTGGGCGGCGGCGGCGGGCGCGGCGAGAACGAACATCAGCAGCAGGGCAAGAACGCGCATCGGATTTCCCCTTTCCTATGTGGCGGTCGGGAATATCCTAACGCGCGGGGCGGGATCGGCATAGGCGAAACGCCGCGGCCGACCCCAGGCGCGAGACTAGGTCCGGTCGAGCATGTCCCTGACGCGGGCGGCGAGATCGGCATAAGCGAAGGGCTTGGTGATCAGCTCGACGCCGGGATCGAGCCGGCCGTGATGGACGATGGCGTTGCGGGCATAGCCGGTGGTGAAGAGGATGCGAAGCTCGGGGCGGAGCGCGCGCGCCTCCCTGGCCAGCACCGCGCCGGTCTTGCCGCCGGGCAGCACGACGTCGGTGAAGAGCAGGTCGACCTTTCCCTCCTGCCGTTCGAGCAGGCGCAGCGCCGAGGGCCCGTCGTGCGCCTCGAGCACGCGATAGCCCAATTCGCGCAGCACCTCAACCGTATAGGCGCGGACGTCGTCATCGTCCTCGCAGACCAGGATGGTTTCCTCGCGCGTCCCCTCCGGCACCGGGCCGTCTGCGGGCGGCTCCTCCACCGGCTCCTCGGCGAGCAGGCGGGGGAGGTAGATGCGCACCGTCGTCCCCTCGCCTTCCTCCGAATAGATCTTCAGGTGGCCGCCCGATTGCTTGACGAAGCCGTAGACCATGGAGAGGCCGAGGCCGGTGCCCTTGCCGACCTCCTTGGTGGTGAAGAAGGGCTCGAAGGCGCGGGCGAGCGTGTCGGCGCTCATCCCCGAACCGATGTCGGAGACGCAGATGACGACATATTGGCCGGGCAGGACGCCGGCATTGAGCGCGGCATAATCGCGGTCGATATGGGTGTTGGCGGTCTCGATGGTGAGCTTGCCGCCGCTCTCCATGGCGTCGCGGGCATTGACCGCGAGATTGAGGATCGCGTTTTCGAGCTGGTGCGGGTCGGCCTCGATCCGCCACAGGCCGGCGGCGAGCACGGCCTCGACCGCGATCGTCTCGCCCAATGTGCGGTGGAGCAGCTCCGACATGCCGGTGACGAGCTTGTTGGGATCGATCGCGCGCGGGTTGAGCGGCTGCCGGCGCGAGAAAGCGAGCAGGCGCTGGGTCAGCACCGCCGCGCGCTCGGCGCCGACCATGGCGTTGCCGAGCGCGCGCTGGACGCGGGCCGGCCCGTCCTCGCCGATATGGCGGCGGGCGGCATCGACATTGCCGGTGATGATGGTCAGCAAATTGTTGAAATCGTGGGCGATGCCGCCGGTCAGCTGGCCCACCGCCTCCATCTTCTGCGACTGGCGCAGCGCTTCCTCGGCCTGCTCGCGCTCGGCGATCGCCTCGGCGACGCGCTGCTCGAGTGTCGCGTTGAGGTCGCGCAGGCGCTCTTCGGCGCGCTTGCGTTCGGTGATGTCGACGAAGGCGGCCACGGC
>JBKJZJ010000036.1:0-5924 GCA_046715355.1 Allosphingosinicella sp. | reverse complement strand
TGCGGGTGCGCGGGCTCAGGGCGCCCATCACGACCGCGGCGCCGCCGCGCATCCGCCGCAGCATCTCGGCGACCGCATAGACCTGCTCGGCCGAGAAGGCGACGATCGCCGAGCGCGGCGGCAGGCGGGAGAGCTTGGCCGGGCCGACATAGGACAAAGTGGAGAAGCGCGGCCGGGTGGTGATCTCCGCCTTTGGCAGCAGCGCGCGGACCATCGGCTTCAGCGTCTCCGAGCCCAGGATCATCGTCTCCTCGCGGCCGCGGGCGTGGAGCATGCGGTCGGTGAAGACATGGCCGCGCTCGGGATCGGCGCCGAGCTGGCCCTCGTCCAAGGCGACGAAGGCGAAATCCCCTTCCAGGGGCATGGACTCGGCGGTGCAGCAGAACCAGCGCGCCTGATCGGGCAGGATCTTCTCCTCGCCGGTGATCAGGGCGACCTGGTTGGCGCCCTTGAGCCTGACCACCCGGTCGTAGATCTCGCGCGCCAGCAGCCGTAGCGGGAAGCCGATCATGCCCGACGAATGGCCGCACATCCGCTCCACCGCCAGGTGAGTCTTGCCGGTGTTGGTGGGGCCGAGAATGGCCTTGAGCTCGGCGTTCATCGCCCCAAGATCGGCGCAGAAGCCTTGAAGCGCAACCTTTTGTGCCGCTCGTCCGGCGCGTCCGTCGCTTCGGCGCAACGCCCGCGGGCGCGCCGATTCCGTAATTTGACTTTAACCTCTTTTCTTCACAACTCTGGCCGTCTGCCGGGCGGGGTGCGCGGCGGGTTTCTTCAGGCGCGCGGGGACCGGCCGGCCTTGTACCAGTTGAGCGAGATCAGTGGCGCGACCGCCGGCGGCAGCGGGCGGCTGGCGTTCGCCACCCCGCTTCACCGCGCGCCTCCGCTCCGCCCCGCTTTCGGCCAGAAAGGCGGCGGCCGCCGCAATCTCGGCGAGATCGACCTGATCGTCGATCTCGGCCAGCGCATCGGTTCCGGCCTTTGGCTTCGCGGCCTCGTCACCTGCGCGGCGCTTTGCTACGCGACCTGGTCGCTGGCGCCGGGCCTGCAGCCGATTCCGGGCGCATCGCCGGCGCCCTATGACGACGCCCAGCTCGAAGCGTCGAGCGCCTTTGCGATCGAGCCGCTCGCTTATGGCGGCGATACCGGCCGCCGCACGGCGCCGACCGACGCGGTCGAGGCGCTGGTCGACAGCCCCGAGCGGCCGATCATCGACCTGCGCGCGACGCTGGGCCGCGGCGACGGCATCGCCGCCTTGCTCGAGCGCGCCGGCGTCGGCAATGACGAGGCGGGCCGGGTCGCCGCCCTGCTCGGCGGCGTGGTGACCGAAATCCGTCCGGGCACCACCGTCGACCTCACCCTGGGGCGCCGGCCCGACCGCACCGTCGCCCGTCCGCTCGACCGGCTGAGCTTCCGCGCCCGCTTCGACCTCCGGGTCGAGATCAACCGGGTCAATGGCGCGCTCGCCCTCACCCGGATTCCGATCCGGGTCGACGAAACGCCGCTGCGCATCCAGGGCCGCGTCGGCGCCAGCCTCTACCGCTCGGCGCGCGCCGCGGGCGTGCCGGCGCGCGCGGTGGAAACCTATATCCGCGCGCTCAACACCCAGATCCAGGTGCCCGCCGGGATCAGCGCCGAGGACCGGTTCGACATCATCATCGAGCATCGCCGCGCCGCCACCGGCGAGATCGAGACCGGGCAATTGCTCTATGCCGGCCTGATCCGCCCGAGCGGCCGCTCCCTGCAGTTGATGCAATGGTCGATGGCCGGCCAGACCCAGTGGTTCGAGGCCTCGGGCATCGGCCGGCAGACCGGCGGCGGCGGCCTGCAGATGCCGGTGCCCGGCCCGGTCACCTCCAATTACGGCCTCAGGATGCATCCGATATTGGGCTATGCGCGCATGCACCGCGGCCTCGATTTCCGCGCCGGCATGGGCTCGCCGATCGTCGCGGTGGCCGACGGGGTGGTCGCCCGCGCCGGCTGGGCCGGCGGCTATGGCAACCAGGTGCGGATCAACCATGCCGGCGGCCTCTCCACCTCCTATTCGCATATGAGCCGGTTCTCGGTCTCGCCGGGACAGCGCGTGCGCCAGGGGCAGCAGATCGGCACGATCGGCACCACCGGTCTTTCGACCGGCCCGCACCTCCATTTCGAGACCTACCGGGGCGGGGTCACGATCAACCCGCGCTCGGTCCGCTTCGTCGGCCGCGCCCGGCTCACCGCCGCCGAGCTCGCCGGCTTCCGCGCCCGCCTGCGCGGCCTGCTCGGCACCCCGGTCGGCGCCGTGCAGGCGCAGGGGAGGCCGGCGACGCGGGCGCAACCCTGACACCGGGCGTCTGAAGGCCAATGTAGAGAGCTTCCGAACGCGCGCGACCGCCCTTCGACCTGACCGCAGTTTCCCTGCGCCCCGACTATGGTAAGTGTGCGTAGTGAAAAAGCCGGCGCAGACGGACTTACCCGGGAAGCAACGCCTCCTCATGGCGGAGGTCCGGCGCATATTGGGTGAGGGAGACGGCGGCCCTACCCGCTTATTGCCGATACCGGCGGGGTGGGGTCCTCTGGCCGTTTCGCTTAGCTTCCTCGCCATTTATTGCACGGCCTGGCTGGGCGTTGAGCTCCTTACTTATTATGGCCCGTGGCCCAGCCGGCCCAAGCTCGTCAGCTTGCTCGCATGGGGAGGTTTCTATTTCACCGCCGCCTTCTTTTTCCAGCAGAGCGTCTCGGCCCGTCTCCTAGAAACGATAGAGCGCGACATCGCGCCCCACGCCCAGGCCGCCTATCTGGAGCAGGTGACTCGCGATCTCGCCCGCCGCTATCGCCCGGCTATCTCGACCTGGCTGCCTCTCGCGATCGCCGCGGCCTCGCTCGTGGCCGGAATCTTTGCCGTCTACGCCGACCTCAAGCTCGGAGCCGTGGAGTCGCGCTTCGTCACCCTGACCTCCCCAGAGTTTCTGTTCTGGGGCGCGACCTATTTGTTCTATTTCTTCACCGCCGCCCACACCGTGGTCGCCGCGCGCTTTTATCTGTCCTTCGCCGATCATCTCGGTATCGAAGCCAAGTCCTTCTACGTGATGGGCGCGGCGGAGAGCCCGCTGATCGCCGGGCTGTCCAAGCTGGGCGGACAGGTCCTGATCTTCTGGCTCATGCTCTTTCTAACCATCGTCTCAAGCATGATCCTCGCAACGCCGTGGCTGGGCGAATATGCCTTTTCCGCGCGATCCCTGTTCCTGCTCATCCTGATTCCGGTGGCAGGCTTTTTCTCACTGGGCTTCGGCAGCCTTGTATACCTCCGCAGCGAAGCGAAGATCCGGGCGACGCTGCGCCGCTTCACCCAGGAAAAGCTGGCGCACGTCCGGCGCCGAAGCAACGACCTTTTTCCGGAATGCGCCGCCCAGTCTCCCGACCAGAGGAAGATGCTGACCGAGCTCGCAGACCTCAACGACCGGGTCGTCGCGGGCGGCAAATATGGCAGTCGGATCGGGACCACGCTCAGCCTTGCTCTGCCGATCGCCCTGCCGATCCTCAGTATCGTCAAGCTGGTGATCGGCTGACCGCGCGGCGGCCGACGGATTGGAGATCGGGCTAGCGCCCCTGGGCGCGCCAGCGCTTGACGACGCGGCCGACCATCGCCTCTTCCTCGCCGGTCTGGCGCCACAGCTCGGAGAAGAGCGGATCGGACGAGGCCGGGCAGCGGTCGCGTTCGAGATCGTCGAACGAAACGCGGATCGGGATCGAGACGCCCTCGCCGCAGACGATGCACTCGCGGTTGCGCAAGGCCGGGATGACGTCGAGGAAGCCGCGCGAGCCTTCCGGCATGGCCGATTTGACGAAGGCCTGGTCGCGGTCGTTGTTGAGGCGCATCGCGATGATCGTGCCGCATTGCGAGAGCACGCCCTCGGCGAGGTCGGACGGGCGCTGGGTGATGAGGCCCAGCGAGACGCCATATTTGCGGCCTTCCTTGGCGATCCGCTCGAGGATCTTGCGCACGGCCTGGCCGGCCGAATTCCTGTCCGACGGGATGTAGCGGTGCGCCTCCTCGCAGACCAGGAGGACGGGGCGCTGGACCTCGCTGCGCGACCAGATCGCATAATCGAAGACCAGCCGCGAGAGCACCGCGACGACCACCGAGACGATGTCCGAGGGCACGCCCGAAACGTCGATGATCGAGATCGGCTTGCCCCTGGCCGGCAGCCGGAAGATCTTGGAGACGAAGGCGCCCATCGTGTCGGCGACCAGCATCCCCGAGAACATGAACTGGTAGCGCGGATCGGACTTGAGCTCGTCCATCTTGGTCTTCAGCCGCATGAACGGCGCGGTGTCGGTGGCCTTGTTCAGGAGGCCCATTTCGTGGGTGATGGCGTTGGTGAGATCCGACAAGGTGTAGGGAATGGGGGAATCGACGGTGAGCTTGGAAAGCCCTTCGGCGGCGCGGTTCTTGGCGCGCGCCTGCAAAAGGCATTTGGCGAGAATGTCCATGTCGCGCTGGCGCTCGGCGCCCTGCGTGGTGACGAACACCTCGCAATGCTCCTCGAAGTTCATCAGCCAATAGGGCATGGCCAGATTGTCGACGTTGAACAATTCGCCATGGCCCTTGAAGGCTGCCGAATATTCGCCGTGCGGATCGATCATCACGATATGGCCCTCGGGGCTCATGTCGCAGATCCGGTGCATGATCAGCGCCGCCGAGGTCGACTTGCCGGTGCCGGTCGAGCCCAAAAGGGCGAAATGCTTGCCGAGCAGGGCGTCGACATAGAGCGCGGCGCGCACGTCCTTGGTTGGATAGACGGTGCCGATCTCGATATGGGCGCGGTCGTCGGCGGCGAACATCTGCTTCAGGTCCTCGCCCGAGACCGGATAGGCCTTGCTGCCGGGGATCGGATAGGAGGTGATGCCGCGCTTGAAGTTGATCAGCCGGCCGCTGGCGCGATCCTCGTCGCCCTCGCCGTGGAAGTCGATCTCGGCGGTGATATGGCCGGCTTCGGCGTCGGTGATCTTGAGCTTGCGGACGTTGGCGAGCAGCCAGCGATGGCCCGCGCCGATCTTGATCTGGCTGCCGACCTGGCCGGACATGGCGATGCTCGGATCGGGATCGGTGGCGAGCTCGGCGAGGCGGCGGCCGACGATCTCGACGCTGGCGCCGCTGCCGCCGACTTCGATGATCTGGCCGATCGCCTCGTGCCGCGGCACCAGAGCGGGGCGCGGCTGCGGGGACATGCTGGCGGCCTCCGATCCGTCCTCCCGTTGCGGGAAGCTGTGGAGGTTGATGGCGTCGGTCATGCATCGGGCCTCGAAATGAGCCCGGAGGTCTAGAGCAAGAGGGTAAACAAGTGATTGCGGATATTTAGGGTCCGAGTGCGGGCCCTAGACCATGATCGTTTCAGGCTGTCAGCCTGAAGCGTGAATCATGGTCTCGAAATATGATGAGAGCCTGATTCACGCCCTACGCCGAAACGCCATGGGCGTTTCGTCCTAAGACGATCAGGCTCTAGGCGTAGCGGCGCTGGAAAAGCGCGCTCGCCGCCCAGCCGAGCAGCAGCGACAAGGCGACGCAGACGATGCCGTAGGTCAGCGACCAATTCTCCGCCGCATTGGCGATGAAGCCCTCGAAGCCGAGCTTTTCGATGCGGATCTCGCGCGCGGCGCCGGCGATCACGCGGCCGTCCGAGATCAGGAAGGTCTCGGCGGTATAGGTCCCGACCGGCACCCGTGCCGGGATAGCGATGCGGGCGCTGTAGAGCACCCCCTCCCTGATTTCGACGCCGCCCGGATATTCGGCGTAGAGTTGGCTGCGGCGCCTGAGGTCGATCAGGCCGGCCTCGAACCGGCGCAGCACGTCGGCCGAGACGCCGCCGCCGGGCGAGAGCTGGAGATTGTTGAGGCCGAGCTCGTAAATCCCCGCGATCCGCTCGTTGACCAGGCTCCTCAGC